>JBDSML010000051.1:0-13731 GCA_039915865.1 Gemmatimonadaceae bacterium | reverse complement strand
ATCACCGACGGCGCGCTGTCGTCGCGCGACGCGAACACGCGCTGGCCGAACATCCTCGCCGAGCGGCTGCTCGCGAGCGGGGAGCCGATGAAGGCGGTGGTGAACGCGGGCATCTCGGGCGGGCGCGTGCTCACCTATGGATCGGGGCCGAGTGCGTTGGCGCGCTTCGATCGCGATGTGTTGATGACGCCGGGTCTCACGCATGTGATCCTGCTCGAAGGCATCAACGACATCGGGCGCAGCGCGGTGGATGGCGTCACCGCCGAGGACATCATTGGCGGCTATCGGCAGCTGATCATGCGGGCGCACGAGCGCGGCATCGTGATCATCGGTGCGACGCTCACGCCGGCGAGTCCGCGCGCGCCGTTCACGCCCGTGCTCGAGGGGCGTCGGGAGGCGGTCAATTCATTCGTGCGAAACAGCGGGGAGTTCGATGGCGTGATCGACTTCGACAAGATCACGCAGGATCCGGCGAACCCGATACAGTTTCTCAAGGCGTACGATTCGGGCGATCACCTTCATCCGGGTGACGTGGGCTATCGCGCCATGGGAGCGGCGATCGACCTCAGTCTCTTCAGGAAAGACGGTTCGCCCCGCTGAGGCTGGCGTAACCGCCACCAGGTCACGTCCGCACGAGGTTCCGCCCGTCGCCTTTCGCGCGATAGAGCGCGACATCGGCGAGACGCAGCAGCTCATGCATGTCCGCCTCTGACGCTAACACCGCAGCCGCCACACCAACACTGATCGTCACCGACACATACTCCGGCGTTCCCGGCACAGGAATCCGTCGTCCCTCGACATCCGCTCGCATCTTCTCGGCGACCTTCACCGCCTTGTCACGCGACATTGTGGGCAACAAGCACGCAAACTCCTCACCGCCATACCTCGCGATCAATGCCCCCGCCGGCGTACACGCCTTCAAGCTCGCCGCGATCGTCCGCAGCACCTCGTCACCGACAGGATGTCCGAGACGATCGTTGACGTCCTTGAAGTAGTCGACATCGATGAACGCGATGCTCGTGTCGGCGGACGGTTCCGCACCGTCACGGGCGACGAGTTCGCCGAGCCGCTTCTGAAACATCCGCCGGTTGGCGAGGCCAGTCAGCGCATCGGTATAGGAGAGCTCGACGAGTCGCTCGTTCGCCGCGTTGAGCTGCTCCGTGCGCGTCGCGATCACGGTCTCGAGATGCTGCTGTTGCATGCGAAGACGACGCGTCCACCCGAGAGCGCCAGCGAAGAGTAGCAGCACGACGGCAATCGCAACGGCACTCCTGACGACTGTCCGCTGCCACCACGCCGGCAGCACGTCGAACGACACGAACACAGGTCGCGACAACACGCCCGCGTAATCGCGCGCCTCGATCTTCAGCCGATACGATCCGGGTGGCAGCGACGACATGACGCGCGTCGGCTCCGCGGTCCACGCCGTGGGTCCGGGATCGAAGCCGACGAGCTCCGTGCGATAGCGGGTCTCCGGCTCTCGCTGCAGCGATCGCAATGCATACTCGATTCGCAGCTCGCGCGAACCGGCCGACAATTCAATCGAATCGGTGCTCACGTGTCGCTCGTCGACGCGCACCTCAACGATCTCCAGGCGTTTCGGGCTTCCGACTATCGCCGAGCCGGGATCGAACACGGTGAGGCCGCCGAGCGTGCCGGTCCAGAAGCGGTCATGGCTGTCGACGAACTGCGCGTTGAGGTTGCACTCCTCATGCACCATCCCTTGCTGCCGGCCGAACACCTTGCTGCGCCAACCTGTCCCCGCCGAATCCGGGGTCAGTTGCTGCACGCCGGCAGTCGTGCACAGATAGATGCGCCCCTTGGCATCGGGCGACGCACCGTAGACGTTGACGTCGATGCCGGCGGGCAATTCACTGCCCGGAAGAACGACGGGCTTCAACGGATCGCTGACGTCGAGCCTCACGATGCCACTGAAGGTCGTTCCAGCCCAGAGCACCTGTCGTTGCCTGCCGACGAGCGGGAAGCTGACGCCGAGGTAACCGCCAGCGCCCAGTCCGGCGACGTCGCGGATGAGGTGCCAGGTGCGACCGTCGAAGCGCGCGAGTCCCTGATTCGTACCGGCCCACAACCACGAGCGCCCGCTCCCATCCACCTGCTCGGCGAATGAATACACGCGCCACTCCCCTTCCACGCCGTAGGCGCGGAAGGATGTCCATTCATCGCGACCACGCCACCGATAAATGCCGGATTTGCGTGTCGCGACCCAGAGCTCGCGCGTGCCGTCCTGCTTTCGCGCGAGGATGTCGAGCGTGCCTTCTCCCGGTCCGATCGGCCAGGGAGTGGCGATGCGGGTGAAGCGCGGTCCTTCGTCGATGCGAATGAGGTAGCCCGCGTCCGTACCGGCCCAGAGCACGTCGTCGCCATTGAGGTCGACGGCGCGCTTGATCATGCGAAGGTCATTGGACGGAAGGTCACCCGACTCCTTCGTGAACTTCCGCCACTTCCCGTCTTCATAGAGTCCGAGACCTTCGCGGCTTGCTGCGACCCAGAGTCGCTCGCCGCGCGGCCCGTTCTCGACGCGCACGCCGAAGACCCCGACGGAGTTGCTCCCCATCAAGCTCGCGGTCTGCCACCGTTCCTCGGTGAACACGGCGCGCGCGACACCGCTCTCCGTCGCCAGCCAGAGGATCTCTTCACCAGTCGGACTGCGCCACAGGTAGAGATCGCGCACCCGGTCCGATGGAAGGCCGTACCGTCGATCGAAGATTTCGGCGACGTCGTCATGAATTCGCACGAGGCCGCGCCGCGAGCTTACCCATGCGGTCACGCCGCGCGTCGCACTCTGTCCGATCGCGATCGAGTACACCTCGTTCGACAGGAGGTCTCCGCTCGCGACGGTCCATTGGTGGACGCCGCCCTGATCGATGCGATAGATGCCCTGGCCGAACGCGGAGATCCAGAGCGACTCACCGTGCTCGTCGACGCTGCTCTTGACGTCCTCGATCTGGCCGGGCGCGAGTCCGGGCACCTGGAGTTGTCGCCACGTCGAATCGCCCTCGCGACGATACATGACGCCGGTTTCTCCCGTGCCGATCCACTGTCGCCGCTCGCCGAAGAGCTGGTGCGTGACCGCGGATGATGTGAGATACGCCGCCCGGGGGAGGGAGCTGTTGCCCGGATCAGCGAGCCAGCGATCGCCATGCCGCTCGTAGATTCCGCTCTGATTCGTGAGCAACCAGGTGTGGGTGCGCCCAGCGGCGTCCTCGATTTCCGACACCCGATAGATGTCGGACGGCAGCCCGTTGGCGCGAGAGAGAAAACGCCATCCGTTGGAGTCGCGAAGCGCGACGTCCTTGTCATTGGTCGGCGCCCAGAGTGTGCCGGCACCGTCGAGCAGCATGCGATGGTAGACGGTGCCGTGCTCCGGTCCGACCTTGAGCTGCCAGCGATGGCCAAGGAAGCGGTACAGTCCAAGGGGCGACGCGGCATACGCGACACCATCGGCGTCGACGCCAATCGACGTGATGACGCCATCGGGTAGCCCGTCGTGTCCGGAGTAGCTCTCGAAGGAGGGGGCGCCGAGCGCCCGGATGTCGAGCGGCGTTTGCGCGTCGCCCGGATGAGCGAAGGTGACGGACAACAGCGCGAGAATGTACGAGGCTGCGCGTGACCACAGGCGGCGTGATCGCCTCACGCCGTTCGACAACTGGAAGCTGAATACGACCGCATCACGCTCCGTCGCATGGATGTGATCAGAAGGATTGATGGCGTGGACTTGTTGTTACCACGCAGACGATACCGACCAGTGATTGGAAACACACGTTCTTGACGGCGAGTTGT
Source organism: Gemmatimonadaceae bacterium (assembly GCA_039915865.1). Lineage (GTDB taxonomy): Bacteria > Gemmatimonadota > Gemmatimonadetes > Gemmatimonadales > Gemmatimonadaceae > AG11. The sequence goes on along the minus strand of JBDSML010000051.1, from coordinate 9,930 downwards.
CGCGGCGTGTATTTGCATGCCAGCGAACGTCGTTTGTCCCGCGGCGTTACAAAATTGTGACAGTCTCAGAACGCTTCCGTAGTCCCACCCTACCCGGAGCAAGATATGAGATGTACGTCCGTGTCCGTCCTCGCGTCGGTCCTCGCGTTGTGCGCATCAGCGCCGAGCGAGGCCCAACAGCGTGAGACCGGGACCATCAGCGGGATCGTCACCATCGGCGTCACCGGTGCATCGGTGGCAGGCGCCCAGGTGGGGATTGCCGGGACGCAGCTCGGCGCGACCACCGGCGCGGAAGGGCGCTTCACCATCGCCAACGTTCCCGTCGGGAGCCAGGCGGTGCAGGTGCGGATGATCGGCTACACCGCCACGGAGCGCACCGTGACCGTGGTGCGTGGTGAAACAGCGACGTTGAACGTCCAGCTCTCGACGCGCGCTGTGGTGCTCGACGAGGTCGTCGCCATCGGCTACGGGACGCAGAAGCGTGGCAGCCTCACCGGCGCGGTCGATCAGGTTGGCGCCAGCGTGCTGGAAAACAGGCCGATGGCCAACCTCACGCAGGGACTGCAGGGCGTGATCCCCAACGTCAACATCCGTCTCCTCGACGGTCGCCCGACGCAGGCGCCGCGCATCAACATCCGCGGCACCACGTCGATCGGGCAAGGCGGCACCGCGCTGATCCTCATCGATGGCGTCGAGGGCGACCCGAGCATGGTGAACCCGAACGACGTCGAGTCGATCTCGGTGTTGAAGGACGCCGCGTCTGCCGCTGTGTATGGCGCCCGCGGCGCGTTCGGCGTGCTCCTCATCACGACCAGGAAGCCGGCGAAAGACGGCTTCTCCATCACCTACGACGCAAAGTACGGGCAGCGCACACCCACTGTCCCCGCCGGCTACGTGAAGGACGGCTACATCTACGCGAAGATGTTCAACGAGTCGTTCTTCAACTTCGAAGGAACGAACCCGCAGAACATCAACAAGACGCAGGCGTTCTCGCAGCAGTATCTCGCGGAGTTCGAGAAGCGGTCGAAGGACCCGAGCCTCTCGAAGGTGTCGATCGGACCCGATGGCCAGTACGTCTACTATGCCAATACCGACTGGTACGGCCTGCTCTACAAGGACCAGACGCCGACGTCGGAGCAGAGCCTCTCGGTGTCGCGGAGCACCGACAAGGCGAGCTTTCTCATCTCCGGCCGCTACCTCAATCAGCCGGGCCTCATTCGCTACAGCTCCGATGACTACCGGATGTTGAACCTGCGCGCCGTGGGGACGCTCCAGCTGTACCCGTGGCTGGCGATGAACAACAACCTCGTCGCGTCGAACAGGAACTACTTCAACCCCTTGAACATCGGCGAGGGCGGCGGCATCTGGAGAAATATCGCCGATGAGGGGCACCCCAGCGAGCCGATGCTCAACGAGGATGGCACGCTCACCTGGTCGGGCGCCTATACCGTGGGCGACTACTACTACGGAAAGAACGGGAGCGCCCTGAGTCGGAACCTCGTGCGCAACACCACGGGCCTCACCGCGACCTTTCTCCAGAACAAGTTCAAGCTGAACGGTGACTTCACCTTTCAAAACACGGCCGACGACGACCAGCGGCGCCGCGTCGAAATTCCCTATTCTCGCGCGCCAGGCGTGATCGAGTATCTCGGCACCGCGACCAACGACCTGCGCAACCTGAACGACAAGTCAACCTATCTCGCGAGCAACCTGTACGGCGATTACAGCACCGTCTTCACGAACAAGCACTTCGTGAACGTGGTCGTCGGCACCAACTACGAGCAGTCCACCTTCAACCGTCTCGACGTCGCGCGCAACGGCCTGATCTTTCCCGACGCGGAGAACATCAACCTCGCGCTCGGGCAGTCGATCACCACTGGTGGCAACTACGAGAAGTGGGCGATTCTCGGCGGCTTCTACCGGATGAACTACAGCTATGACGAGCGCTACCTGCTCGAGGCGAACGGCCGCTACGACGGTTCCTCCAAGTTCCCGACTGACCAGCGTTACGCATTCTTCCCATCGTTCTCGGCGGGATGGCGTCCGTCGCGCGAGTCGTTCTGGAAAGTCAGCGAGAATTTCATTTCGGACCTGAAGTTCCGCGCGTCGTATGGGTCGATGGGGAACGGCAACATCGCCGCATACGCCTTCAACGAGAACTTCGGCATTACGAAGTCCGGTCGCATCCTGAACGGCATCCAACCACAGTACACGGGTGCGCCCGCGGTGCTGCCGGACGGGTTGACGTGGGAAACGGTGACCACGCGCAACTTCGGGATGGATCTCGACATGCTCGCCGGGAAGCTGCAGTTCAACGGCGACGTCTTCTCCCGGCGCACGACCGACATGTACACGATCGGCCAGACATTGCCGGCGACCTTCGGTGCGACGTCGCCGAGGGGGAATTACGCCGACATGAAGACGAATGGGTGGGAGGCGGTGCTCGCCTGGCATGACGACTTCAGCCTGAAGGCGCGCCCCTTCGGCTACAACGTGCGCCTCACGCTCGCCGACTACAACGCGGAGATCCTGAAGTACAACAACCCCGACCGCTTCCTCACGGACTACTACGTGGGCCAGAAGGTCGGGGAAATCTGGGGCTACACCACCGAAGGCTTCTTCAGCTCGGCCGCCGAGATCGCGAAGCACGCCGATCAGAGCCTGTTCCGGTCGCACGCCTCGGGCAAGATCCAGGTGGGCGACATCATGCTCAAGGACCTGAATGGCGACGGGAAGGTCAATCCGGGATTGAACACCGTCACTGACCCGGGTGACCGTCAGATCATCGGCAACACCACGCCCCATTACACCTACGGCATCAACCTCGGCGCCAACTACCGGAGCGTCTTCGTCTCCACATCGTTCCAGGGCGTCGGCAAGCAGGACTGGTATCCGAGCCCCGAGTCGAACGCGTTCTGGGGGCAGTACAACCGTCCGTATGGCCTCGTGCCGGAGTGGCAGCTCAAGCCGGGGATGATCTGGTCTGCGGAGAACCCGAACTCCTTCCTTCCGCGCTATGCGTCGCGTCTCTCCAACAACGCCGCCGGCATCCTGCGCGCGCCGCAGTCGAAGTACGTGATGAACGCAGCGTACCTGCGCCTGAAGAACATGCAGGTGGGATACGACCTGCCCGCGCGCTTCTCGTCGCGGCTGGGCGGGCGCGCGGCGCGTCTCTACGTGACGGGCGAGAACCTCTGGACGTGGTCGCCGTTGTACAAGTACGCAGACAACATCGACGTCGAGAACGCGACGGCGCCCTCGGACCAATTCGCCAACCCGGGCGGCAACTCGGGTGACGGCTACAACTATCCGATGCTGCGCAGCTTCAATATCGGCGCGACCGTCACCTTCTGATCATCCGAGACGACAATGACCAGACGATATATCCCACTCTGCTTCCTGCTGGCAGGCGCAATCGTGGCCGGTTGCGACTCGCTGGAGCAGAACCCCGTCGCAACGTCGAGCAAGGACGCGGTCTTCGGTTCCGAGAACGGCCTTTCGCTGTACGCGAACTCGTTCTACAACTGGATGCCGGACGCGAACAACATCACGCAGTCCGAGTCGATGACGGATTACGCCGCGCGGCGCGACGTCCCGCAGCTGCTCCGCGCCGGCGTCTACACTCCACGGGTCACCGACCTCACCTCCTCGGGACAGTACGAGGTGGTCGCCCTCGGCGGCGACGTCAACTGGCGGTGGAACACGCTGCGCAGCATCAACTACTTCCTGGCGAACAACACCGATCCGGACGTCCTCGAGAAGGTGCGGAACAACTACAGTGGCATCGCGCGCTTCTTCCGCGCGTGGTTCTACTTCGAGAAGGTGAAGCGCTACGGAGCCGTCCCGTGGATGGACAAGCCGCTCGACATCACGGATCCCGCGCTGTATGGCCCGCGCGATTCGCGCACCGTCGTCATGGACCACGTGATGGAGGATCTCGATTACGCCATCGCCAACATCACGTCGACCAACGAGGGCTCGCGCTCGTTGATCACGAAGGACGTCGCGCTCGCGCTCAAGGCGCGCGTGGCGCTCTTCGAGGGGACATTCCGGAAGTACCATCCGGAGGCCGCGCTCCAGACCACGGCGGACAAGTGGCTCACCGAGTCGGCCGCCACCGCAAAGATCCTGATCGACAGCAAGCGGTACAGCCTCTACACGGGCTCCGGTGTTGCCGACTCGTACCGACAGGTGTTCATCCGCGACGTGCCGCTCGCGCAGGAGGTGTTGCTGACCAGCGTGCAGAGCACCGCGCTGGCTGTGCGCCATCAGGCGAACTGGATCTTCACGAGTGCCACCACCGGCGTCCGCTTCAGCTTCATCCGGCAGTTCATCAACACCTACCTGAACATCGACGGCACGCCATTCACCAACCTGGCGGGCTATCAGACGATGAGCTTCCAGGACGAGACGAAAAACCGCGATCGCCGACTGAGCCAGACGATTCGGACACCTGGGTACAAGCGCATCCAATCCGGTGCGCAGATCGCGGGACCGCCGGCGTTCACCTACACGTACACGGGCTACCACCCGATCAAGTGGAGCGTGGACGACGTCGCGATGGATGGAGGAAGTCTCAATACCAACGCCGTGCATCTCTTCCGCTATGCCGAAGTGCTGTTGAACTACGCGGAGGCAAAGGCGGAGCTGGGGCAGATCACGGATGCGGATTGGGCGGCAACGGTTGGCGCGCTCCGGTCGCGCGCCGGTATCACGGGCGGGCTTTCTACTCTTCCGACAGTGGCGGATCCGTACCTCAAGTCCGTCTACTTCCCGAACATCTCCAATCCCGTGATCCTGGAGGTTCGCCGCGATCGCGGGATCGAGCTCGCAATGGAGGGACTGCGCTTCTACGACATCGTGCGGTGGGCGCGCGGCCCGCTGATGGAGATGGAGTGGCGTGGGATCTACGTGCAGGCGAACCAGAACATCGACCTCGATGAGAACGGGACACCGGATGTGTACTTCTACACGGTGAATCCGGCGACTCGTCCGGCGGGCATCACGTTCATTGCCGTGACGGGCGCCGACTTCAAGCTCAGCAACGGGACGTCGGGGGAGATCGTCTGGCGCAACGACATCCCGCGGAAGTGGGATGACAAGATGTATCTGTATCCGATTCCCGAGAGTGATCTGCTGACCAACCCGGCACTGAAGCAGAATCCGGGCTGGTAACGGCGATCAGCTGGACAGACTGATTGGCAGGATCGGGCTGATGCTCGGTCCTGCCTTTCTGTAGCCGCGTTGCGGAACCACCGCTGTCGCAGTGGGTACAGGGCGTCGAACACTCCTCTCCATCGTCGCACTCCACCACTCGGGATCATCATGCTGCGTCGTCTTCTCGCGCCGATCGCGCTGTGCCTGCCCCTTCTCCTCGGCGCCCAGCAGAAGCAGCCCGCCACGGACGCGACGCCGGCAAATGGTGTCGCACGGACGTTCCTCTCGTTCGGGACACCGTTCGGCGGCTGGCTGCTCATGGCATTCGACTCGATACCGGCGAGCCGGTATGGCTTTCGTCCGACGCCGGTGCAGCAGAGCATCGGCCACATCGCCCAGCATCTCGAGAATGCGAACTACAGGCTCTGCGCGCAGTTCGGCCCACAGAAATACGTCATGTCCGCCAAGGACTCGCTCGCCGACACGATCAAGGCGCAGTGGCCGAAGGACACGTTGATCGCGCGCGTCCGGGCGTCCCTGGTATTTTGTCGCGATGCGATCAACACGCTCAGCGATGCCCAGCTTGCCGACGAGATGACGATCGATACGCCGAGCGGTCCGCAGACCGTGCTTCGTGTTCGATGGATGCTCCTCCTCGTCACCGATCTGGCGGAGCACTACAGTCAGTTGGCGAACTACATGCGCATCATCGGATTGGTGCCACCATCCGCACAGCGACGGTAACGCCAGGAGGAATGCGGATGATGCGTGCGCCCCTGGTGGCGATTGCTCTGAGTCTCGCGGGCTGTGGCGCTGATACGAACGCCGTGCTCCCTGTGGCGTCGCCCGAGACGTTTGCCGGCACGTGGCAGTCCGTGACGCCGTCGCTCGAATTCGTTCGCCTGTCGCTCGTGTCGAAGTCGAGTGAGCAGGGCGTAATGGGGGCACGCATCACCTTCTCCGGCGCAGCGTGGGTAGGGAGCGGCCGCATCGATCGTGACTCCCTCGTGCTCGGGATGTCGCTGTCGGGCGCCGCGCAGCCGAGCGCGACGATCGTGGCGCGTGGACGTGGTGCCGACACGTTGCAGGTCCAGATGCGAGTCGCGACCGCGAGCCCAATCGCGCTGACGCTGATTCGTCAGGAGTGAGCGATCGCGATCAACCGGGAGATAGCCGAACAGCGAGTTCCGATCGTACCTTGCCCGCGATGAACGACGCTGATCATTCCCCGACGTCCGCTCCGGCTCCGCAGGAGTCGTGGCTGGATGTCCTCCTCGCCCTCGGTGACAATCGCCGGCTGCTCGGCGATCTCGTGCGGCAAGTGCAGAGCGCGAGCGGCGTCGTGCCCTTCGTCGGCGCGGGGCTGTCCGCGGCGTACCACCTCCCGCAGTGGGGACCGTTGCTCCGGTCGCTCGCGCCGGATGCAGCGAGCATCAAGGAGCTGGACCGGCTGCTCGCGGCGAATGAGTACGAGGCGGCCGCGGAGTACGTGTTCGACGCGCGCGGGGCGGTGCAGTTCAATCAGTTGCTGGCGCGCGCGTTGGCGCTCGAGGTCGACGTCGAGAAGGACACTGCGATCACGAAGCTCGGGCTGCTCCCCACGGGCCCGATCATCACGACCAACTTCGACAAGATCATCGAAACGGTGCTCGTCGCGGAGGGCGTGCCGCTCACCGTGGTCTTCGGTGACGATCGCGCGAGGATCATCGAGTCGATCCAGTATCAGACGAACACGCTGCTCAAGGTACACGGCGACGCTGACGATCCCGCGAGCCGAGTGCTCACCAGGCGCGAGTACGACGAGCACTACACGCGGTGGCTGCGCCAACTGCTGAGGAACATGGCCACGCGCCCCATGCTCTTTCTCGGCTGCAGCCTGCAGAGCGACAGGCCGGTGAAGGTGCTTCAGGAAGTGGTGAAGGAGGGGCAGGTGCTCGTGCACCATTTCGCGATCCTCGCGCTTCCTCCCGCGGCAGAACTGGAGGCGAGAACGCGGCAGCTCACCGACGAGTTGCGCATCAACCCGATCTGGTTCCCCGCCGGCCGCTACGAGTTCATCGACAGGGTGCTCGACTATCTCGTCGAGCGCGTGCCCGATGACCGCCGTCGCAACTACATCGCATCGACGAAGCCGACCTCGCGGGACATTCCGGTCGCGCCGGCGCAGTTGTTCGGGCGCGAGGTTGCCGAGTTGGTGCCGCTGATCGAGTCGTCGGCGATCGTGCTCGTCCACGGCGGACGCGGTGTCGGCAAGACGGCCTTCGCGCTGCAGGGACTTCGATACTTCATGGACAAGCCGACGTTCGACGCGCTGGCATGGATCACCGCGTCGGCGCGAAAGGAAGCGCTGCGCCTGTCGCATATCCTCGACGCGGTCTCGCTGGCGATCGACTACCCGTTCGACGTGCAGGTGCGAGAGGAGGACAAGGAAGCGATCCTCGTGAAGCAGATGGCGGATCGGAGCCTGACCTGCCTGCTGCTGCTCGACAACTATGATGCCGTCACCGATTCCGAGGTCGACGCGTTTCTCTTCGAGCGCCTGCCGCCACAGTTGCACGTGCTCATCACGTCGACGCGTGCGATCGTGCAGCCGACAGTTGCGTCCTTCCCACTCGGGGACCTCGGCGAGCGCGACGCGGCGCTCATGTTCAGGGAGCGTCTGGTGCGCGACGGACTCGCACAGGAGAGCGAGGTCGCCGTCGCGGCGCTGTACGACGCGGTGGGCGGCAACCCCTTGGCCACCGAGTGGGTCGTGGGTCAGATGCGCGGTGGACGTACCCTGCGCTCGGTCGTCGAGCGTCTGTCGGGAAGCACGGCGACCGCGCTGCGAGAGATACTCGAGGTGGCGTGGGATGGTCTCGACGAACCGGCTCGATCGGTGCTCGACAGCATCGTGGCCTTCGTGCGGCCCGCGCTGCACGAGGGTCTCGTGGCGACATCAGGGCTCGAGGCCGACGAGTTCGAGTCCGCGCTCGATCGCCTGGTCATGCGCTACCTCGTCAGGCCCCTGCGCATGCACGACGACGCCGGACTCGGCGCCGGCCGCCGCTATCACGTGCATCCCTTCCTGCGCGACTTCCTCGAGAGGCGTCGCCGGCCGAGCGACGCGGCGAGCAGCTTCGAGCGCGCTGCGGAGTTTCACGTTGGCTACGTCCGCCGGAGAGGTGGCACGCCCGAGCTCGAGGAAGCCGACGGCTGGTGCGCACTCGCCGCGGAACGCGACAACATCCTCGGTGTGCTTCTTGGGTGCTGGAGTCACGACAGGAAGGACGCCGTCGTACCGCTCGTGCAATTGCTCGCGCGCTGGCTCTTCGTCGAGAGTCACTGGAACGACCTCGAGACGTGGGGGCGTCGAGCGGTGGAGGCAGCGATCAGCGACGGGGAATTTCACCGAGCGGCGCGGATTCTCAACGAGGTAGGCCGCACGTACTCGTATCGCTCACAGTTCGCGCAGGCGTACGCTGCCTTCGACAAGGCGCGCGAATGGGCGTCCACCGCGCCGAAGGATCATTGGTCGATCGCCTACATCGGACATCATCAGGGCGAAGCGTTGATGCGGGAGAAGAAGCTGGCGGCTGCGAAGCCGCTGCTCGAGGAAAGCCTGAAGGAGTTCACGACGCTCGACAGCACGCGGTCGATGATCGGCGTTCGTTATCGCTTGGCGATGCTCGCCTTCGAGCAGGCAGATTACAAGCAGGCGCGCGCGCTGGCGCGAACCGGCGTGACGGACTGCATCAGTGACGAATGGACGCGCCTCGAGGGATTCAACCACCGGTTGCTCGGCGACATCGCCGTCAAGCTTCAGCAGCCCGATGAGGCGCGGAAGCAATACGAGGCCGCGCTCAGGCTCGTGCCATCGACTGACATGCGCATCCAGGCGTTGATCGAGCTGTCATTGGCTCGGCTCGAGCTGGCGGACGGCAAGGTCGACGAAGCGTCGAGGCAGGCGGCGCTTGCGGTGAGTCACTTCGAGAAGCTCGGGATGGCGAAGGAAGCCGCCGAGGCGCGATCCATGATTCGTCCGCCCTCTTGACGCACCGGCTGGTGAACCCCAGCGTAAGGCCATGCCCCGAACCGACAACGCGTCCGTCGCTGCACGACAAGCCGCCGAGGCGGACGCCATGCTGGAGCCTGTGCGCGAGTCTCGCCCGCTGGCTCGGCTCCCGGCTGAGGTACGCAGCAAGCTGACTGCCGATGTCCTTGCCGCGTATGAACGCGAATTTGCGCAACTGATGGATGTGTGGAAGGCACTCGAGACGAAAGCCCAGGCTTCGACAGCAATCGCCGGCGTGCTGGTCGCGGGGACCGTCGCATTGGCGAAGGAACTCCCGGCGACGATGAGCGACATCGTCCGCGGCGGTACGGCCGTACTGGCCACCACACTATTGATGTCCGTCGTCTTCTCGTTGATGGCGCTTGGCGTCGAGCCAGTGTACAGCGCGCCGAGTGGCGATGAGATCGCGGAGAACGTACGGGATCTGCTCGCGGCGGAGATCTCCGAGGATACTGCCGAGGAACGCCTCGAGCGATTCGTCGGCGACCGCGTGCGATCATGGCAGCGGGCGAACATGTCTCGCCGCTCCGCCAACGAGCGCAAGGCAAACTGGGCGAAGGCGGCACAGGCGTGTCTCGTGATCGGCATCGGCCTGGGCGCATTCCTGGCGCTTACTATCCTGATACTCGGTACGGCGACCTTCTAACGGACGGCGGAGCGATGAAGTGCCTCAAGGATGGCTGCAAATTGACGGCGGAGGCGGGCAGCAACTACTGCCA
>JBDSML010000007.1:0-7610 GCA_039915865.1 Gemmatimonadaceae bacterium | reverse complement strand
GACGTCATCACGGCCACGATCAACGATGCGTTGGCGTCGTGCGAGATGATGCACGTCATGCCGAAGGTGTTGTGCGTCGGCGTTGCCGGCGCAGGCAACGAGCCGGAGCGGCAGGCGCTGTGGCAGGCACTGGCCGGCCGGGAAGTGGCGGAGGAGGTCGTGGTGCATCCCGACTATTCCATCGCACTCGACGACGCCTTCGGCGAAGGTCCCGGCATCCTGCTCATCAGCGGAACGGGATCGGCCGCCTTCGGACGCGGTCCTGGTGGACAATCGGCGCGCTGCGGCGGTTGGGGGCCGATGTGCGGCGACGAAGGCAGCGGTGCCTGGATCGGTCGACGCGCGCTGAGCGTCGTCACGGCCTCCGCGGACGGCCGCGAGCCGGAGACCACACTCGTCGGCGCCGTGCTCACGGCGGCACAGGTGAACGAGCCGCGCGAGCTCATCGCGTGGGCCAACGAGGCGACGCCGGCGATCTTTGCCTCGCTCGCTCCGGTCGTGTCGAGCGTGGCTGATTCCGGAGACCTTCGCGCGAACGCGCTCATCTCGCTCGCGGTCGAGGAGCTCGTGTTGCACGTGCGCACCTTGTCGCGATCCCTGTTTGGTGATGAGCGCGCGGCCACTCCCGTCGCGTTTACGGGGGGCATGCTCACGAAGGGCACCACGCTTCGGAAGCGTCTCGAGCAGCGCTTGCGAAGCGCTGTGCCGGGTGCGCAGTTGTATGTGGGAGAAGTCATCCCTGCACGCGGCGCGGTTCGCGGCGCACTGCGCTATCTCGGAGAAACGGTGGGCTGAGCGCGGCACGGCGTTTGTCGTGCTGCGCCTGGCTGCCTACGGATTCGCTGCGCGCACACCACGCGGCCGCCCACACGCGAAGTGACGTCGATGCTCTCACAGCTGAAGCTGGCCACCGAAGCGCTGCATGCGCGTGTCGAGTTGGCCATGCCGACCCTCGACGAATTGTCTCGTCGACTGCGGTACGTTCAGTGCCTCCGTGACTTTTACGCGCTCTATGCACTCTGGGAGCCAGCAATCTGGCAGACCCCTGGTGTCGCCGATGTGGTTACTGATGGAGCGGCGCGGCAGAAGTTGCCTCTGCTTGTGCGCGACCTGAAGGCCCTCGGACAGGCCGTCACCGATGTTCCGTTCGTCGTCGATGATGCCTCCTCTGACCTGCCGGCCAACTGCGCAGAGGCGCTGGGCGCACTGTATGTGCTGGAAGGCGCAACCTTGGGTGGGAGAGTCATTCTTCGCCACATAGCGGGGCCGCTCGACCTCCCGCTCGACGGCGGCTTGGCATTCTTCAATGGCTACGGCGCACGTACCGGCCCGATGTGGACGTCGTTCGGCCGTGCGCTCGAGCATTACTCTGACACGGGCGGCGACGTCAGCGCCTCCATAGCTGGTGCGACGCGGTGCTTCACCGCCTTCGAGTCATGGTTTCGCTCGCGCGGCACTGCTGCTGGCGCCGCACCACATCCATGAACGATCAGGCGTACGAACGGCTCGATGACCTGCCCGGATTTGTGTCGCCGGGCACGCCGATCGATCTCACCAACTGTGACCGCGAGCCCATTCACATCCCGGGCGCGGTACAACCGCACGGCGTGCTCCTCGCACTGCACGAAAGCACGCTCACCATTGCGCTGGCAAGTGAGTCGGTCGAGGCACAGTTCGGCGTTGCCGCGGCAGATCTCGCGGACCAGCCTCTCGCCAGTGTCGTCGGAACGGCGGCTGCCGATCGTGTGCGCGATCTGCTCGTCACCGAAGTGGATCGTCGTTCCAGTACCGTCGAGCTCGAAGTATCGGCGCTGCACGCGCGGGTCATGGATGCCACGCTGCACCGCAGCGGTGGCCTGCTGTTGCTCGAGCTCGAGCCGGCATCGGAGGACGGCGGGATTCGCCCCGAACGCATGAACTCCATCATGCGATCCACCGTGGATCGGCTCGAATCCGCCGAGAACGTCGACGATCTGGCGCAGGGTGTCGCGAGGGAGATGCGCGAGATCACGGGGTTTGACCGCGTCTGGGTCTATCGCTTTCACCCGGACTGGCACGGCGAGATCATCGGCGAGGCGAAGCGCGACGATATCGAAACATGGATGGGGATGCACTATCCGGCGTCGGACATCCCGGCACAGGCGCGTGCGCTCTTCCTGCGCAACGTGCTGCGCGTCATCCCCGACGTCCGCTTCGTTCCGTCTCCGCTTGTTCCCATCCGCAACCCGCTGGACGGCACGCCGCTGGATCTCGGCGACGCCGTGCTGCGCAGCGTCTCGCCGATCCACGTACAGTACCTCGTGAACATGGGTGTCACGGCGAGCCTCGTCATCTCGCTCATCCATCGCGGCAAGCTGTGGGGATTGATCTCGGGACATCACTACTCCGGCCCGAGGCGCGTCCCGTATGGCACGCGAGTGCTGTGCGAATTCATGGCGCAGGCGTTGGCGTTGCAGATCGGAACCGTTGATCGGCTCACCGATCGCGAGCACGCGCTGGAGATTCGGAAGCGGCAAGGCCAACTGCTCGAGCGCATTGGTTCGGCCCAGTCGCTGGACCACGCCCTCACGGCCGGCACGCCGAACATGGCGACGCTCGTGGACGCGGACGGCGCGGCCGTGATCCGTGGCGGCGACGTCACCGTCACGGGGCGAACGCCAACGGGCGAGCAGATCCGCGAGCTCGCTGAATGGGTGCGCAGCCGCCCCGAGGAGGCGGTCGAGATCAGCGCACTGGGTCGCGAGTTCCCCGCCGCCTCGGCATACGCCGACGTGGGCAGCGGACTCCTCGCCCTGCCGATCTCCCGCAACCGGACCGACCAGCTGCTCTGGTTCCGTGGCGAGCAGCGCCAGACGGTCCGCTGGGCGGGCGATCCGCGCAAGGCCGTAACGATCGAGGGAGACGGCTCGGCGCGACTGCATCCGCGCGGAAGTTTTGCGCTCTGGGAGGAGGAGGTACGGGGCACCTCACTGCCATGGCTGCCCGTTGCTCGCGATGCGGCGCGCGAAATCCGGCGCGCGATCCTCGACATGCTCATCCATCGCGCCGAGGAAGTGGCGCGGCTCAACGAGGAGTTGGTCATGACGAACGCCCTGCTGGAGGACAGTGCGGTCGAGATGAAATTGCAGACCCAGGCGCTTCTCGATCAGCGAGAGCTCCGGGAACTCGCACTCAGTAGCGAGCGCCGCGCACGCGCTGAGGCAGAGAGCGCGAATCGGGCGAAAGCGGATTTCCTCGCCATCATGTCGCACGAATTGCGCACGCCGCTCAATGCCATCGGCGGGTATGCGCAGATCCTGGCACTCGGTATGCGCGGCCCCGTCACGCCGGAGCAGATCACGGACCTCGATCGCATCCAGATCAACCAGCGTCACTTGCTGGGCCTCATTAACAGCATCCTCAACTTCACCAGGCTCGAGACTGGCTCAATCCAGTTTCGTCTGTCGAATGTCGCGGTGTCGCAGATGCTTGCGTCCCTGGACGCGTTGGTCGGTCCCCAGATGCGCGCCAAGGGACTCACCTTCGGAGTCGGGCCGTGCGATGATGTGACGGTGCGGGCGGACGAGGATAAGGTGAGGCAGATCCTGCTCAACATGACCACCAACGCCCTGAAGTTCACGCGCGAGGGTGGCACGGTGGAGATGCGATGCCGCGCGGCGGGGAATGTCGCGGAAATCCGCGTGATTGATTCTGGCATCGGCATCGACGCAGGAAGCATCGAGGCTATCTTCGAGCCGTTCGTGCAGATCAATCGCAACCTGACCGACGAGAACGATCAGGGGGTTGGCCTTGGGCTAGCCATCAGTCGCGAGCTCGCTCGCAACATGGGCGGCGATCTCACCGCCACGAGCGGCGCGGGTATCGGGTCGACGTTCCTGTTGACGCTTCCCGTGGCGAACGTGCCCATCATCGACGCGAGAGCCTGACCGGACCTCGTTCAGATCACGATCAGCTCCCAATAGACATTTTTCGCGGTGCGATTGAGCTCCGCGAGGATGCTCCTCGGCCGCAACGCTATCCTTCTCCGGGGGTCTGCACCGACGGCATGCGAAGGGGTGTGCCCGCGAGTGCGTCGGCCACCGGGGTATCCTGCGACGATAGCTCGAAGCTACCCTCCCAGCGCGCCATGACGACCGTCGCCAGGCAGTTCCCGATGAGGTTGATCGATGTACGCGCCATGTCCATCAGTGCATCGACACCGAGGATGACGGCGACGCCCTGGAGCGGCAGGCCGAACTGCGCCAGCGCGCCCGAGAGGATGACCAGCGACGCGCGCGGCACCGCCGCGACGCCTTTGCTCGTGAGCATCAGCGTCAGCATCATCAGGATCTGCGCCGAGATCGGCATGTCGATGCCGGCCGCCTGCGCAACGAACACGGATGCCAGCGCGAGATAGAGCGTGCTGCCATCGAGGTTGAACGAGTAGCCGGTGGGCAACACGAACGACACGATGCGCCGCGGCACTCCCAGCTTTTCCATGTTCTGCAGCGCAAGCGGGAGCGCGGCCTCGGACGACGCCGTCGTGAATGCGATGAGCCAGGGCTCCTTCGTCGCCTGCCAGAAGCGACGGAGCGGCACCTTGAAGATGATCGCGATGGGAATGAGCACGAACACCACGAACACGATGAGCGCGCCGTACAGCGTGAGCACGAGCACGCCGAGGTTCTTGAGCACCCCGAGCCCGCTCTTGCTCACCGTCACGGCGATGGCCGCGCCGATACCCACGGGCGCGAACTGCATCACGATGCCGACGAACTTGAACATCACCTCGCTCAGGCTTTCGCAGAACGACAGCATGAACGTCTTGGCCGGTCCCTGCACCTGCGACAGCGCCACGGCGAAGATGATCGCGAAGAAGACGATCTGCAGCACTTCGTTCTTCGCTGCCGCCTCGAAGAAGCTCTGCGGTACCGTGTGCTCGAGGACGCCCGAGAAGGTCGTCTTCGTCTTCGAGAGCTCCGCGCCCAACTCGGTCGACGCGCTGGCGAGGTTCACACCGGCGCCGGGCTTCACGATGTTCACCGCGAGCAGGCCCACGATGAGCGCGAGGGTCGTCACGATCTCGAAGTACACGATCGAGCGAAACGCCAGCTTGCCAACGCGCTTCATGTCGTCGCCGTGACCGGCGATGCCCACCACCAGCGTGGCGAACAGCAGCGGGACGATCAGCGACTTGATCATGCGCAGGAAGACGTTCGAAAACACCTGCAGGTCCGTCGCCTTCCAACCCGTCTCTCCGCCTCGATCCGGGAACAGGTAGCCGAGGACGACCCCCAATACCATGGAGATGACGATCCACTGCGTTTGCGTGATCCGGCGCAGGCCGGTGGGCGGAGGCGTCGGCGCCGCCGCGGGTGCGACTACAGCAGTCATCTGATCAGTGGGGTGAGGATACGGCTTTCGAAGCGCGACGCAGGAGCGAGTTGCGGTAGCCGTACGCAAAGTAGAGCACCAGCCCGATGAGGAGCCACCAGCCAAATCGCTCCCACGCGGTCACCGGCAAACCCTTCATCGTGTACAGGCAGGCTCCTGCTCCTACTAACGTCACAGGCCACACAAAGGGGACACGGAAGGGACGCGGACGATCCGGATCCTTGTACCGAAGCACCAATACGCCGATGCACACGATCGCGAACGCCGACAGCGTGCCAATGTTGGTGAGGTCGTAGATCTCATTCTCGTCCGCCACCAGCGCACCGACGGCGACGACGAGTCCCGTGAGCATCGTCGTGATGTGCGGGATGTGCGTCTTCGGATGGATCTTCGCCGCCCACTGCGGCAACAGGCCGTCGCGCGCCATTGCGTAGAAGATGCGTGGCTGGCCGTACTGGAACACCAGCAACACGGCGCTGAGTGACACCACGGCGCCGAAGCTCACGATCCAGCTTGCCGTCTGCAATCCGGCGACGTCGAGCGCCTTCGCCAACGGATCGCTCGCCCGCAACTGCTCATACGGGACCAATCCCGTCGCCACGAAGCCGACGATCACGTAGATCAGCGTACAGATCGCCAATCCGCCCAGAATGCCGATCGGCAGGTTCCGCTGCGGATTCTTCGTCTCCTCCGCCGCCGTGGAAATGGCGTCGAAGCCGATGTAGGCGAAGAACACGATGGCCGCGCCCTGGTGGATGCCGCGCCAGCCGTTCGGCGCAAACGGCTTGTAGTTCGCCGGATTGACGTGCATCGCGCCGACGATCACGAAGAGCGTGAGCACGAGCAGCTTGATCACCACCATGATGTTGTTTGCCCGCGCACTCTCCTTCACGCCAAGCATCAACAGCCAGGTGATGAGCGCCACGATGGCGAACGCCGGAAGGTTCAGCAGGATGGGAATGCCGCCGATGTGCGGCGCGGACTGCATCAGTCCCGACACGGCCGGATCGGCGCTCAGGTGGACCGCACGATAGCCGTGCGTGAGCCACGGGGGGAACGTCACCCCGAATCCGCTCATCAGCGAGACGAAGTATCCGCCCCAGGCGACGGCGACCGCGACGTTGCCGACCGCGTACTCCAGGATCAAATCCCAGCCGATGATCCACGCGACGAACTCGCCGAGCGTCGCGTACGAATACGCATAGGCGCTTCCCGCCTGCGGAATCATCGACGCGAGCTCGGCGTAGCAGAGCGCGGCGAGCCCGCAGACGAAGCCCAGCAGGATGAACGAGATGACGAGCGCGGGTCCGGCTCCATACCGGATCACCTCACCCGTCGCTCGCACTTCGCCCGCTGCCGCCGTCCCGATCGAGGAGAAGATACCGGCGCCGATCACGGCGCCGATCGCCAACATGATCAGATCACCCGCGCCGAGGACGCGTTTCAGTCCGTTGGCGCTGTCCTGATGAGCCGCAATCGGCTTGCGTGCGAAGAGCGAGTTCATCCCTATGGGGTGAGAGACGCCGTTAGATGAACAGCGGAGCGAGGACGAGCGTGATCGTGCTCAACAACTTGATCAACACGTGGAGCGACGGACCCGCCGTATCCTTGAACGGATCTCCCACCGTGTCGCCGACCACTGCAGCCTTGTGCGCTTCCGAGCGCTTCCCGCCATAGGCACCGGTCTCGATGTACTTCTTCGCATTGTCCCATGCGCCGCCGCCGTTGTTCAGGAAGCCCGCCATGAGAATGCCGGTGATCGTCGCGACCATCAGCAGCGCTGCTACGGACTCCGCACCCATGAACTCGCCCTGCCCGCCAAATCGCTTGAACACGAGCCCGACGATGATCGGGAACAGCACCACGAGCGCACCCGGCAACACCATCGCCTTGAGCGCCCCCACCGTCACGATGTCGACACACGCGGCGTAGTCCGGCTCCTCGGTGCCCTCCATGATGCCCGGGCGCTCCTTGAACTGGCGACGCACTTCCGTGATCACCGACGACGCCGCCTTGCGCACCGCCGTCATCGCCAGCGACGAGAACCAGAACACGAGCATCGCGCCGAGCAGGCCGGCCACGAACACCACCGGCTTCGACAGGTCGACATGCAGCGCCTGGCCCGTGAGGTTCTTCACTTCGTCGAGGTACGCAGAGAACAGCAGGAACGCTGCGAGTGCCGCCGAACCGATGGCGTAGCCCTTCGTGAGCGCCTTCGTCGTGTTGCCGACCGAGTC
>JBDSML010000006.1:0-7354 GCA_039915865.1 Gemmatimonadaceae bacterium | reverse complement strand
CTCGCCAGGGACTGGTGCGCAATGCTCATGGCAACCGCCACGAAGCGCTGGACACTCGCAGAAGTGCACAGCCTCCCCGACGACGGCAACAAGTACGAGCTCGTGCGTGGAGAGCTGTTCGTGACGCCCCCGCCGTTTCCCGAGCATGAGACCATCTCCGCTCGGCTCACACGCATTCTCGATCCGTACGTCGAGGCCAATCGACTGGGCTTCGTGTACCGTCCGCGCGCCGTTGTGCGCTTTGAAGGTTCCGAAGTAGAGCCCGATCTCATGGTGAGCCAGAGAATCGGTACCCTTGGCGGCGACAAGGCGTGGAATCGCGCTCCGACCCCAATACTCGTCGTCGAAGTCCATTCGGAGTACACGCGTCGGCGCGACAAGCTGCAAAAGCGCAATCTCTACATGGACGCTGGAGTCGCGGAATACTGGATGATCGATCCGGATCGGCTCACGATTACAGCCGTGCGCCGCGACGCGGCGGATGTGGTCTTCACGACGGAAGTTACATGGAGCCCTCCTGGAGTTTCTGCACCGCTGACGTTCGACGTCGCGCGGATCTTCGATTGGTCATCCTCTGCCTGACTCCTCGCCCAGCGTCAGGACCGCGCGCGCCAATTGCGGCTGACGCTTGCCCACGAGCATCGCCGCCGCAAGAATCTGCGCTACCGCCGCGTCCCACGGCTCGGTCGTGAGCTCGGTCACGCGCCGCGGTAGCGACTCGATCGCCAGCGCATAGCTGTGTAGCAAATCGCTCGCGATGGCTGGTGCGCCAGGAAGGTGGCGATTCATCTCGACGGTTGCCGCCACGTGCAGTGACGACACCCTCTCCCCTGCTCCGTGTGCTTCCGCAATCGACAACAGGTGAGGTACGGCGGCGTATGCTGCCGTCACCGAGGGCCCGTCGGGACACAGCGTCGCCCACACGCCGAACCAGAGCTCCGCGCGTTGGCCCTCATCGTCGATCGACGCCAACGCCTCGAGCAGCCGGGGGATGTCTTCTGCGCTGCCATGGGCCTGCGAGAGGTCACGCCAGCGTGGACTATTCAGTGCCAGCATCCAATTGCTCGTTCGTGGTATAGATGTCTTTGGGATGAATGACGCGGCAGCTGCCAATGACGGCGGTTCACCGTGAAAGTAATGCTCAACTGTGCGCCGCCAGTTTCCGATACTCTATCGAACATCACATGAGAGGCTCGACCATGGCACTGCGCACTTTCACCGACGTCAATGGCTGTGCGTGGGATGTGTGGGAAGCTCACGCGAGCGTGAACGATCGCCGCAAGCTCGCCGATCGACGCGCCGTTCCGCGATTGACGCTCGAACGCCGAGTCGCGGACTTCGTCAGCTGGCTCGTCGCCCTGCGAAAGGGTCGCTCGTGGTTGGTATTTCGCAGTGTGCTCGGACGATGGCGCCTCTCTCCCGTCCCGTACGACTGGGAGCGCATGAGCGAGCCGTCACTGCACCAGCTGATCACGCGCGCCACGCGCGCCAAGGACCTGCACCACGCGGCATGATCACGAGCGTTGCGCGGCGCCCAATCCCGCGGCGCGACCCGTGGCCCACGCCCAGAGAAAGTTGTAGCCGCCGATCGGGCCGAATGCGTCCAGCACCTCGCCGCAGAGAAACAGTCCCGGTTGACGCCTGCTCTCCATCGTCCGCGGATCGATCTCGGCGAGACTGACGCCGCCGCCCGTGACCTCGGCCTTCTTGTAGCCTTCGTCCGAGCTCCAGGGCAGCGCACCGCGCACGAGCATCTCGATGAGTCGCATGCGTTCGTCGCGCTGCAGCTCCGAGAGCATGCGATCCGGCACCACACCGGCCGCATCGATCAGCGCGGCGGCGAGACGATCGGGCAGCTCAGCGCGCACGGCGCCGAGCACCGTGCGTGCCCCTCGCGGCGTGAGACGCTCCAGCCAATCCTCGTCGCCGAGTGGCGTCCACCGCACCGTCATGCGTGCCGGCGGTAGCTCACCGGCGGCACGCGACCGTACGACAACGTGCGAGACGTCGAGCACCGATGGTCCGCTGTAGCCGATGTGCGTAAAGAGGAAGCCGCCGGTCGCCGTGGCCGAGCGAGCCTGACTCGTTGCGGTGAGCGCGACGGTCAGGGACACGCCGGACAGACTGGCGAACTGCCCGGACGACGCGACCACCGGCGTGAGCGCCGCGTACGTCGTGTGCATCGCATGACCGAGCCTTTCGGCTATGCGAAGGCCTGTTCCGTCGCTGCCGGTGTTGGGCACCGAGAGACCACCCGTCGCGATGATGACCGCGTCGCACTCGATCGTCGGCGCGCCCACACAGAGAACATCCCAGCCGTTCGCGGTCGCCATGACGTCAGCGACTTGCGTTTCGCTGTAAAGCGATACACCGCGTTGCGTCGCGAGTGCGAGCAGGCCGTCGCGTACGTCGCGTGCCTTGTGCGAGGCGGGAAAGAGTTTCTTCGATTCGGTCTCCTCCACGAGCGGGATGCCGACCTCCTGCTCGAAGAATCGAATCTGCTCGGCGAGTGGCCAGCTGCGCACCAGCTTCCGCAGCGTGTTCGGTGACGAGTCGGTGATGAATCGCGTTTCGTCGAGCGACGCCGGCAGCACGTTGCATCGACCGCCGCCGCTGATGAGGATCTTTCGTCCCCCATCGCGCGTCCGCTCGACGAGGATCGTCTCCGCCCCGGCCGCGGCGGCGAAGATGGCTGCCATCGTACCCGCCGCCCCGGCCCCGATCACCACGACACGCCTTGCACTCATGGTGCGGCCTTCTCGAACATCAACCGGCCTTCCCATGGGGTGGAAGCGTCCGTCGGCAGCAGCGCGAGTCGGTAACGCCCGTGGTACATCACGACGGTCCACGGCACGCTGTGGCCATCGCTCCATCGCGCGACGATGGAGCCATCCGTCTCACGCGTCCACGTGCCCTGCTGTCCGAATCCGGTGCAGCGCGAGCCGCGACAGGTGTATGCGCCATCGGGACCCAATGCGAGTGTATCCGGCCCGTCGCTCCACGTGCCCGCCAGCTGCGCGACGCTCGGCACGACCGGATGGATGTCGAGCGCAGGGCGGCTCCTGAGCTGCGGCCACAGCACCGCGAGCGACGCACCAAGGAGCAGCGTCGCGGCCAGGACGCGCGTGCCACGACCGCGACGACGACGCAGCCCGCCCGGCGCAATGGCGGCGCCGAGCACGGCGAGCGAGAGCAGCGCGAGAACCGCGTACGCGCCGCGAGGGTCGGCCCACGGCCGGTGCTGAAGCATCCGTGGATTATAGCTGTCGAGCCAGGACGCGACTCGCCTCCACGCACTTTCCCGTCACACCTCGAGCTCGTCCCCTTCCCGCGCGACGGACACGTAGAGCACCGGCATGAGGAACACGCTGATCAGGAGCCGCGAGAACAGCCCGCCCACGATGACGAGGGCAAACGGTCGCTGCGAATCCGAGCCGACGCCCGTGGAGAACGCGGCAGGCATCAAGCCAAGGGCCGCCACGAGACCGGTCATGAGAATCGGGCGGAGTCGCAACAGTGCCGCCTCGTGCGTCGCCACGACGATCGACCGGCCCTGCTGCCGGAGCTCGTTCGCATACGAGATGAAGACGACCGCCGTCTGCACCGACACACCGAAGAGCGCCAGAAAGCCGATGCCCGACGACACGGAGAACGGTGTGCCGGAGAGCCACAGCGCGAGTACTCCGCCGAGCGGCGCGGAGAGAAGCACGCCGGCGACGGTGATCGCGGGGAACTTGAAGTTCTGGTACAGCGCGAAGAGCAACAGGAAGATCAACGCCAGTGTGACAGGGATGACGATCCGCAGCTGCCCGCGCGACGCCGTGTATTCCTCGTACTCACCACCCCACGCGATGTGATATCCCGTGGGCAGCTTGACCTGCCCGGCCACCCGCTTCTGTGCGTCCTGCACCGCGCCCGCCAGGTCGCGCCCTTCCACGGAATACTGCACACCGATGTAGCGCGCGTTGTCCTGCCGATAGATGAAGGACGCACCGGTGCTCACGGCGATCGTCGCGAGCTCGCGAAGCGGGACCTGCGCACCACCCGGCGTCGCGACGAGGATGTTGCCGATCTGCTCCGGCGTCTGGCGGTACTCCGGCTTGAGCCGCACGACGAGATCGAAGGTGCGTTCGCCCTGCACCACCTGCGTCGCGGCAGATCCTCCGACGGCGGCCTCGATGAGCCCATTCACGTCGGCGACGTTGATGCCGTAGCGCGCGATCTTCGAACGATTCACGTCGATCGTGAGGCTCGGCTGGCCAAGCTCCTGGACCAGCGTCACGTGCGTGATGCCGGGCACTCCGTCGAGAACGCGCTTGATCGCCTTGCCGCGTTCCTCCAGGAGCGCGAGGTCGGTGCCGAACAGCTTGACGTCGAGTGAGCTCTTCAACCCCGTTTCTGCTTCGTCGACGGCGTCCTGCGCCGGCTGTGTGTAGTTGAAGTTCACCCCCGGAAACACCGAGAGCTTCTTGTCGATTGCGGCGATCAGCGCCGGCTTCGAGCGGAACTCGCCATTCCATTCGCCATAGGGCTTGAGCCCGACGTAGAACTCTGCATTGAAGAATCCAGTGGGATTCGTACCGTCATCGGGGCGACCATGCTCGGACGCGACGATGGTCACCTCGGGGAACGAGCGAAGGACGGTGCGGATCTGCGGCACGAGCTTCGACGATTCATCGAACGAGATGGTGTAGGGCATCGTCGCACGAACCCACAGCGTTCCTTCGTCGAGCTTCGGCATGAACTCGGCGCCAATGTTGGCGAAGACGAGTGCGGAGAGGACGAACGACGCGCACGCTCCGCCGATGACGAAGCGCGGGTGCGCCATGCTCCAATCGAGACCGCCCTCATAGCGGTCCTGGATCCACCGGTAGACTCTGTTCCGGCGTTCGGTGAGCCCGACGCGCAGCAGCACGGAGCACAGCACCGGAATCACCGTCAGCGTGACGATGAGCGCACCGATGAGCGCGAAGATCGTCGTGTCCGCCATCGGCCTGAAGAGACGTCCTGACGGCCCGGACAGCACGTAGATCGGCAGGAAGCTCGCGACGATGACACCCACCGCATACACGATTGGCCGATCGACTTCGGCCGCCGCCGTGGCGATCACCTGACGAATGCTCACTCCTTCGCGTCCGCGAATCGACAGCTGACGATAGATGTTCTCGACCATCACCACGGTGCCGTCGACGAGGATGCCGAAGTCGATCGCACCGATGGAGAGGAGATTGGCCGGGATGTGCTTCAGGTCGAGACAGATGAAGGCAAAGAGCAGCGCCAGCGGAATCGCCGCCGCCACGATGAGTCCCGCGCGAATGTCGTATAGAAAGAAAATCAGGACGACGATGACGAGCAGGATGCCGTGGAACAGGTTGTCGCGCACGGTGCGCGTCGTGAGCGCAATGAGCTCGCTCCGGTCGTAATACGGGCGGATCTTCACATCGGCCGGCAAAATCCCGTTGTTGAGCTCCGCCGTCTTCTGCTCGACGCGCTTCAAGACAGTCTGCGCCTGTTCGCCGGTGCGGATGAGGACGATGCCTTCGACCGCATCGTTCTTCGTCATGAAACCGAACTGTCCGAGTCGCGGCGCGTGACCGATGACGACGTCGCCGATGTCCCTCACGAACACGGGCGTTCCATCCTCCACCTTCAACACGACGTTGCCGATGTCCTCGAGGGTGCCTAATCGCCCGAGGCCACGCACGTAGTAGAACTGTCCTCCCTCGGAATAGAAGCCGCCGCCCGCGTTCGCGTTGTTGGCGCCGAGCGCCGTCGCGACGTCACTGGCGGAAAGGCCGCGACCAGCGAGCTTCGTCGGATCGAGCAACACCTGATACTCCATCGTCTCGCCGCCGAGCGACGACAACTCGGCAACGCCGGGCACGGAGCGATACTGCTTGTCGAGCACCCAGTCCTGGAGAATCTTCAACTCCATGGCGGAGCGATCGGGGCTCTCGAGCACGTAGCGATACACGAGCCCCGACGGCGACGTCAGCGCCGAGATGCCGGGCACGACGCCCTCAGGCATCGCGATGTCGGCGATCCGCTGGAACGCCTGCTGACGTGCGAAGTAGCTGTCGGTTCCATCTTCGAAGGTGAGCCGGACGTCGCTCAGGCCGTAGAGCGAGACGGACCTCGTTACGCGCAGCTTGGGCAATCCGCTCATGCCATTCTCGACGGGCACCGTGATCAGCCGTTCGATCTCCTCCGCGGCGTGGCCCGGCCACTGCGTCACGATCTCCACCATCGGCGGCGAGATGTCGGGATAGGCGTCGACGGGCAGGCGCTGGAGCGACCAGACGCCCACGACGATGAGGGCGATCGTCAGCAGCAGGACGAGGAGCGGTTGCCGCAACGAGGCACGGACGATCCGATGCACCATCGACGGGCCGGAATGTGCCTCGAACTCCTCGGCAATGTTGTCAGTATGCTCGTGCGGCGGACTCTCGGGCCGCTGCTCGTCCTCGGCGGGAATCGTCATTGATTCCCCGCGAACTGAAGAAACAGGGACCCATCGACGACGATGCGCTCACCTGCGGACAGTCCCGCCTTGATCTCGTATTGATCGACGATGCGCGGACCGATCGTGATCGACCGCCGCACGAACTTTTTGTTCGGGATCGCCAGGTAGACGAACGGGAGGTTCTGGTCGTCGCGCAGGACAGCAGAGACGGGAATGAGGATTCCGTTGCGTCCCTGGTTCGACTTGATCCCGACGTCCACGAGCATGTCGCGCTTGAGGATCTCGCGCGGGTTCGGCACCAGCACACGCACGGCGGTCGCCTTGCTCGCCGGATCGACGAGCGATGCGACGTAGACGACCTTCCCGGCGATCGCCGCCGGTTGCGCCGCGGTGACGACGGTGGCCTCCTGGCCCGGCGCCACGGCCGCCAACTCCGACTCGAAGACGTTGGCCATCACCCACATCGAGGACAGGTCCGCGATCGTGAAGCACTGCGTTGCCCCGGCCTGGATGAGCTGTCCCGGGTTCACGAGCTTCTCGACGACGGTGCCGTCGATCGGCGCGCGAATCACCGCGGAGAGTGCTGCGGTCGCGCGATTCTCGCGCACCGCGGTGATCGTCGCTTCATTCACGCCAAGCGCGCGCATTTGCTCGATGGCCGCATCGCGATCGGCGGCCGCCGCTGCGGCATCCGTCTGCGCCTGCTCGAGCTCGCGGCGCGGAATCGCATCGTTCTTGAAGAGTTGGTCGTCGAGCTCCGCGATGTGCTGCAGGTTGCGATACGTGGACTGCGCCTTTCTATACGCGGCCATTGCCGTCGCGAAGTCGGGCGACGTCACCAACGCCAATGGTTGGCCGCGGCGGACGACGGTCCCTGGATTGACGAAGATC
>JBDSML010000276.1:0-7604 GCA_039915865.1 Gemmatimonadaceae bacterium | reverse complement strand
GCGGGAGAAAGCGTCATGAAGCGCATCGCAGCACCGATGATCGGGGGCATGGTGTCAAGCACGATCCTGACGTTGCTGGTGATCCCTGCCATCTACTCCCTCTGGAAGGAGCGATCGATCCGCCCTGTGCGGACTGGCGCGGCGGCGCCAGTGCAGCGGACGCCGACGCCTGACCTCGTTGGCGCGCTGAGCGCGGCGCGACGCGTGCCGTAAGCCACCATGCGCCACGCAGACGATGCGGAAAAGCCGGTGTGCTGCGTGTCTGGCGCCAGCGTGGGAGGCCATCGCATCGTGTCGGAGCCGTCGGAGGTACATCGCCTGCTCGGACTGATCACGGCACTGCCTCGCGGATCTTCGGCTCCATGTCGGGAGTGACCACGGCCGGACGGGCCGGGAGCTGGTCGTTGACGCGACGCCCGTTTTGGTCGATGTCCGCGAGCAGCAGCTTCATCTCGCGGATCTCGCGCACCTGCGAGGCGATGATCTCGTCCGCCAGCTTGGGCACCCTCGGGTCGCGGGTGTCCGCCTTGCGGGCGCTATTGATGGCGATCGAGTGATGCGGGATCATCGCCTTCATGAAGCTGGTGTCGTCGATCAGGCTCTGGGCGCGGTTCATGGAGAGGAACACAACGCCGAGCAGTGCTGCACTGGCGAGGATGGTGATTCCCTTCGTAAACGAGTTGGTACATCATGAAGAACATGACGAAGGTCGAGGTGGCGATCATCGCGGCGAACTTCGAATTCGAAGCGTGCATCATCCTGGGCTTGGCGCCGTGTGGCTGGCGGCCGGAGGTCCCGCGCTCCTGGTGCGAGGCAGACGGTTCGGTGTACGAGTTGGTCGAGGTCACGGTGTCTCCTCATAAGGTGAAAGGTTGCTCACGCGATCAAGGATGCTCTGCCTCCGGCGCACAGCGCGGGATCCGTAGCGGCGGCAGATGGTGTCGGCCGCCCCTGCACGCCGGGCATGGTGTCGAGGAAGACGTCGCGCAGGCCGCGATGCCCCGATGCGCCCACAGCACCTGGATCGCGGCGCAACCGCGCCCCCGTTTTTATGTACGGTAGAATTCCCGCCGAAAGGCCCGCAGCCTATGGCGAGGCGCCATTCGTCGGGGCAGCAGCGTCGCTCCTCGTCTTCCGCGAACGGCCGGCGCCATTGTTGCTGGCCGGCGCGGCGCTCATGGGCATTGGAGCCTGGCTGCACCTGACGGAGCGGTACGCGCACGAGCCGGGCGACCCACCGGTGGACCCGGTACCGCACTCGCACGCGCATCGCCACGAGCGGTTGGCGCACGCCCATCCGCACTATCCCGACCGGCATCACCGTCACGCGCATGAATGAGGCAACATCGATGACAGACCACGCAGCTGACCTGCCGAAGACACAACCGTGGGTCGCACTCGCCCTCGGCACTTTTGTGCTGAACTGGATATGGGAGATGCTTCAGGCGCCCCTCTATGCCAGCATGCGAGGGATGGCGCCCGGCAAGGCGACGTGGCTGTGCACGGTCGCGAGTGGGGGTGACGTGGTGATCATGCTCGTCGCGTACAGTGCCGTCGCGCTGCTCGTCGGGAGTCGGGCGTGGTTCGTGCACCCGCGACCTGGGCGCGTTGCGGTCTACCTCGCCGTAGGGCTGCTCATCACCGTTGCGGCCGAGATGCTCAGCATCCATCGGTGGGGACGATGGTCCTACGGGCCGAGCATGCCGCTCCTGCTTGGTGTCGGAGTGTCGCCTCTCGCGCAGTGGGTCGTCGTTCCGTTGGTCATGCTCGGGGTCGCGAAACGCTACCTGCGACGTGGTGCGGTGAAGCCCCTGACGGCGCCGTGAAATGGGCGGTTCGCCCTTCGACACGGTGACCACGAGACTGACGCCGGTGTTCGCTCACGACTCCTCGAGGCCGACATGGAATCAACGACCAGCCCGTTCTATCAGTGGCTCGATCACGAGCGGATCAGGGCAGTCCTTCGTGAAGTCGGCGCGCTTCGACCGGGTGAGCGACTAGTGCTGATGAAGGGTCTTGTGCCGGGGCTCGTCGAGGCACTCGGCGCCGATGAGGCGGAGTCGTTTCTCTCGGAACTCGCAACCAAGGCGCGGCGGTACGAGGAAGCGCGGACGCACCCCGGTGAAGGACGCCTGCATCGGGAAACGCCGGGAGAGCAGATGGGCGGTCCGACTCCGGAAGGGCATCGCCATCTGGCGGAGACGCGCAATCCCGACCGGCAAGGCGGACGAGAGGCTGAGCGTGCGTGGGAGGCTGGAGTGTGGGCACGCGATGTCGATACCGCATTGGCAACTCGGTACCGGGCGCAGGCAGAGACGATTCGCGACACGTATCTCGCGCACGGAATGCTTCCGGGTGAGGCGGAGGCGGCCGCGTGGGAGGCCATCGCGCGCTTGCAGGGACTGACCCAGCGTGCCGCTCCCGCGATAACAGCCGAACCGGGCGACACAGGCGGTTAGCGCGACGTCCTGAATCGCGCGGCCGCAGCGATATCGGGAAGCGGGGTGTCGGTGCGGAAGTCCTCAAACGAATCGGTGCCCCAATGGTCGGCGGCATGGTGACGAGCATCGTTTGACGCCTGCTGTCGTTGCGGCCGTACGCACTCTGGAAGGAACAACTCCTGAAACGCGGGGGACAGCATTCGGACGTACCCGCGACCTTCGTTCCAACATACCGTGTCGAAGGAGAAGGCCGATGAAGACGAAAACCGCAATAGCCTACGCTGTGCTCATGGTCTCAACTGGGCGTGCAATACGACAAAGGACGGGTTGAGCGCGAGCGATTCTGTAGCGAGCGTCAAGGCCGGATCCCTCGAAGGACCCTCGCGCGGCGACAGTGTCACGAGTAAGCGCGACACGGGTCGCATGGCGGGAATGCCCGGTATGAGCGGAATGGCAGGCATGATGAGCGCGGGCGCAATGGACTCGATGCAGACGCAGATGCGGATGATGGATACGATGAGCGCCGCACAAGTGAAGGTGATGTTGCCGATGCACCGTCAAATGGTCGCGAATATGCTGTCGCAGATGTCCTCGGAGATGCGCAGCATGAACATGGCGTCGAATGTGACGTGGACCGCCACGGCAGATTCGATTCGTCAGGATCTCGTCCACCTGACGGACATGAGCGGCGTAGAGCTCAAACGCATGATGGCCGCCCATCATGCTCGAATGACGGGGCTGATGGACATGCATCGTGAGATGATGGGGAAGACATCAAAATGAGCGCGCGGGCGTGCCCGGTGACGCGTCCCAAATACTGATGGGGCGCTCATGTCACTCTTTGCGCGTCATCCGCTCGCGGCGGAGACATCGAGATTGACAGGGGAACCGGACTTAACTTTCCTCACTATTCCAGCCGCACTCAGGTGGTCGCCACAGATCCTGATCTCGGCTTGGTCGAGGGCGCGTAGGCGCGCGCTCAACGCTGACGCGGACACAGTGCTCGTCGCGGCCAGGGCCGAGGAGCTGCGGTTTCGTTCGGGCGTGTTCGACGCATCGGTCGTCGCACGTGCTATGTGAACGACCCCGATCCCGCGTGCGCGTTCGCCGAGCAGCGACGTGCTCTAGTTCCCGTGGTGCTCTAAGAATGCTCGAGCACTTGCGCGCCGGGCGTCGTGGGTATCGTGCAGGACCTGCTTACTCCGTTGGGTCGCCACGTCGCGAAGGGTGCCGGTTAAATCGCCGGACGCTGGACGTGGCATTCCAGTCCGGAGCGAGCTATGAGGTGCTCACGCGGCCATCTTTCGGCATGCCTCGGCGCATTTGCGACACGCCTCAGCGCAGACGCGGCAGTGGTCCATGTGCTGCGCGTGACGCTCGCACTCCCTCGCGCACGCATCACAGGCCACCGCGCACGCCTTGCACAGCTCGGCCGCCAGGGAACCACCGCGCGACATTGCGCGTATGGCGGCCGTGCACGCGTCGGCGCAGTCGCGATCGAGCCGGATGCATGGCACCATCATCTTGATGTCGCTCTCATCCAGACAGGCGTCCGAGCACATCTCGCAGGCCACGAGGCACGCGACGCAGGCCTCGATGCAGTCATGGTAGGCTGCGCCCTTTCCGCGCAGATAGATCCCGAGTTCGATAGCGGCCATGGTATGTGCCTCATGCGTGGGAGGTCGGCAGGAAAGCCGAACCGGAAGATCTTCTGCAAATGCCGGCGGAGCAGGGGGGAGTGGCAGGGATCGTTCCATTGGGTAAGAGAAAGAGCGAAAACGAGCGGCGGTGGCCCAATTCGCGCAGCAGCTGTCACGTCGCATGCTGAACGAGCGCAGGGCCGACCATTGGAAGTTGGAGGAATAGAATGACGGCGACGCCTGACCAAGTCGGAACGCCCAGCAGCGTGCACGAGACTTCCGCGCTCCGCTCCGCCAGCGAAGGCCGCGCTGGCGGAGACGAAACGATGATCGACCGGGTGGCTCTGGTGCGACGCGGGCTCCAGCTCAACTACCTCACGATCGCGTACAATTCCGTGGAGGCGCTCGTTTCTCTCGTCGCGGGAGTTCTCGCGGCGAGCGTCGCGCTGGTCGGCTTTGGTCTGGACAGCGTGATCGAGGTGACGGCGAGCGGTGCGGCACAGTGGCGGCTGCGAGTTGACGTCGAGCCGGTACGCCGTGCGCGCGTCGAGCACCAAGCGATGCGCCTCATCGGCTGGACGTTCATCGCGTTGGCCACCTACGTGCTGCTCGACGGCGCGAAGGCGCTGTGGCTAGGTGAGCAACCCGATCGTAGCGTGGCTGGGATTGCCATTCTGGCGCTGTCCGCCATCGTGATGCCAGTGCTGGCGCGTGCGAAGCGTCGTGTTGCGCGACAGCTGGCGAGTCGTGCGTTGGAGGCCGATGCTACACAGACATCGCTTTGCGCCTACCTCTCCGTCATCGCACTCGCCGGCGTCGCGTGCAACGCGATGTTTGGCTGGTGGTGGGCCGATCCCGTCGCCGCACTCGTCATGACGCCGATCATCGTGAAGGAGGGATGGGCCGGCCTCCGTGGCGAGGCGTGCTGTGAGGATGGTTGCTGAGGCCGGATCGGCGAGCCACCCGCGCAGCTCGTCGCGAGTTGGCGCACCTCGCCTTCGCGGCACGAGTCGTGACTTGAGTATAGGGACGCCCGAGATAGTCGAGTCTCCCTCACCTATTGGCCATGACTGCTACCGAGTTTTCCGAGCACCGTCCGCGAGTCGCCACCAAGTCCGTCCGTACGGCTTCGCGAGCTCCGCGCGTGTTGAACGGCCTCTGCTGTATCGCACTTCTTTCGCTCTCGCTTGCCGTCAGTTGCAAGCGAACGTCGTCGCGCGCGAAGTACACACCCGGGACTGCGACCAAGGTTCTGAGCGTGGACATGGCCACCCTCCGGCCAGCGATTGCTGCCCGTATTGAAGGCCAGGATCGCCCAACATGGGTGACAACCGAGCGATGGACTCGCGTTCGCGCATTGTACAGCCTGTACGACAACGCTCCGCTTTGGCTGGAGGAGGGAGGCGTGAAGGATCGCGCCACCGCTCTTCTGGAGGCGATCAGAACGGCGCCCGAGCACGCTCTCGATACCACAGCCTATCCAATCAGTGCCATTCAGCACGTTGTCGACGCAAAGCGTCTCACGGACACTGCATCCGCAGGGACGCTTGCCGACGCGGACGTGCTTCTCACCTCGGCGTACGTCGCCTATGCGGCGGACATGCTCATCGGACAGGTGGATCCCAAGACCATCTCCCAGGCATGGCACATTCCCGCAGGAAAACGCGAGCTCGACACGGCGATCGTGCGTGGCATCGAGAGCACGGATATGCGGGCCGCACTCGATTCCATGGCGCCGCAGAATGCCGACTACGCGGAGCTGAAGACGGCGTACGCGCGCTATCGGAAGATTGCGGCCAATGGCGGCTGGCAGGTCATCCCCGCGACCGGCGGTTCGTCACGCGATGCGGCAGTACGTGCGCGATTGGCGGTTGAGTTGCAAGGTGACTCAGTGCGCGCCGATACCGTGCGTGGTGTGGACTCGCTGGCAACGAAAAAGCCCACGATGCAGGGGCCGCGAACATCCGCGACCGAGGCATCGGACGTGCGCATTCTGCTCACACAGTTCCAGGAGAGACACGGGCTCGACAAGACTGGGCGGCTCGATGCGTCAACGCTTGCGGCACTCAATGCAACGGCCGATGAACGGACGAAACAGATTGCCGCGAACCTCGAGCGCCACCGCTGGTTGCCCCGCGCACTCGGCTCGCGATACGTGTTCGTCAACGTCCCGTCGTTCCGCCTCGATGCATACGACAGCGGCCAGAAGTCGCTGACGATGAAGGTGGTCGTCGGCGCAGAGTATCAGGGGAAAGTCACGCCGGTGTTCTCCGATTCGATGGAGACGGTGGCGTTTCGGCCGTACTGGAATATCACCCCGGACATCCAGGCCAACGAAGTCGGCCCGAAAGCAGCCTCAGATCCCGGCTATCTGGAACGGAACGACATGGAATACTACAACGATGGCAACGCACGACGCATTCGTCAGCGACCGGGTTCGAAGAACTCACTGGGGCTGGTGAAGTTCCTTTTCCCGAACGACTTCAACATCTACCTGCACGACACGCCGGCGAAGGAGCTGTTCAACAAGACCGATCGCGCGGCGAGTCACGGCTGCATCCGACTCGAGAAGCCGGCAGAGCTGGCGCAGTGGGTACTCGGTTGGGACGCCGCTCGTGTCGAGCAGGCAATGAACAGCGGTTCGGACAACCAAGGGGTCAAGGTACCGGCGAAGATTCCCG
Source organism: Gemmatimonadaceae bacterium (assembly GCA_039915865.1). GTDB lineage: Bacteria > Gemmatimonadota > Gemmatimonadetes > Gemmatimonadales > Gemmatimonadaceae > AG11. The sequence continues at coordinate 842 of JBDSML010000276.1, read as the reverse complement.
TCTACATCGTCTACTTCACCGCCTATATTCGCGACGGCCAGCTGTTCTTTGGCGACGACCTCTACAAGCGGGACGAACCGCTCGAGCGCAAAGTCGCCAGCGATGTTCCGGTCAAAGCAGGACTGTGAAGCAGTTGGCGGATGAGCACGATCACGCCGCCCATGATCACGACAGCGGTCACGGACATGCGCACGCCCCCGCCAACTTCAATCGCGCCTTCGCCGTAGGAGTCGCGCTCAACGTTGCTTTCGTCGTCGCGGAAACCATCTATGGACTGTCTGCGCACTCGCTGGCACTGATCTCCGATGCAGGCCACAACCTCAGCGACGTCCTCGGCCTGCTCATCGCGTGGGTTGCGATGCGACTATCAAGTTCGCAGCCTACGCCGCGGAGGACGTACGGATTTCGGCGGTCTTCCATTCTCGCGGCGCTGTCGAACGCGGCGATGCTGCTGCTCGTCACCGGTGCCGTGACGTGGGAAGCTATCCGACGTCTGCAACATCCTCAGCCAGTGATCGCCTCAACGATCATGTGGGTTGCCGCAGTCGGTATCGCCATCAATGGAATCACGGCGGTCATGTTCTTCTCTGGCCGAGCGCACGACGTGAATATTCGCGGCGCCTTCCTGCACATGGCGTCGGACGCGCTCGTCTCGGTCGGCGTCGTCATCGCCGGTCTCGTGATTCGAACGACAGGTCTTCTCTGGATTGATCCGGCGGTCAGCATCGTGATCAGTGTGGTCATCACAGTTGGCACGTGGGGCCTGCTGAAGACGTCCGTGAACCTCGCGATGGACGCAGTGCCCGAGCACATCGACCCGGCGGAAGTGGAACGCTGTCTAT
>JBDSML010000268.1:0-4112 GCA_039915865.1 Gemmatimonadaceae bacterium | reverse complement strand
TGAACCCTTCGCGTGTTCGACGGATCTCGTGATCCTTTCGCGCGATGTTGACGCGAATGGCGCTGTCGCGACGCACGCCCCTGAGCGAATCGTCGGTGTGCCAGGGGATGGTGACACGTAGGGATCCTCCGCCTCGTACGTGCACCGAATCGAGGATGACGAAGTCGCCGAAGCCGCGCTCTGGCCCCTTTGGCTTCGACGGACCTCCCATCCTGAACAGCTTCTTGTAGTTCCACTTCCAGTTCTCGTGCTGTCGCAGCACGAGGGTCGGATGCTCGAGATCGATGCGGCGGAAGTAGAGACGCCGGTCAACGAGGTCACGGGGGTCGTAGCTGAGACCGATGCGCCCCGCCGCGAAAAAGAGCGAATCCTCGTCGTCGCGCAGCTCGAGCGAATCGATCGTCACACCGGTGAGAAAGCTCCCGCTGATGCGACCGATGTGCACCTTGCCGTTGATCGACGACGCAACGCGTGCCTGCACCCAGTCGCGCAGCGCATCCTGCCCCCGTGCCGACTGCGTCGCATACATGCCGACGCCCACGACGATCACGCCGAGCATGACGAGCACGCACAGGCTGACGAGGGCGATGAAGTTGCGGCGAGTCATGCGAGACACAATGGGCGGCTCAGAAGTCCGGGCCGATCGAGAAGGTGACTGTCAGACGATTGAAGAAGCTCGTCGATTGGCCCGGCTGAAAGGTCGCCGGACACGTGCCGCCCGACAGCTGCTCGTACTGTGGTGCGCCTCCGATGACACCGCCGCTCCTCGGCACTGCGGGAATCCTGTTGCCCGGACTCACGCAGTACAACGGCGCAAACCCGGTCGCGTCGGGAGCCTTGTCGTAGTAGATCGCGCCCAGCGGGCGCACGAACGGGTTGTACCCCACATTGGCCTGGAAAGGGCCGACTGGCGTGAACACGCGCACGCCGATTCCCGGCGTCCACTTCAGGGCGTTCAGCCACAGCGCACTCGCCTTGTGCTCGCTGCCACCCACGGCACGACCGCGTTGCCACACATCCCCGGCGTCGGCAAACAGCGTGAACTGGATGAGCTCAGGGTAGAACGCGCTCCGCAATCGCACCTCGAAGTTCGCGACGATGAGCGAGTTCCCTCCCACAGGAACCACGCGGCGCAGCCGTTCATTCGCCGCCGCGAAGTACACCGTGTCGCCCGTGCCTGGCGTCGAAACCGGCGCATCTTCGGCGATGTAGATCAAGTCGCCCAGCTCGTTCTGCTGGAACCCCCGCACACTCGCGGCGCCGCCGGCGTACAACCGCTCCTGTGGCGGAATGAATCCGACCGGATCGCCGAACGACAGCGTGCGTCCGAGCACGGTGCCCAGCCGCAGGCGCGCCGCGAGCGTGACGGCAGGGCCCACGGCGCGATACACCGACGCGTCTGACAGTCCCTTGATGAACTGGAAATCCGGATCGGAGCCGATCTCCTTCGCTGAGCCGCGCAGGTCCAGCCGCAGCGTCGTACCGGCGCGCGGATTGATCGGATTGTCCGTGCGCACGCGTTCGAGATGCGCGCTTCCCACTGCGAGCGGACGATTCTTGTCCGTGATCAGCGCGCGCGACTCGGCGTCGCATCTATTGAACACCGCGCAGAGGAGCGCGGGCTGCGCGTCCGTGCGGCCGTACTCGAGCGAATACGCGAGGCGCACCGGGATGCCGCTCCACAGCTGGTGCGTCACCGATGCCTCGCCGCCGACGAGCGTCGTGCGGAGATACGCCTGATATTCGCCGCGCCGCTCGCTGTACACCGACAACGACGGCGACGTCCGCAGCCCGAACAGCGACGGCAGGCGCACCGTCGCGCCCGTGTAGTAGTTGAGCGTCGCGCTGAACGTGTCGGCGCGAATGGCCGGCGCACACAGGTTGCCGTTGGCGAATCGCGTGGGCTGCCCGTAACCGATCTTCGACAGCTGCGCCGACAACTCGAGGCGTCGCGCTTCACCGAGGAAGTTCTTGTCGATCAACTGCACCCGTGCCTTGAAGCAGTCGAGCACCGCCCAGCCCTCTTCGGTGTCGACCTGCCGCAGGTAGTTCTCGGCGACGAGCACCTCGAGCGTGACGAGCGAATCGACGCGCGGTGCCGTCGAATCGTTGGCGATCTTGATCTCGACGTGCCGGAAAAGATCGGATTGATAGAGCGTCCGCTGTGCGTCGATCAGCTCGCGCTCGCGATAGAGATCGCCGGCATGGACGCCGAGCAATTGCAGGATCGTCTTGTCGCTGAGCTTTCTCGGCGCGCCGGGCAACGGCTCGTCCGTCACGCGAATCGCGCCGATGTTGGCGCGCGGGCCGGACAACACATCGAGGTTGACGTTCGCGCGCTGCCGCGCGGTGTCGACGCTGAAGCTCGCGGCCACGTCGCCGCGCGGATAGCCGCTGTTGCGCAGCCGTGCCTTCATCGAATCGATCGCCGCCTGCAGCCGCGTGACGTCGAAGACGATGCCCGAGTGCAGCTCGAGGCTGCCGGTGTCGGCGATGGGCGCCATGATGCTGTCGAGCCCAGAGATGCGCAGTGAGTCGACGAGCACCGGCGTGCCTTCGTCGATCACGAACGCGACGCGTACGCCACTGTAGCCGTCGTTCACTGGCGTGACGAGCGTGTCGACCGTCGTGTTGAAGTAGCCGTGACGTCGATAGAACACGCGCAACCGCCCGACGTCGAGCCGCATCTCGTCGCTGTCGAGACAGCGCTTCGTGCCAAGGATGCGGAAGCTGCGGCGCAGGAATTCCGACGGCGACGTGACGATGCGCAGTGCGAGGTCGCTCGCGCGAAACAACCTGTTGCCCTTGAAGTCGAGCGAACGCACTTCGCGCTCACCGGGCTCACACTCGGTGCTCTGCGCGCGAAGCACGGCAGGTGTGGCGGCGAGAAGAGTGGCGGTGAGCGCGACGCATCGCCACGCAGCTCCGCGCCACCCACCGACGGTCATCCCGTCGCTCGTCCTGAAGCGTGATGCTTGCCGAGCCGCTGCTCTTCGGGCAGCAGCGGCGTGCGCTCGAGGAACAGCTTGGCGACGTAGAAGGCAGCGAGACCAGTCACGATGCCGGCGCCGATCGCGGGGATGAGCTCCGTCCTGTTGAGGCGACGACGATACACATAGCCGTCGAGGCGTGTCGTCTGTCGTGCCGGGATATTCTTGGGTTCTGCCATGCAGCTCGGAGGACGGCGAGAAAACGAAGGGACGCAACTTGCAACGACAGACACGACGCGCCCGCGCGGGTATCACTTCCGGCGGGCGCGTTTGATTGACCTTGCTCCCTGACGCGGGTAAGTTCTCGCGCCTTCGCCGTGCTGTCAACTGCTTACGCCAGAACGTCATGCGCCGTTTGATCCCCCTGTTCTCCGCACTGGTCCTGTCCGCCTGCGGCGGAGTGGGCGACGGAGCGAACCGGCGCACCATCGTCGACTCACGCGACCAGTACGATCCACGCTCGCTCGACCCGGCGCTCTCGACGGACGTCCCCACCGGACGCGCGGTCGGCTACCTCTTCGACGGACTCACGCGCTTCACCCCCGACGCCCGCGTCCTGCCTGGCCTCGCCACGAGCTGGGACGTCTCCCCCGACGGCGCCACGTACACATTCCACCTGCGACGCGGCGTCCACTTCACCGACGGTACGCCCTTCGTCGCGAAACAGGTCCTGCTGAGCTGGCAGCGCGTCCTCGACCCCAAGGTGAAGGGCGGCCGCGGCTGGCCGCTCTATCCCATCAAGGGCGCCAAGGAGTTCGCCGACGGCAAGGAGACCTCCATCGACGGACTCGCCGCACCGAACGACTCCACCGTCGTCGTCACGCTCAAGGAACCGTTCGCGATCTTTCCCAAGCTCCTCGCCATGCCGGTCGCATCGATTGCACCGGATAAGATTGCCGCCAACTTCGGTGAGAATCCCGTCGGCACCGGACCGTGGAAGCTCGTCGAATGGAAGCACGACGACTACCTCCTTTTCGTCCCGAACAAGAACTACTGGGGCGGCGCAGCAAAAGCCGACTCGCTCAAGGCGCGCATCCTCGCCGAGCCGAGCACCGCGGTCGCCGAGTTCGAGAGCGGCAATGTGGACGTCCTCCAGATTCCGCAGGGCGACATCCGTAGCTG
>JBDSML010000266.1:0-14163 GCA_039915865.1 Gemmatimonadaceae bacterium | reverse complement strand
CGACGACGACTTCGTCCTCGTCTCCGCGATGCACATCTCGGCGTCTGTGTTGACGACGACGCCGTGGCGCATCTCCGCTCGCTCGTCATGGGCCACGAGGTGATCGTTCCGGTCATCAACGGGTGTGTAGGCCGAGTTCGCCTGTGACTTACGTAACCTCCAGTGGCACCTTAGATTGCCACGCTGGCCATTCAGGGAGGCGCGAGCTCGTATAGCCCGCGGCGCCAGGGGTGACCAGTCACTGACGGTGACGGCGTGATCGGTGCCGCCCTGGTTTGACTGCGCTTCCGCGCAGTGGGGTGAGCCGGTGTACGTGCGCACCGCGAACAATCGCTCCACGCGATGACGTCACGCCCCCGATCGACGATGATCGAGAGGAGCGACCGCCGCCGCGACGAGAGCACGGGCGCTGCCCTGCACGCCCGCTCACACGCCATGCGTCAAAGGACGCAAGGGATCGAATGAATCAACGCAACTCGCGGAATGTGCCGTCGCGCTCCGGCTCCGCGCTCATCCACCGCGGTCCGCAGGCGTTCACCGCGCCGCACACCACGGCCGGCTACGCTGCTCCAATGCACGCGCCGAACGCCGCTCTCCTCATCGACTTCGACAACGTCACGATGGGGATCCGCTCCGACCTCGGCAAGGAGCTGCGTACCCTGCTCGGCTCCGACATCATCAAGGGCAAGGTCGCCGTCCAGCGTGCCTACGCCGACTGGCGTCGCTACCCACAGTACATCGTCCCGCTCGCCGAGTCCTCGATCGACATGATCATGGCGCCGGCGTACGGATCGTCGAAGAAGAACGCCACCGACATCCGCCTCGCCGTCGACGCCATGGAGCTCGTCTTCACGCGGCCCGAGATCGGCACCTATATCCTCCTGTCGGGCGACAGTGACTTCGCGTCGCTCGTCACGAAGCTCAAGGAGTACGGCAAGTACGTCATCGGCGTCGGCATCCGCGAATCATCGAGCGACCTGCTCGTCATGAACTGCGACGAGTACTACAGCTACAATGCGCTCGCCGGACTGGTCAGCCGCAACGAGGAAGAGCCTGCGAAGAAGTGGGATCCGTGGGAGCTCGTCACCGAGGCGGTCAGCCGCATGAAGCGCAACGGCGACGTCATGCGCTCCGACCGGCTCAAGCAAGTCATGCAGGAGATCGACAACTCGTTCGACGAGAAGGATCTCGGCATGGCGAAGTTCTCGCGCTTCGTGCAGGACGCCGTGCAGCGCGGCCTGCTCTCCGCCACAAAGCTGGAGAACGGGCAGCTCGAGATCGGCTTGCCAAGCGGCGCCAAGGGCGACGCACGCGCTGCCGAGAATGCCGCCGCCGACGAAGCGGCGCGCGTCGAGACGCCTGCGTCGCTCGCCGCGGGCGAGAAGGCCGCCGGCACTCGTGGCCGTCGCGGCCGTCGTGGCCGTGGCCGCGATCGCGATGATCGCCCGCGCAGCGACGCACCAATCGAGCTGCCGCTCGACGGTGAAGCGGCATCGACGATCGACCCCGCCGATACGCCTGACGTCGTCGCAGCGGTTGCTCCCGCGGCACCGGTCGCTGCTGCCACACCAGCGGTTGTCGCCGAACCGGCTGCACCGACTGCACCGCCTGCACCGCGCGGACGCGGTCGTGCTGATCGCCCGGAGCGCACGCCGCGCCCCGAGCAGCAACCCGCCCGCACCGAACCGACGGAAGCGATCGGCATCACCGGCGAGCGCCTCACGCGCGACGAGGCCTTCGATCTGCTTCACCGCACGATCGCCGCTCTCATTCCCTCGGGCGACGCCGCGATTCGTGCGAGCGTCGTACGCGCGAAGGCGCGTGAGTTGCTGACGCGTGACAGCGAGAGCCTGAGCGATCGCAACTTTCCGCGCATCCTCAAGGATGCCCACGACAACGACATCATCGACCTCCGTCGTCGCGGTGACGACTTCGAGGTCGCGCGTGTCGCTGAAGCGGAGTCGGTGGCCGATCAGTTGGCGAAAAGCGCAATCAGCAATGCGCCTGCGCCAGTCGCCACCGCACCGGCGCAGCGTGGCATGGGTCCGCGTGGCGTCAGCGGCCCGCGTGGTCGCGGTGGACGTCCAGGTGGCGCACCACCGGCTGACCTGCTGAGCATCGGCGTGGTCGGTCAGTCGTCGTCGAGTGCCGCGAGCGCGGCGCACGCTCCGACGCCAGCGCCTGCAACCGCAGCTGTAGCCGCTCCAGTGGCTGCCGCACCGATCGTCGAAGTGCCGGCAGCGAAGGCGCCAGCCGCCAAGGCACCGGCAGCGAAGACGGCGCGCAAGACCGCAGCGAAGAAGGCCGCTCCATCCGCGAAGACGCCCGGGACTTCAGTCGCCCCAACGGCGCCCGCGTCGAAGGCCAAGGCGAAGAGCGCGCCGCCAGCTGCGGCGAAGAAGGCTGCTGCGGCGAAGAAACCTCGGGCGAGGAAGACTGTGGCCCGCGCCGACGCATGACACGAGACGCCGCGCCAACCGCGCGGCGTTCTCGTTTGGGCCCGCCGCTGCCGGTTCGATTCTACGATCGACCCACCGAGCTGGTAGCGCGCGAGCTGTTGGGCACCGTGTTGGAGTGCACGACACCGAAAGGCGTCACGCGCGCGCGGATCGTCGAGACCGAGGCATACCTCGGCCCCGATGATCCCGCGTGTCACGCCGCCGCAGGACTGACGCGACGCACCGAGCATCTCTTCGGTCCGCCCGGAGTGTCGTACGTCTATTTCATCTACGGCATGTACTGGTGCTTCAACGCCGTCACGCGCGAACGCGGACATGGTGCGGCAGTGCTCATCAGAGCCGTCCATCCAATGGACGGCATCGAGTTGATGCGGGACCGTCGCCCACGCGCGCATCGCGATCGCGATCTCACCAACGGGCCGGGAAAATTGTGTCTCGCGATGGGGATCGCCGGCGAGATGAACGGTACGTCACTGCGCTCGGGGCCCATCGTAATTCGCGCCGGCGAGCCAGTGCGCGACGCCGACGTCGTCGTCACACCGCGTGTCGGCATCACGCAGGCGGCCGAGTGGCCGCTCAGGTTTTTCGTGCGCGACGATCCGTATGTCTCGAAGACGCCGCCGCAGTTCTTCCGACGAGACTTCGAGGGCTAGGATAGCGAGAAGGCCGCCCGAGTTGGGCGGCCTCCGTTCGTTGTCGTCCCGAGCGACGTCGAGCGACCTGGTTTCCTCAGCGCGCTCGATCGATCGAGCTGCCGACGTTGTACCGCACACCGAACTCGAGCGACGCGTTGAATGCTCGAGAGCTGTTGGGGTTCGTGAGGAAGAACGAGCTCTGTGTCGGTGACAGCGTCAATTGCCCGAATGCGGACATGGGCTTGTAGCGCACCTGCGCGCCGCCGATGAGGATCGGCGAGAACGACGTCTTCTTCGATTGCACGCTGTCCTGGGCAATCTGGTAGCGCTGGCTGTTCACCGTGCCGGTGAGGAGTGCCGCACCAGCGATCTGGTTGAGCACCAACCCGCCGCCGAAGTACGGATGCACGTTCCGCGTCTGCATCGGGAACGCCATGCCGGCCATCGTGAAGCGTCGCATGTTCTTCAGTCGCGCATAGCGCACGAACGAGCTGTCTGGATCGCGATCCTGAAAGCCGCCCGTCGTCGTGAAGAAGGCCTGGTCCAGGGCGACGTACAAACCGCCATGCGTGCGAGTGATGAGCATCTCGGCGCCGACGAGCGGGGCGCCGCCGTTGTTCGTCGATGCCGACGCGTACGAGAGAGCGCCGGCCTTCGCCCCGAAGAACCAAGCGTCCTTGAACTGTCGGTCATCCTGAGCTGCGCCCGACTGAGCGAGCAGAGCTACGAAACCGGTGGCAACCGCCAGTGCACGGAGGTATCGCATAACTAAAAACCTCGAGAAAAGAGAGCGCGGCCAAGCAACCGCCAGCGGCTGCAGGCTCATGTTCGGGACGAGGATAGCTCCCGTTACGTCACAGACCACAGCACACGCCGCCTGCACAGCGTCGCGCAGCGGGTGCGCAACCTTCCACCGTGAGCCACGTCACGCGCAAGCGGACCAGACTGAGGCGAAAAAATCGCTTGCTTGCAATCACGCAGCTCAGATGATCTTGAGGCGCGTGCCCACCTTCACGAAGGCCCTGATCGCCTCGTCGAGATCATCCGTTGTATGTGCGGCGGACACCTGGCAGCGCACGCGCGCCTGTCCCTGCGGTACCACCGGATACCCGAAGCCGGTGACGAACACGCCCTCGGCGAGCAGCATGTCGCTCATCTGGATCGCCGTTGCCGTCTCGCCGACGATGATGGGGATGATCGGCGTCTCGCCGGGGAGTGGCTTGAACCCCGCCTCGATGATGCGCTCGCGGAAATACCGCGTGTTGTCGCGCAGCCGTTGAACCCGCGATGGGTTCTGCTCGATGAACTGCACCGCGGCCATCGCGCTCGCGGCGACCGTCGGCGGAAGCGCATTGGAGAACAACTGTGGACGCGAACGTTGCGTCAGGTAGTCGCACAGCGCCGCCGATCCGGCAACGAATCCTCCCGCCGCGCCGCCGAGCGCCTTGCCGAGCGTCGAGGTGATGATGTCGACCTCGCCGAGCACGCCGAAGTGCTCAGCGGTTCCGCGGCCCGTCGCGCCGAGGACGCCCGTCGCATGCGAGTCGTCGAGTGCGAGGATCGCGTCGTGGTCGCGGCAGATCTGCAGCAGGTCGGGCAGCGGCGCAATGGAGCCTTCCATCGAGAAGATGCCATCGCTCCAGACGATGCGCCGCTTCGCGTCCTTCGCCGCCGCGAGCTTTTCGCGCAGGTCGTCGAGGTCCGCGTGCTTGTAGACGGCGGTCTGACACTTGGTGATCGCCTTCGCCAACCGGATCGAGTCGATGATCGACGCGTGGTTCAGCGCGTCGGAGCAGACGAAGTCGCCGGACTCGACGACCGTCGCGGTGAGGCCTTCGTTCGCGTTCCACGCCGACACGAACGTCATCGACGCTGGTGTGCCGACGAAGCGAGCCAGTGCCTGCTCGATCTCGCGATGGATCGAGAAGGTGCCGCAGATGAAGCGCACGCTGCCTGTTCCAGCGCCATAGCGATGCAGTCCGTCGATCCCCGCCTCGATCACCGACGGTTCGGCGCAGAGTCCGAGGTAATTGTTCGACGAAAGGATGAGCACCTCGCCGCGCCCTTCCATCGTCACGCGTGCCGCCTGCGGCGAATCCAGGTAGTTGAGCTGCTTGTAGACACGATCGTCGCGCAGCTGTTGAAGCCTGGCGTCGAGGTCGGCGGTGAAGGCGTTGTTGAGCGTCATGGTGTCATCCTATTTCGAACACGACCTTGCCCGCGGAGCCACCCTTGATGGCAGCGATGGCATCGTCGAACTGTTCGAGCGGAAAGCGGTGCGTGATCACCGGTGTGGGATCGAACTGGCCGGAGCGCAGGAACTGCGTCATCTGGATCCACGTATCGTACATTCGCCGACCGACGACGCCATAGACCGTGATGCCCTTGAAAATGATCTCGGTCGCGAAATCGATCTCCATCGGCTTCGCCGGAATGCCGAGCATCTGCACGCGGCCGCCGACGCGCACGAGCGCGAAGGCCTGGTGGATCGCCGAGGGTACACCCGACATCTCGAGCACGACGTCCACGCCGAGTCCGCCGGTCGCGCGCTTGACGGCAGCTTCCGCCTCCTGCGGTGTGACGGCGTCGTGTGCGCCCATCGTGCGCGCGAGCTCGAGCCGCGTCGGATTCACGTCGCTGGCGATGATCCGCGACGCGCCGGCCGCCTTGCAGATGCCGACGGCGAAGATGCCGATCGGCCCGCAGCCGGTGACGAGCACCGTCTTGCCCGACATCTCCGTGCCGACGAGCGCCGTGTGAAACGCGTTGCCCATCGGATCGTGGATGCCGCCGATCTCGTACGACACCGCATCGTCGAGATGCCAGACGTTCGACGCCGGCATCGCGATGAAGTCGGCAAAGCATCCGTCGCGGTCGACGCCGATGATCTTCGTGTTCGGGCAGACGTGCGCGTTGCCGGTGCGACAGAGGTGGCAGCGCCCGCACACGATGTGTCCTTCCGCCGTGACGCGATCGCCCTCCCGCACGTCGGCAACGAGACTTCCCACCTGCACGACGTCGCCGGCGAACTCGTGTCCGACGGTGAAGGGCGGACGGCAGCGCCCCTGCGCCCATGCATCCCAATCGTAGATGTGCACGTCGGTGCCGCATACTCCGGCGCGACGAACCTTGATCAACACCTCGTCGTCGCGAATGACCGGCTGCGGAACGTCACGCAGTACGAAACCAGGACCGGCCGTCTCCTTCACCAGCGCTCTCACGTGCGCCTCGCATGCATTTCAGAGTGAATCCGACTGCCGCGCGCGTCGCTCGGCGTGATCGAAAACTCGCTGGACACCGCGAGTGAGGGAAGTGCGTCATGCGATGCGCGATGATCGAGCGTGAGCCGCATCACGGCATGCGATGTTCGAAACGGCGAGCGTGCATTTGCAATGAGACGCGCGATTCACTATTGCGTGTGATTTCACCGGTTCCTATATTCGCGCAAGTTGCATTTATTGATGGTGCGTCGTCTTCCGATCACGCATCGTAGTTCAAACAAGCTCAGGGTATTGCGTGGGTTCTTCCCGCAGAGAGTCGTTCAGGACATCATCTGCATTCGCCGCCGCGATCACGACAATCGCCACGGCCCCATCCGCCGCCCGCGCCGCCGATCACTCGGCCATCGCGTCGCCGCTCCTCGGCGACTCCGCTGCAACTGCCTCTTCACGACACAACTCAGCGCATGCGCTCGTCGGTTCGATCCCGATGCTGGAGCGGGAAATGACCAGAGCGGTAGAGTTCTTGCTGTTTACCGCCGCACCAGCAATGGTGCGCGACACACATATCGAAAGCTTCAGCGGCGCCATGTAGGTCGGCGACGCACGTCGTCACGAGTCTCGCCATGAGAATCGTGCCGCGGTGGGGAAGACGCTTCGGCGTCCAGCCACTGGCTCGTACGAACCACCGGGGGTTCGATCGGGCGTTTCACTCCATCACTGGAGACTACCATGGCCGCAAAGAAGGGAGCAAAGAAGGCTGCCAAGAAGACTGGCGCAAAGAAGGGTGCGAAGAAGGCTGCCAAGAAGGGTGGCGCCAAGAAGGCTGCAAAGAAGGGCGGCGCTCGGAAGAAGGCTGCAAAGAAGGCCAAGAAGTAGTTTTCGTTCGAGCACAACGGAGAAGCCGGCGCCTTGGCGCCGGCTTCTTTCGTTGTGTCACCTGGTGTATCGCCCTTGCGCCAATTCGATGATGCGGGCGATCAATGCATCGTGTGCAATCCCCGATTCCGCCGCCGCACGCGAGAATTCACCACTCTGCTCCAGGTAGCAGTTCGGATTCACCTCGATGACGTAGATCTCTTCCTTCGGCGTCACGCGCAGGTCCACGCGGCCATAATCGCGCAGTCGCAGTGCGTTGAACGACTCCACCGCGACTCGCTGCATCCGCTCGAGCAGCTCGGGTGGAACGTCCGTCGGGAAGATCGACTTCGTGCCGGCGAACTCCGCGCCTGTCTCCGAAGTCCCACCCGTTCCGCCTTCACCCCACTTTGCTTCATAGCTCGCTACCTTCGGTCGATCCGCAGGAAATGCGCTGAAGTCGAGCTCGATGACGGGAAGCGCGACCGGCGTCGCATTGCCAAGCACTCCGACGTAGAACTCGCGTCCCTCGACGAATTCCTCGACGAGCACCGGCGACTGAAACTCCCGCTGCAATGCGTCCATCGTGCCGAGCAGCTCGCGAATGTCGCGCACGACGCTCTTCGACGTGATACCCAGCGACGCATCCTCCTGCGGCGGCTTCACGATCAATGGAAAGGCGAGGTTGCCCACGTGATCGAGTGCACCGCGATACACCGTCGCGAACTGCGGCGTGAGGATCTCGTGAAAGCTCAGCACCTTCTTCGTCAGGCTCTTGTCGCCCGCCATCAATAGCGCCGCGGGGCTCGAGCCCGTATAGCGAAGTCCGAGGAGGTTCAACAACGCCGCCACATTCGATTCGAGCGCGCTCTTGCCGTCGAACGACTCCGCGAGGTTGACCACGAGGGCCGGGTTCGCGGCATGCAGTGCCGCAATCACCGGCTCGACATCCGCAGCCACGGACACGCGCGAAGGCTCGTGGCCGAGTGCGCGAAGCGCCGCCTCGAGCTGGCCGAGCACCGGATCTTCCGGCGACTCCGCGGCATCTGCGCCGTGCAGGAGAGTGATGTTCATTGGTCCGTCGTATGAGGAGGCGCGTCGACGACGCGCGTGTATCGCCAGTGCAGGAGTACGGCCGTTCCGAACGCCGTCAGCTCGATGAGCGTCGCCGCATCGAGACCGGCGACGCGCAACGCCAGCGCCGACGCGCGCTGACCGAGCCCACGAATGAGCGAGCGCACCGCCGCCGGACCGACTCCCGCCCAGTACGACAGACGCGCGACCAACTCGCCCTCATGGCGCTCGAGAAAATCGTGCGCGGTTTCCCCCGCTGGTGCGTCGGCCACGCGCGCGAAGATGCGCCGGAGGTCGCCGTCGAACTGGCGCGCATCGCCCACCCTGAGCTCTTCGTCGCTCTCGTAGTGCTCGGCCACGGTCCAGTGCATCGATTCGACGGGAAGATCGTCGTCGGTGAGCTCGGGAATGACCGGCTGCTGCGCTCCCACGGTGCGCATCACCGCGTCGACCCACTCCAGCTTGTCGACCGCACTCCAACCCGCGTACTCCGTGCGCCAATCCAGACCTGGCGTCATCCACACCGCGAACGTTTCGGCGAAATCCTCGTCGGGATGTTTTTGCGCGTACCAGCCGAGGATGTGCCGCACGTGCGCGCGTGACAGCGGGTCCGCGGCGTAGTGCTCGCGATATGGACGCGTGTAGTCGCCGAAGAGTGCGTTGAAGTCCTCGCGCTCGTAGAGATGAAAGGCGTAGTTCACCGCATGCCCCGCTTCGTGGCGGAGGTAACGCATTGCCTCATCATCGCTCTCGATGGCGCCCGCATGTTCCGCTTCGATGCGCTCGAGGCGATCGTCCGCCAGATAGAACGGAACGCCGATGATCGGCGATCCGTCTGGGCAACCCCATTGGTCACTGAGGTACACAGGCGGATGAAATGCGACGGCCCGTGCCGCGAGCTCCTCGTACAGTCGCGACGTCAGTTGCTCAACGCGCGTTCCGCGTATCGCGAGGCCGAGCTCCGAGATACGTCGTCCGAGAAGCTGCGTGCGCTCGCTCTCCCACTCTTCAGGTCTCTGCACGGCTGCACGCGGGGCAAGGCGCGTACCGAGCCCATCGAAAACAGAAAGCGCCGCGGAAAATTCCGCGGCGCTTTCATCAACTGAAGAGGGGTCAGCTCAGGCGGCTTGAGCGTCGAGTTCGGTCTCGTCGTCGGTATCGGGCGCCCACATGTACATGTATGCGCTGAAGCGCGGCGTGGTCTCCGGCTCCCACCCGCGGGAGATGACAATCCCCGCGGGCTCGTCGAACTGGGTCTGCGTCTTGTCCTGCTGCATCATATAGATAGCTGCGTCTCTACAAAGGAATGCCCCCGGAACGGGCGGGGGCAATTCGCATTAAGGCAGCTTGGGTGCCAACATTTGTATCGATTGTAAGTCGTTCTACAATAGCGAGTTATCGCAAAGCTAGCGGGCAGAGCCGCATTGCCATCGTGTCGTTCTGATACGCACAAATCGAACGTTTGTGTGTCGATGAGATACACGTCCAATCGGTTCCTGCAATCAGGCGATACCCTTCCGCGCCATGAAGCTGTTCGGTGCGCTCTCCTCGATCGTGATGTCCCAGCCGCGATAGCGACGCTGAAGCTCGTCGATCGACACTGCGGTTCGCTTGCCCGCAGCGATCGTCTGCACGAGGTGGACGCCTCCATCTGCCGTCGCGCTCTGCAGTACCTGGATGACACGCGCTCGCTCGGCTGCACTCAGCCCCGAAAATGCCGCCTGTGTGTAGATAACCGCCGTGAGCGGCTCAGCAGGGGTGAACGACTCGAGGGCATCGGCGCTCGCGTGCACACGCTCGCCCAACCCCGCCTGTTCCGCGGCGTCCATCACTCGCTGTACGGCGTCCGGCTCGGAGAACGCCGTCACATCGCATCCATTTGCCGCGAGATAGAGCGCCGGCGTTTCAACTTGCGCCCCCGCGACGAGCACGCGCGAATCGCCACCGACGGCGTGCACGGCGCGCACGACCGGATCGTCACGCGTCAGCCCCCAGTGCTCGGGACGTCGAAGCTCCGCGAGGAGCTTGACGCGATTCTTCCGCCACACGGTGTAGCTCTCGAGGCGGAGCCGCTTGAAGATGATCTTGTCCACCTCGTCGCAGAGGAGCAGCTCGGTCAGCGCGAACTGCTGCTGCCCAGCGAGCGCCCGCACCGCATCGTCTCCGATGGACAGGAGTACGCTCCGCGGCACCGATTCCTTGTAGTTCTCGATCTCACGCTCCAGGTAGAGCGCGTACTCGTATTTGAGAGATCGGGACGGCCGGAGGGCCATTGACGAAGGGGCTGGAGACGGATCTAAGCTAGAACATCCAGCCAACCGCGCAAGTGTCTGTGGTCACATATCTTACACCAAATGTTTATGACTCTGTTTATCGTACTGGCAGGCTCGGCGGAAAATCGGGATTGCGTTCTGGCATCTCGGCGGCGACTTCCAAGACTCGAATCATGCGAATTTCCTGGAATGTGTTCCGCATGGCGTGCGGACACGAGGCATGTCGCTCCATACGCACCGCCAGGGAGCCGCGTCGCGATGAAATCCTTTTCAATTCACATGATTCAGTCAGGCAGTTGCGGGTTGTGATCTCCAGATCAACGCCTCTCTGCGGGACCTGTCCCTGGCAGCTGCAACCGGAACAATTCTCCCGGCGTTAGCTTCGGCAGTTCCATTTCTGGCGGGGCGACAGTGTTTGCCGCTATGCCGGCTCGACGTAGACGATTGCTCAGCGGTGCCCAGCTCTCTCGCGATCGCGCCCCCAACACATCATCCGTAAAATCGTGCGCATCGTTTACCGATGTCGCACCATCGACGATGTTCGACGCGAGCGAGCGGCGCGTCCGCGCTTCACACCACGTATCGTCGCGACGATCTCGGCGAGACGACCTGCCTCCACCGCCCGTGCGTCGACGAGAATCGGAATCGAGCCGTGCAGAATCCGGAATTCACTCCACGCGATGATCAGCATGACGATAACGCCGAGGGCGGCGTCGGCGTACAGATAGCCGAGTCGCAAGAGGCCGCGCGGCGCGACCGACACCGCGAGAATCACAACACCGTTGCTCAGCATATCGAGCACGGAACTCCAGTGCCGTCCAAGCGACGGCGTCGCAGCGATGGCGCTGGAATATCGCAGCGTGAGCATTCGCTGGATTTTGCGTAGCTTACGTCAACGATGTCAACGTGCGTGACGTGCACGGCTCCTTCTCTCGTCCGAAAGTCCAATGCCCGAGCTTCCCGAAGTCGAAGCCGCCATGAATGTGTTGCGCCGCCGCGCGAAGGGGCGCACCATCGCGCGTCTCAAGCTGCTGCATCCGGCTTTCCAGCGACGTCTCACGCCAGCGCGACTGCGCTCACTCGCGGGTGCGCGCGTCGAGCGTGTCGAGCGCCGAGGCAAGCATCAGCTCCTCCATCTCGACGATGGTCGCATCCTTCACGCGCATTTTCGCATGAATGGCGATTGGGAGTACGGCAAGGTGCACGACGAGCTCCCGCGCTTTGCGCGCGCCGTGCTCGAGTTCACCGACGGCACTCGGCTCATTTTCGTCGACTCGCGTGCGCTCGGCACCATCGAATTGCACAACGCCGGTTCGGCGCTCGACCTTGGCCTTGGCCCCGACGCGGCGGATCCCGGGTGGACGGCCGAGCAGCTCGGTGTGGCGCTGGCGACGCGAAAGGGTCCGATCAAGCCCGCGCTGCTCGACCAGAAACTGATTGCGGGTCTCGGCAACATCTACGCGGCGGAGTCGCTGTGGCGCGCGAAGATCGATCCGCGCGCGCCGGGCAATTCACTGACGACGGCACGGGTGAAGTCGCTGCGAAAGGCGATCGCGTTCGTGCTGAAGCGCGCGACGGGGTCGCGGTACACGGAGGACAGCACGGTGGGTCTCGACGTGTACGATCGTGAGGGCTTGCCGTGTCACCGTGACAAGACGCCCATCGAGCGCGTTGTCCAGGCGGGGCGGTCGACGTACTTCTGTCCCACGTGTCAGGTGTGAGGCGGTGCGCGCTTCGCGCTTGCGGGCGGGCCGCGGTGCGGCCCTTAGGACGACCACTGACCTTGCGCGCCATGGCCGTAAGCGAGCAAAGCGAAGCGTCCCGTCAATCCAGCGCTTCGAGTAACGCACCCTTGATGTAACCCGTTTCCGGAACGGTCAACAACTCGGGATGGTCCAACGGTTGGCCGCGAATTTCACGAAGCACGATGTGTCGTCCGCTATCGGCCGCGGCATCGACGAGCATCTCGAGGAACAGGGCCTTGGTGAGATGGAAGGAACAGCTCGCCGTGAAGAGCAGTCCGCCCGGTGAGAGCAGGCGCATCGCACGGAGGTTGATCTCCTTGTAGCCGCGCATCGCCGCGGGCAACGCCGCGCGTGTCTTCGCGAATGCCGGTGGGTCGAGGACGATCGTCTCGAAGCGCGTGCGTTCGCGCTCCTGGGCCTTCAGATATTCGAATGCGTTGGCCTCGACGAAGGTGCCGTTCGACAGTCCATTCCGCGCGAAGTTTTCTTCGGCGCGGGTGAGGGCGTGCTCGGATGCGTCGAGCGCGGTGACGTGATCGGCGTTTCGCGCGAGGTGTAGCGCGAACGAGCCGTGATAGCTGAAGCAGTCGAGTGCGCGTCCGCGTGCGACGCGGCCGACGAGTGCGCGATTCTCGCGTTGGTCGAGAAAGGCGCCGGTCTTCTGTCCCTTCCATGGTGCGGCGAGGTAGCGCACGCCGTGTTCGTTGACCTCGATCTCATCGGGAACGTCGCTGAAGAGGAGCTCGACGTTCTTGTCGAGTCCTTCCTTCGCGCGAAGGGAGACGTCGTTCCGTGCGAGGATGCCGGCGGGGTCGAGCAGGGTGCGGAGCGCGTCGACGATCTCAGTGCGGAAGGTCTCGAGTCCTGCGCTCATGAGCTGGACGACGAGCCATCGGTCGTACCGGTCGACGACGAGCGAGGGAAGCAGATCGCCTTCGCCGTGCACGAGCCGGTAGGCGTTGGTGTCGGCGCCGAGTGAGGCACGGCGGGCGATGGTGCGGGTGAGGGCGGTGTGCCACCAGGCGCCGTCGATGGTGGTGTCGGGGTTGCGGTCGAGGAGGCGGAGGGAGATCTCCGATTTGGGGCTCCAGAGTGCGACACCGATGGGTTTGCCACGTGGGTCGATGACTCGTACGGCGCCGGGTTGGTCGACCGGTCGTTCGATGACGTCGCTGCGGTAGATCCAGGGGTGTCCTTCGGCCCAGCGGCGAGCGCCCTTGGTGGAGACGGTGGCGGTGTGCATTGGCGGAAGGTAAGTCCGCGCCGAAAGTGGAGGAGCACGCGCGAAGACGGGTACGAGAGCCGACGGTATGTGGAGACGCACTCTGGCGAGCCACAGAGGGCGCCGGGTCATGGAGGGGCACGGCGCTTTATAGATGAGGCGGTCATTGGTGTCGATTCGGTCGGTGTCCGGGGTCATCCGTGTCGAGCAGTTGATCTTCCGGTTGGGGATTTCACCGCCTTGAATTCGATGTGTGAATCGGGTACCATTACGACCCTTCACCGACGTGCACTTTTTGTGTTGTCTGGGGGAGATTTCGAGGATGTGAAATCGATGGTGTGAGAGGACTTGCACGCGTTCTCACCGCCGTTTACAATGCAAGGCTCACCGCGAGAGTTTCTGAATCGCGGAACGCTGTTTGAAAAGTGAAGGACAGAGGATGGGTCGTCGGCCTTTTGTATGGTCTTTTTTGGCCGGCGGCAAATCGTGGGAAATGGAATCTTTACCGAGTTTCATTGTGCTCTCGGGCTGGCGTCAATGCGCAGCGCGGCAGCGGAATGGGAGTTGGTAATAGGTAGATTGCGATAGCAACGCGCGTATTTCTGCTTGAACCATTTGTGGTCAAGCGAAGGAAGGCATGTGGGGGATGCCTGGGCACACAGAGGCGATGAAGGCCGTG
>JBDSML010000261.1:0-24833 GCA_039915865.1 Gemmatimonadaceae bacterium | reverse complement strand
GCTGATGAGCGTGCACAACTCGCTGCCCACGCAGATGCTGCTCAACTTCGGCAGCGCTGAGCAGAAGGAGCGCTACCTCAGGCCGATGGCCCGCGGCGAGTTGATCGGCGCGTTCGCACTCAGTGAGCCCGAGGCCGGCTCCGATGCGTCGTCGCTCTCCTGTCAGGCCGTCCGCGACGGCGACGACTGGCTCTTGAGCGGCACCAAGAGCTGGGTGACGTCGGGCAGCTTCGCCGACGTCATCATGGTCATGGCGCGCACGGATTCATCCGAAGCGCGCCGGGGATCGAAGGGTATCTCGGCGTTCATCGTGACGCCGGATCTCGCGGGCTTCCACGTCGGCAAGAAGGAAGACAAGATGGGGCTGCGGGCGTCACCGACCGTGATGCTCAACTTCGACGGGCTGCGCGTGCCGGGCGCGAACCTCCTCGGCGACGAAGGGCAGGGTTTCATCTACGCGATGAAGTCGCTCGACAACGGCAGGCTCGGCATCGCCGCGCAGGCGCTCGGCATTGCGCAGGCCGCGCTCGATGCGTCGCTCGATTACGCGGCCGAGCGGAAGCAGTTCGGCAAGCCCATTCGAGAGTTTCAGGCGATTCAATTCAAGCTCGCCGACATGGGCGCGCGCATCACCTCGGCGCGCGCACTGTTGCACGCAACGGCGGCGGCGAAGGATCGCGGCGAGTCGACGACGATGCATGGCTCGATGTGCAAGCTGCTCGCGAGCGAAACCGCGATGTACGTCACGACGGAAGCGATACAGATCTTCGGCGGGTATGGGTACGTGAAGGACTATCCCGTCGAGAAGTTGTTCCGAGATGCGAAAATCACGGAGATTTACGAAGGCACCTCTGAAGTGCAGCGCATCGTCATCGCACGGGAGCTCTATGCATCGCGCTCGTGAGGTGCCCAATCCCTACTCAACTCGATAGAACCAATGAACCTCTTTGATACGATCGCCAGCATGGGGCACGAACAGCTGGTGATCTGCAACGACTCGTCTGCTGGCTATCGCGGCATCATCGCCATTCACAGCACCACGCTCGGGCCCGCGCTCGGCGGCACGCGCTTCTGGCAGTACGGCAGCGACGAGGAGGCCATCGTCGACGCGTTGCGCCTCGCGCGCGGCATGACGTACAAGAACGCCGTGGCCGGCCTCAACCTCGGCGGCGGCAAGTCGGTCATCATCGGCAACAACAAGACGCATGATCGCGAGATGATCTTCCGCGCGCACGGCCGCTTCGTCGAATCGCTCGGCGGGCGCTACATCACGGCGGAAGACGTCGGCACCAGCACCGCCGACATGGATTTCGTCCACATGGAGACGAAGAATGTCTCCGGCCTCGCGGGCCGCTCGGGCGATCCCTCGCCCGTCACGGCACACGGCGTCTTCCGCGCCATTCAGGCATCGGCGAAGGAACGCTGGGGCTCCGATGATCTCAGCACCAAGACCATCACGGTGCAGGGCGCCGGACACGTTGGCTACTACCTGATGAAGGAGCTACACGAGGCGGGCGCGAAGCTCATCGTCACCGACATCGACGCAGAGCGCGTGAAGCAGGTGGTGTCGGAGTTCGGCGCGCGGTCGGTGGCGCCCGATGAGATCTATGCCGTGCAGGCCGACATCTTCGCGCCGTGCGCGCTCGGTGGCATCATCAACGACAAGACGATGCCGCAACTCAAGGTGGAGATCGTCGCCGGTGCCGCTAACAACGTGTTGCTCGAGGAGCGGCACGGCGTCGCCCTCGAGGAGAAGGGCATTCTCTACGCGCCGGACTACGTCGCGAACGCCGGTGGCGTGATCAACGTCTACTCGGAGCTCGCGGGCTGGAGCTCGGCGCGAGCGTTCCGCAAGGCGGACGAGATCTACGACACGATTCTCAAGGTGTTCGCGATCGCGAAGAAGGATACAGTTCCTACTTATGTGGCCGCCGATCGTCTCGCCGAGCAGCGCATCAAGGCGGTGGCGGGAATGGTGCGGACGTGGCCGGCGTGGCCGAATAAATAAAGGGTAAGGGGTGAGGGGTGAGGGTGCAGGGACAAGATCCCTAAACTCTTACCCCTGACCCCTACACTTCAACTCACAATGTCCAAGCAAACGATTCTTATTGCATCCGATCATGCCGGCTTCGAGCTGAAGGAAACGCTCGAGGCCGAATTGAAGACACTTGGCTACGACGTCGAAGACCTCGGGCCAAGCACCGACGCGTCCATCGACTACGCCGACTATGCGCATCCGCTCGCGGAACGCGTGTCGAACGGCGACAATGATCGGGGCATCCTGCTCTGCGGCACGGGCCTCGGCATGTCGTACGCCGCGAATCGTCATCCGCATGTGCGGGCGGCCGTCGCATGGACACCCGAGATCGCCGCGCTCGCGCGCGAGCACAACGATGCGAATGTCCTCGTGCTGCCGGCGCGGTTCGTCGGTGAGCAGGAAGGGCGTGACATCCTGAAAGCATGGCTCGACACGCCGTTCGCCGGCGGACGTCACGCACGACGCGTGGCGAAGATCGAGATCGACGAGCATTCCACCACGGAGAATTCCTGATGTCGTCCTGGACCGATTGGAACCGGTGTCCCCCCGGTGAAGCGCTACGGCAGGCCGATGCCGAGATCGCGGAGCTGATCGGCGAGGAGATCACGCGCCAGAACGACGGCCTCGAGCTCATCGCGAGCGAGAACTTCGTGTCGCCGGCGGTGATGGAGGCGATGGGCTCTCCGCTCACCAACAAGTACGCCGAGGGGCTTCCGGGCAAGCGATACTACGGTGGGTGCGAAGTCGTGGACAAGGTCGAGCAACTCGCGATCGACCGCGCGAAGCAGCTGTTCGGCGCCGATCACGCGAACGTGCAGCCGCACTCCGGCGCGCAGGCCAACGCCGCAGTATTCCTCGCCTTCCTCAAGCCGGGCGACACCTTCCTCGGCATGGACCTTTCGCAGGGCGGTCATCTCACGCATGGCTCGCCGGTGAATTTCTCCGGGCTGCTCTACAAGGCCATCTCGTACGGCCTCGATGACAAGGGCTACATCGACTACGACGCCGTGCGGAAGCAGGCGCGCGAGCACAAGCCGAAGATGATCATCGCCGGCTACAGTGCGTATTCGCGCGTCGTCGACTTCGCCGCGTTCGCCGAAGTCGCGAAGGAGATCGGCGCGATCTTCATGGTGGACATGGCGCACTTCGCGGGACTGTCGGCCACCGGCGTCTATCCGAGTCCGGTGCCGCATGCGGACGTCGTCACCACGACGACGCACAAGACGTTGCGTGGCCCGCGCGGCGGCATGATCCTTTGCAAGGCGGAGCACGCGGCTGCGGTGAACAAGGCGACGTTCCCGGGGACGCAGGGTGGACCTCTCGAGCATGTGATCGCCGCGAAGGCTGTCGCGTTCAAGGAGGCGCTCGAGCCGGCGTTCACCGTCTACTGCAAGCAAATCGTCGCGAACGCGCAGGCGCTGGCGAAAGCGCTCGTCGCGACGGACTATCAGCTCGTGTCGGGCGGCACGGACAATCACCTCATGCTCGTGGACCTGCGCAACAAGGGCCTCACGGGGAAGGTGGCCGAGAAGGCGTTGGACATTGCAGGCATCACGGTCAACAAGAACACGGTGCCGAAGGAGACGCAGTCGCCGTTCGTGACGAGTGGGGTGCGCATCGGAACGCCGGCCGTGACGACGCGCGGCATGAAGGAGGGCGAGATGGTGCAGATCGCGGCGTTGATCGACCGTGTGCTGTCGGCGCCGGATGATGTATCGGTGGCGGCGCAGGTGCGGTCCGAGGTCAAGACGCTCGCGATGGCGTTTCCGCTCTACCCGAATACGAAGCGATAAAGGTCCTGAGCTGGAGCATGAGCATGAGCGTGAAGCCTCCAGCATTGAGCCATTTAGAGCCTGAGCTTGAGCTCGACCTCGAGATCGAGCTCCAGCCCGAGCCCTGACATGCTCATTGCTGGAGGCCCACGCTCACGCTCGCGCTCCTGCTGAAGGCCCACGCTCACGCCGAAGGCCATTTCATCATGGCGGACGGCGGGCAGGCCACTTATGTTCGCACAAATAACAAATCCCGCCGGCGTCGACTCCGTGCGCTCGATGCAGAAGACGTGGGACTCGGTCGAGGGTTCCGTCGACGCGCCGCGTTTTCACGCCGTGAAAGACTTTCTCGCCATTCAGGAAAGGGAAGCACGCTGGTGGCGCGACGCCGCATTGACCTACTTCCAGACGTCTTCGCGCCAGCCCATTCCTGCCGCATTCGAGCAGCCGGCGCATCCGCTTGCGTACTACCAACAGATTCGCTGCTCGGCTAATCGCGACAAGCCGCGTTGCGAGCCCATTCCCTAGACCGCGCTTCCAATGACCAGCAAATCGACGAACGACGCCTATACGCCGAAGCCGGAGCATCACTTCACGTTCGGCCTGTGGACGGTGGGAAATACAGGACGCGATCCATTCGGCGACGCCGTGCGTCCAGCCATCTCGCCCGTGCGCATCGTCCAGAAGCTCGGCGAGCTCGGCGCGTACGGCGTGAACTTTCACGACAACGATCTCGTTCCCCGCGACGCGACGACCGCCGAGCGTGAGAAGATCTGTCGCGACTTCAAGGCAGCGTTGGCGGAGAGTGGCCTGAAGGTCCCGATGGCGACGACGAATCTCTTCGGCGATCCGGTGTTCCGCGACGGCGCGTTCACGAGCAACGACGCCACGGTGCGTCGTCATGCCATCCAGAAGACGATGCGCGCCATGGACCTCGGCGCCGAGTTCGGCGCGGAGACCTATGTGTTCTGGGGCGGTCGCGAGGGCGTGGAGACGAATGCGTCGAAGGACGCGCGCGAAGCCATGAAGTGGTTCCGCGACGCGATCAACTTTCTCTGCGAGTACAACATCGCGCAGGGCTACAACTACAAGTTTGCGCTCGAGCCGAAGCCGAACGAGCCACGCGGCGACATGTTTCTCCCGACGATCGGGCACGCGCTCGCGTTCATCTACACGCTCGACCATCCGGACATGGTCGGCGTGAATCCCGAGATCGCGCACGACACGATGGCCGGTCTCGACTTCGCGCACGGCGTCGCGCAGGCGATCGAGGCGGGCAAGCTGTTCCACATCGACCTCAATGCGCAGAAGCCTGGCCGCTACGATCAGGATCATCGCTTCGGCAGCGAGGACATCAAGCAGGCGTTCTTCCTCGTGAAGCTGCTCGAGGACTCAGGCTATACCCGCATGCGGCACTTCGACAGCCATGCCTATCGCACGGAAGACGAAGCCGGCGTGTGGGACTTCGCGCTCGGCAGCATGCGTACGTACCTGATCCTCAAGGAGAAGGTCGCAGCGTTCAATGCGGATGCAGAGATCCAGCAACTGCTCGGCGACCTCGCGGCGCGCGGCGCGGCACCCGGTGGGCGCATCAGCTACATCAAGGACGCACAGGCCATCAAGGACGAGCAGTTCGATCTCGAGGCGATGCGGGCGAAGGGCTATGCGTACGAGAAACTCGACCAGCTGACCGTGGAGTTGCTGCTCGGGGTGCGCTGAGGTGGCCGAGCAGGTGTTCCTCGGTCTCGACGTCGGCACGAGTGGTGTGAAGGCCATTCTCGTGTCGTCGAACGGCGACGTCGTTGCGAATGCGACGTTGCCGCTGACGATGCAGACGCCGAAGCCGGGGTGGGCCGAGCAGGACCCGCACGCCTGGTGGTCGGCGGCGCTTGCGTCGATCAAGGCGGTGAAGGCCGCGAAGCCCGATGCTGTCATCGCTGGCGTCGGCATCTCGGGGCAGATGCATTCGTCGGTCTTACTCGACACGTCGGGCGACGTGATCCGCCCGGCACTGCTCTGGTGTGATGGACGCACGACGGCCGAATGCGCCGAGATCACCGAACGCGTGGGCGGCGAAGAACGTCTGCGCGATCTCGCATGCAATCCGGCGCTCGAGGGATTCACGCTGCCTAAGGTGCTGTGGCTGCGGACGCACGAGCCCGACGCGTACGCGCGGTTGGCGACTGTGATGCTGCCGAAGGACTACATCCGCTATCGCCTCACCGGCGTGTTGGCGACGGATCCGTCCGACGCGTCGGCGACGTTGATGTACGACACGGCGCATTTGCGCTGGAGCGAGGAGATCATGAAGGCGGTCGACGTTCCGATGTCGATCTTGCCGACCGTTGGTGGGTCGTCGGAGGTGCTCGGCTCAATCACAGCCGATGCCGCTGCCGCGACCGGTCTCGCGCAGGGCACACCGGTTGTCGGCGGAGGAGCGGACAATGCGTGCGGAGCGGCAGGTGTCGGTGCGGTCACGGCAGGGGAGGTGGTATCGAGTTGGGGGACGTCGGGTACGGTGCTCGCGCCGATGCTCGAGCCGCGTGTCGATCCCAAGCTGCGTGCACATACCTTCTGTCACGTTGCGCCTGGTGTCTGGTACATGATGGGCGTCGTGCTGTCGGCGGGCGGCGCGTTCAGTTGGTATCGCGACCAGTTCGCGCGCGAACTCGCCGGCGTCGCTGATGCCGACATGCGACTCGACGGGGAAGCCGCGACAGTCGCTGCCGGCTCGGAGGGCGTGACGTTCCTGCCGTATCTCCAGGGTGAGCGCACGCCGCACCGCGATGCGGCGGCACGTGGCGCATTCCTCGGACTGAGCCTCGCGCACACACGCGCGCACACCACGCGCGCCGTGCTCGAGGGCGTGGCGTTCGCGCTGCGCGATTCGCTCACGATCCTCCAGGATCTCGAGCTGTCGCCCAATCAGGTGTTGCTCACGGGTGGCGGGGCGAGGAGCGCGTTCATCCGGCGACTGCAGGCAGAGGTGTTCGGGTTGCCGGTGCGCACGGTGAATCGCGAGGAAGGTCCGGCGTATGGTGCGGCCCTGCTGGCGGCTGTCGGGGTCGGTGCGTACGCCGACCTCGCCTGCGCGGCGCGGGCGACGCTCACGCGTGGTGCGGCCGAGCATCCGCAGGCGGGCGGACATGAGGCGTACGCAGAGCCGTATGCGCGCTTCCGCAAGGCGTACCATGCTGCGCGGATCGCGTAGGACGACGAGAAAGCAGGTTCCTCGACTTCGCTCGGGACGACAAGGACTTGTTTGTCGCCCCGACACGAGCGCAAAGCGCGACCGAGGGACCTGCTTTCGACGCCGCACTCCCTCGCTATGCCCGTGACGACGCGCCAACTTACCGCATGCATCCTATTGTCCGCCGTATTCTTGGGTCGCAGGAGACTGGGCTCGTCATCGTCGTTGCACTGGTGGCCATTGCACTGACCGTGTTGGCGGGTTCGCATCCCGACCGCACGTCGGGGGCGATGATCAACAACTTCTGGAACGCGAATACGCTCATACAGACCGCGACCGACGCGAGCTTCTTCGCGATCATGGCCATCGGCGCGACGCTCGTCATCATCTCCGGCGGCATCGACCTCTCCGTCGGATCCATCTACGCCCTGGCCGGCGTGTCGGTCGGACTCCTGATGCGCAAGCTCGGGCCGATGGGCGATTCGTCGACCGTGCTGATCGGGTTCGCGACGTGCGCTGGCGTGGGACTACTGTGCGGCCTGTTGAATGGCGCACTCGTCGTCGGACTGCGTGTGCATCCATTCATCATCACGCTCGGCACGATGTGGATCTTGCGCGGCATCGCGTTCGTGGCCACGAAGGCGGAGAGCATCATTCTCCCCACCGCGCTGACGGCATTCGTGAAGGCGCCGCTCGGGCTCTCGCGCGGACTGTATCCGGTGCCGATGCTGTGCATGATCGTCATCACCGTCATCGGCGCGATCTACCTCACGCGCACCGTGATGGGTCGACATGTCTTTGCGTTCGGCGGCAATCTGGAGGCGAGCCGCTTTGCCGGGCTCTCCCTGGCGCGCATCCAGATCGGCGTCTTCGCCGTCTCGGGGCTCACCGCCGGCATCGCCACGTTTCTCGGCGCGGGCTTCTATGGGTCGGTCTCGTCGGGCGACGCACAGGGCTACGAGCTGTACGTCATCGCGTCCGCGGTCGTCGGCGGCGCGAGCCTGCTCGGCGGCAAGGGCAGCGCGGTTGGCGCGATGCTCGGCGCGGTGCTCATCGTGCTCTTCCGGCAGTCGATCCGTACGCTGCACTTCGACCAGAACTACGAGTGGATCGTGATTGGCTGTGCGATCATCATCGCGGTTGTTGTCGATCAGTGGAGCACCCGCGCGACGGCTCGTCGCTTGAGTCGGGCGGGGCGGGCATGATCTGTATGCGTTCCCTGGAAAAGGTCGACTCCGCACGCGGAAAGCCGCAGGCTTCGCCACGCAGGATGTCGCAGCAACTGCAGTAACTGTGTCTGTCTGCGTTGGCGCAGCATGCGTCGCGCGCGACGCGCGCACTGCGTTGCGTCGTTCAGCTTGCGTTCTTGCGTGACTTACGACAACCCTTCAATCGGACCAACGAGAATGGACAAGCGATTCCTTCGTACGATGTCGACACTGCTCGTCGCGAGCGTGTGGACTCTCGCCTGCTCGAAAGGCGCGGACAAGCCCGCGGACACGACCAAGGTTGCCGCTGGCACAGCGACACCCGGCAGTGGCAAAATGGTGATTGCCGTCATCGGCAAGAGTTCCGACAATCCCGTCTTCCTCGCCGCGCGCACGGGCGCCGAGGAGATGGCGAAAAAGCTGTCAGATAGCACCAAGGTGCCGGTGGAGATCGCGTGGCTCACACCGGCAAAGGAAGATGCGCAGGTGCAGGCACAGCGCGTCGGCCAGGCCGTGAACGAGGGCGCGTCGGCGATCCTGCTCTCTGCGTCGGACGCGGGCAAGCTCACCGGCGCGATCAACGACGCGGTAGATCGTGGGATTCCCGTGATGATGTTCGACAGCGATGCCCCCGCGTCAAAGCGCTTCGCATTCTACGGAGCGGATGATGCGCGTACTGGTGCCGGCGTGATGTCCGAGCTCGCGACGCTCCTGAACGGCAAGGGCAAGGTGGCGATTCTCGCGGGCAACCAGAACGCGCCGAATCTGCAGAACCGCGTGAAGGGCGTGAAGGAAGAGGCGAAGAAGTATCCAGGGATCAGCATCGTCGGCGTGTTCAATCACAACGAGGCGCCGCAGGACGCCGCCGCCGAAGTCGTTCGCGTCAACAATGCGTATCCCGAAATCACCGGGTGGGCAATGATCGGCGGGTGGCCGCTCATGACGCCGACGTTGCTCACTGACCTGAATCCAGCCAAGCAGAAGGTGACGTCCGTCGATGCGATGCCTGCCGCGCTCGCGTATGTGGACAGGGGCATCGCGCCGGTGTTGCTCGCGCAGCCCGTGTACATGTGGGGCTCGGTCGGCGTGAAGACACTGTTCGAGAAGGTTCACGACAAGAAGGATCCCGCGCAGCCGATCATGACGATGGACCTCATCCGCGTCACGAAGGCGAATCTTGGCGAATACGCGAAGCAGTTGAAGGCGTGGGGCTTCACGGGCATCGACGAGAAGTACCTCAAGATGTGAGCGTGAAGTGACCGACGTCGCCGTAAGACTCGAAGGAGTCAACAAGTCGTTTCCCGGCGTGCGCGCGTTGCGCGACGTCTCGCTCGAGATTGCCGCAGGATCATGTCATGCGCTCTGCGGCGAGAACGGTGCGGGGAAGAGCACGCTCGGAAAGATTCTCGCGGGCCTGCAATCGCCGGACGAGGGGAGCATCGTCGTCTTCGGTGAGTCCGTCTCCTTTGCGTCGCCGCACGATGCGATCGCCAAGGGCATCGGCATGGTGCACCAGGAGCTCGCCTTCTGCGAGAACCTGTCGGTCGCCGAGAACCTCTGTCTCGGCGACATCCCACGGCGGCGCGGGTTCGTGGATCG
This sequence comes from Gemmatimonadaceae bacterium, assembly GCA_039915865.1. Lineage (GTDB taxonomy): Bacteria > Gemmatimonadota > Gemmatimonadetes > Gemmatimonadales > Gemmatimonadaceae > AG11. Next base: position 15,026 of record JBDSML010000261.1, on the reverse strand, counting down.
CGAGGAGATGGATCGTCGCGCCACGGCGCTGCTTGCCGGAACGGGGACCGTCCTCGACGCGCGCGGCAAGCTCGGCGACCTGTCGATCGGCAACCGGCAGATGGTGCAGATCGCGGCCGCCGTCGGCGGCGGCGCGCGCGTCATCGTCTTCGACGAGCCGACAAGCAGCCTAAGCCAGGCCGAGGCCGAACGGCTTTACCTGCTCCTCGGTCGTCTGAAGCAGCGCGGGGTGACGTGCATCTACGTATCGCACCGGATGCCGGAAATATTCGCGCTGTGCGATGCGGTCAGCGTGCTGCGCGACGGCCAGCACGTGGCGACGCGTGACATCGACGGCCTCACCGAGGGCCAACTCGTCGAGATGATGATCGGCCGTCCGCTGGCGGAATATCTCCCGCCGGTGAAGGCGCATGCCGAGGGCGGTGAGGTGTTGCGTGCCGAGCATCTCACGGTGCGTGGTCAATTCGAGGATGTGTCGCTGACGCTGCGCGCCGGCGAGATCGTCGGGCTGGCGGGCCTGATGGGAGCGGGCCGCTCGGAGGTGGCGAACGCGCTCTTCGGCCTCGAGCCGCTGACTGCGGGCGAGCTCTATCTGCGCGGGGTGCGCGTGACGTTCACCGATCCGCGACAGGCGATTCGTGCGGGAATCGGTTTCGTGCCCGAGGATCGAAAGCGGCAAGGCCTGGTGCTGTCGGAGAGCGCGCTGCACAACACGTCGCTGCCTACGCTCGAACGTCTCTCGAAGCTGTCCTGGATTCACCGCGTGCGTGAACGCGCACAGGCGAGCGAGCTGTTCGAACGCTTGCGTGTGCGGACGCCCGGGCTGGACGCGACCGTCGCGGGACTCTCCGGTGGCAACCAGCAGAAGGTGGTGCTCGCGAAGTGGCTGGCCACCAAGCCACAGATCCTGATTCTCGACGAGCCCACGCGCGGCGTCGACGTCGGGGCGAAGGCGGAGATTCACGCGCTGATCGGCCAACTCGCGGCATCGGGTACCGCGATCCTCGTCATCTCGAGCGAGTTGCCGGAAGTGCTCACGCTCTCGGAGCGGATTCTCGTCCTGCGCGATGGTCGTCTCGTCGGCGAGCTGCCGAGAGCCGCAGCGACACAGGAGAGCTTGATGCGAATGATGGCGGGGCTGATCGCTCAGAGTTGAGCTATCAGCCGGAGCATGAGCGTGAGCGTGAAGCTTCCAGCAATGAGCAATGCAGAGCTTGAGCTCGGGCACGGGCTCGAGCTCGAGCTTCGAGCTCTTTCTGCTCATCGCTGGAAGCTCACGCTCACGCTCAATGCTGGGGTTTGCGAGCACTCGGATCCCCAGTAGCAGGCGGCGCCAAGTCCGTTACCGACGGTGGACCCAGGATCTCCGCCAATAGCGGCTTGAGCGCATCCGCCCAGACTTGATAGCCCTCGAGCGTCGGATGCAGCTTGTCCATCGTCATTCCGTCGAACAACACGCCGTCCGCTGACGCCAGCTTGTCGTTCACGTTCACGTAGCGCACACGCTTGCCATCCGCGAAGCGCGCCAGGTTGGCGTTGATGCGGTTGATCTCGGGCACAACCTCCATGTTGTCGTTGCGCGGAAGGATCCCCGTCAGGATGATTGTCGCATTTGGCGCCTTGCTGCGGCACAGGTCGAGCAGTGCCTTCAGTCCTCGTGTGATGTTCGCGACATCCGCATCGGTGCCGGCACGCTTCCCGACATTGTTCGCGCCCGCGAGAATCACGATGACCTTCGGATTGACGCCATCGAGCTCCCCGTTCTCGATACGCCACAGCATGTGCTCGATCTTGTCCGCGCCCCACCCGAAGTCCGACGCGTTCCATCCGAAGAAGTTCGCCTTCCAGTTGGCGAGGAGGGCCGGATAATCGGTGGCGCCCCAGCGGCGCGTAATCGAGTTACCCACGAAGTAGACGTCGATCTTCCCCGTCGTCCGCTTCTCGAGCAACTGCTGATGAGCAAGCAGCGAGTTGGCATCCGTGCGCGGTGTCGCCTTGTCCGCAGGCCACGCGTCCTGCGACGCACCGCTCGGCGCCGCGCCGACAGGCGTCGATGCAGCGGGCACTGGTGGTGCAGGCGTGTAGCTACGTCCGAAGAAGCCATCCGCCCAGCGCACGAAGAACTTGATGTTCGGCGCGTCGGTGTGCCCGCCGTCGTGCTGTCGCCATGCAAGCTTGCCGTCGAGCAGCCCGACGTTCACCGCCGGCATCCGCTCCGTCGTGTAGTCATCCGACACGCCGAGATCCTTCGCGCCAAGGAGTCGGGTGCTTGCGGCGACGAGGAGAAACGCGAGGGCAAAGCGGAATGGTGACCTGCGATGACGGAGGTTGATGGCGATCGGGTGAGACTGCGAGCCGTCAGCTGCATTCGCAACAGGTCTGAAATAGGTATCTCTCGCGCCTCCAGGGCGGAACGACGCAACGCTGTGCGCGCTTCGCGCGCGCCGCAGGCTTCGCCAACGCAGAATGACGCTGTAACTGCAAAGCTGCAGCAGCCGTATTCTCAGCGTCTTTCAGCGATACGCAGCCTGCGTGGTTCTGCGTTCCGTAGGAGGGCTTTTGTTTGTCCGGTGAGTGTGGGGTGTGACGCACGGTGAGAGGGCCGGGGTCCGTGTCGGACATCGCGAACGGAGGACAATGCGTCGGTCCGCCGAAATAATTCTCTTGACAGACAAAAGGCATCGTTAGTAGTATCTGCCCCGGCAGGTCACCTTACCACTGTCCCTCCGCCGAGCTGTCCCGAACTTCCAGGCCAGTGTCGTAGAATGAGCCCTGTGTTCGAGTCGCGCCTCCGGCCTCACTGCCGGCTTTGCTATTGGCCGTGATTGTTACTCAAGAAAACAAAAAACCTGCCTCACGCATTTCACGTCATCCGGAGGAAGACTGATGGGACGCAGGATCATGCTTGTCGCTCTCGCGTGGCTCGCGGCGACCACCGCCGCCCATGCGCAGGGAACCGGGCGCGTTACTGGCCAAGTCGTGAGCTCCGAAGGATCCATTCCGCTCGCCGGCGCCACCATCGTCCTCGTCGGCACCACGCGTGCCACGTTGACCGACAACACCGGTCGCTTCACGCTCGCCGACGTCCCCGCCGGCTCTCGTCGCATCCAGGCGCGTCGACTCGGCTTCGTCTCCCAGACCCTGCCCATCACCGTCACCAGCGGGCAGGCCACCAACGTCAACGTCGTCCTCGTCGTGTCGCCCCTCCAGCTCGAGGAGATACGCACCGTTGGCTACGGCAGCCAGGACACCCGCACCGTCACCGGCGCCGTCTCGACAGTCACGGCCGAGCAGATCAAGGACATCCCGACGTACGATCCCGCCAAGGCGCTGCAGGGACGCGTGCCAGGCGTGGAAGTCATCCAGTCCAACAACGAGCCAGGCTCCGCATACCAGGTCCGCATCCGCGGCGTCCGCTCGCTGTCCGCGAGCAACGAGCCACTCTATGTCGTCGACGACGCCGACGTTGTCGGCGCCGTCGCAACCTCCGGATGCGGTGGCAGTCGCCGCCGGAGGTTGTTTCTTCGTAGCAACTCCCGGGAGCCGGAATGGGGCCTTACAAGAACAAGGAATTATCGGCGGAGGCACGCGTCGCCGATCTGCTCGCGCGCATGACGCTCGAGGAAAAGGCGGCGCAGATGATGTGCGTCTGGCAGCAGAAGGCCGAGCCGCTCGTCGATGCGAATGGTGCGTTCGACGTGGAGAAGGCGCGGCGCGCCTTCGGCCACGGCAATGGCATCGGGCAGGTCGGTCGACCCAGCGATGCTGGCGGTTCCGGACATGAACCGGAGAAGGGACGCAACGCGCGGCAGCAAGCCGAGCTCACCAACGAGATCCAGAAATTCTTCCTCGAGGAGAGCCGGCTCGGCATTCCCGTCGTGTTTCACGACGAGTGCCTCCACGGCCACGCCGCCATCGACGGAACGAGCTTTCCGCAGCCGATCGGCCTTGGCGCGACATTCGATGTCGACCTGGTGGAGCGACTGTACACGATGACGGCGGCCGAAGCGCGTGCGCGGGGCGTGCATCAGGCGCTGACGCCGGTGGTGGACGTCGCGCGTGAGCCACGCTGGGGCCGCGTCGAGGAAACGTTCGGCGAGGATACTCATCTGTGCTCGCGGATGGGTGTGGCTGCAGTGCGCGGTTTTCAGGGCGACGCGAGCTTCACGGACAAGACGCGCGTCATGGCGACGCTCAAGCACTTCGTCGCGCACGGTCAGCCGGAGGGCGGACAGAACTGCGCGCCGGCGAACGTGTCGATGCGCGAGTTGCGCGAGGTGTTCCTGCCGCCCTTCAAGGCAGCGGTGCAGGAGGCCGGCGCGATCAGCGTCATGCCGTCATACAATGAAGTGGATGGCGTTCCCTCGCATGCCAACCGGTGGCTGCTGCGCGACGTGCTGCGGAAGGAATGGGGCTTCACCGGCTTCACCGTCTCCGACTATTACGCCATCTGGGAGCTTGGGGTCAGGCCCGACACGCATGGGCACAACGTCGCCGCCAACAAGCGCGAGTCAGCCGTGTTGGCGGTTCGCGCCGGCGGCAACTCCGAGCTGCCCGAGCCGGACTGCTATCTCCATCTCGTCGAGCTGGTGCAGTCGGGCGAGTTGCAGGAATCCGAGCTCGACGATCTCGTCGCACCGATGCTCCTGTGGAAATTCAGGATGGGATTATTCGACGACCCCTACGTCGACCCCGATGTCGCCGACGCCATCGTCGGCTCCGTACCCAACCAGGCGCTCGCACTCGAGGCGGCGCGCGACACGATCACGCTGTTGAAGAATGAAGACTCGCTCCTGCCGCTCGATGCCGAGTCGGTGAAGACCATTGCCGTGATCGGACCGAACGCGGATCGCGTGATGCTCGGCGGCTACAGCGGCGTGCCGAAGCATCATGTCACCGTGCTCGATGGCATCAAGGCCGTTGGCTTCAGTCTGTTCAACATCTCGAGCAAGGTCGTGACGCTCGTCGGCGTCGCGGCGTCGGTCTGGCTGGCGACCACCTTCGGGAAGCGGACGGTCGCGCTGGTCGGCTTCACCCTGGCGACGATCTTCCTCGCGGCGTTCATCCTGCTGCCCTCGGACGCCATCGGCGCGACGTTTGCGCTCGAGTGGATTCGCGCGCTCTGCTACGCGCCGACCATCCCGCTCATCTGGGCCATGTTCGCCGACGTCGCGGACTCAAGGGTTGGGACGTCGTCAACGAGGCGCCGAACGAAGACGGAACGATGCGCCAGTCGCCGTGGTTCAGGATCATCGGCGACGACTTCGTGGTGAAGGCCTTCCAGTTCGCGCACGAGGTGGATCCGGCGGCGGAGCTCTACTACAACTACAACCTCGCGACGCCCGCGAAGCGCGATGGCGCCATTGCGCTCGTGAAGCGCATCCGGGCTGCTGGCGTGCCGGTGGCCGCCATAGGGTCTCAGGACCACCACAAGATGTGCAATCCGTCCGCGACACTCGTCGACTCGATGTTCGACGCCTTCCGCGCGTCCGGCATGCACGCCAACGTCACGGAGCTCGACATCGACGTCTTGCCACGGGCCACGCAAAACAACACGGCGGACGTCGCGCTGCGCGCGCAACTTCAGGCGGCAAACAATCCATACACCAATGGACTGCCCGATTCCGTGCAGCGGGCACTCGCTGTGCGATATGGGGATTTGTTCACCGTGTACGTCAAGCACCGCGACATCATCGACTGCATCACGTTCTGGGGCGCCAGCGACGGCGACTCATGGCTCAACGGCTGGCCCGTGCGCGGCCGCACGAACTATCCATTGCTCTTCGATCGACAGGGAAAGCCGAAGCCGGCCTTCGACAAGGTCATTCGTACCGCACCGTCGCGGCCGATTGGGAACGAGTAGGACTCAGCTCAACGAACACTTCGACAAGGATGTCCTGATGAAGCACGCGTTCGCTCCGCTCGAGCGTCAGAGTCTCTCCGATCGCCTCGCGCGACAGATTCGCGGATCGATCCAGAGTGGCGATTTCCGTCGCGGCGACCGGCTCCCGCCCATCATGGAGATGGCGCGCCGGTTCGGCGTCGGCCATCCCACCATCCGCGAGGCGCTCAAGAAGCTCGAGGCCATGGGCGTCGTGGACATTCGCCATGGATCGGGCGTCTTCGTCAGCCGGAGCGAGGAAGTGCTCGTCTTCGCAAGTCCCGACTACTCCGGCACCCTCACGAAGAAGCTGCTCATCGACCTGATCCACGCACGGACGCCCCTCGAGATCCAATCCGTGTCAGAGGCCGTCCGCAACGCCACCCCCGAGCATCTGAACGAGATGCGCCGCTTGCTCACGGAAGCGCGCGCGAGTCTCGACGACGACGATCGTCTCAACGTGGTGAACATGGGCTTCCACCAGCAGATCGCGCGCGGCTCGGGCAACATCGTGCTCGCCCAACTGATTGGCGTCCTCCACGAGCTGTTTCGAGACGAACAGCGCCTCATCCTCGGGCTGGGAGCATCACGCGAACGCGATCACGCGGAACACCTGGAGATTCTCGAGGCCGTCGAAAAGCGCGACGAAGCGCGGGCGGTGGCGCTCATGCAGGCGCACCTGCAGGGTGTGGAAGATCTCATCCTCCGCTGGGATCCCGACGTTAACCCCGTGCACTGACGATCATGCGCACCAGTCGGCGACGCGTCGGCATACTCATGCTGTTCGCGGCCACCTTCGCCTGCACGACCAACCGCACTGCGGAAGGTGCGCCGCGTATCGACCGGAATGTCCTGACGCAGGCGCAGATGCTCGAGCAGCATTTCGAGTCCGCGTACGCCGCCATCGAGGCGCTGCGCTCCAATTGGCTCGTCGCCCGCGGTCCCGACAGTTTCGCGTCGCCGAGCATCGTCAAGGTCTACATCGACAACATCTACCTCGGGCCTGTCGACAGGCTGCGCGAAGTCTCGGTACAGATCGTGAGCACCATCCAGCATCTCGATCCGCTCGCCGCATCCGCTCGCTACGGTGTGGGCCATGGCGCCGGCGTCATCTACATCGAGACGATGGCCAATGCGCCGCGCGGCAAGGAGCCAATCGATGTTTCGGGCGGGCTTCGAGCCATCCGCGACGCTGTCGTTCGTCGGGCGAAGGCGACAAGGCGGGCATCGTCGCGTTCCAGAACGACAGAGTCTATTACTTCCTCAGCGTTGCTCGCGTGAACGGCCAGACCGTCGTCCAGCTCGAGAAGCACGCGGGGCCCGGTGCTGGAAGTATCCTTGCTACTGCGCCCGTGCGTGTCGATGGCACAGGGCCGCTATACCTGAAGATCCGGGGGCGAGGAGGCCTGTATGAATTTTCGTACGCCACGAAGCCCGACGAGTGGACGCTCCTGCAAGGCAACGTCGACGGCACGATCCTGAGCACGAACGTCGCCGGCGGTTTCGTTGGAACCATGCTCGGCCTCTACGCCTACAGTCCTTCGCACTGAACCGGTAGCGCATTGAACTATCGCGAGCTGGGTCGCACGGGTTGGAAGATCTCCGAAGTCAGCTTCGGGGCGTGGGGCATTGGCGGCGACGTCTGGGGTAGAACCGACGACCGCATCTCCCTGCGCGCGCTGCATCATGCCGTCGACCTCGGTGTCAACTTCTTCGATACCGCCGACGTCTACGGCGACGGGCATTCGGAGAAGTTGATCGCGCAGCTGAAGGGTGAGCGCCGAGAGGAGATCATCGTCGCCACCAAGGCGGGCCGGCGACTCGATCCGCATGTGGCGGCGGGCTACAATCGCGAGAACCTCATGGCGTTCGTCGAACGGAGCCTCCAGAAGCTCGGCACCGACGCGATCGACCTGCTCCAGTTGCACTGCCCGCCCACGGAGGTCTACGAGATGCCGGAAGTGTTCGGTATTCTCGACGACCTCGTCCGCGAGGGAAAGCTCCGCTATTACGGCGTGAGCGTCGAGCGCGTCGATGAAGCAATGCGAGCCATCCGGTACGACGGTGTGCAGTCGGTGCAGCTCATCTTCAACATGTTCCGCCTCAAGCCGGCCGACGTCTTCTTCGCGGCGGCTGCGGCGCGCAAGGTCGGCATTCTCGCACGGTTGCCGTTGGCGAGTGGGCTGTTGAGCGGGAAGTTGCGCGCCGATTCCGTCTTCGCGCCGGAGGACCATCGCAGCTTCAACCGTCGTGGTGAGGCATTCGACAAGGGCGAGACGTTCAGCGGCGTGGACTATCAGGCGGGCCTGCAAGCGGTGGAGGACCTTCGTCTGCTCGTGCCGAGCGGTGCGTCGATGGCGCAGCTCGCGCTGCGGTGGATCCTCATGTTCCCGGAAGTGACCGCGGCCATTCCCGGTGCGAAGAACGAACAGCAGGTCGAAGACAATGTGCGCGCGGCGGAGCTGCCGCTTCTCTCGCCCGAGGTGATGGCGCGCGTGCGCTCCGTGTACGACGTCCATTTCCGCGAGACGACGCATGCTCAGTGGTAGTGCGCCGCGGCTGCGTGTGGACCCATTCGGCATCGCACCAGATGGACGGACGGTCGAGATACACACGCTCTCCAACGCGACGGGCATGGAGGTCTGTTTCCTCTCGCTCGGCGGAATCATCGTGAGCGTGAAGGTGCCGGACCGCGATGGCGTGCACGTCGACGTCACGCCGGGCTACGACACGCTCGACGACTATCTCGCCGATGCCGATTACTTCGGCGCACTGATCGGCCGCTATGCGAATCGCATCGCGGGCGGACGATTCTCGCTCGATGGCACTGACCACACGCTCACGCCTAACGACGGCACGAACCTGCTGCATGGCGGCACGCATGGTTTCCACCGCGCGCTGTGGACGGTGGACACCTTCGCACGCGACTGCTCGGTCGGCGCGGTGCTCACGTACACGAGTCCGTCGGGCGAGGAAGGATTTCCGGGAACACTCAGCGTGCGCGTGACGTACACGCTCACGGACACGAACGAGCTCTGGTTCGACTACGCCGCGACGACCGACGCCGCGACGCCGGTGAATCTCACGCAGCACCTGTACTTCAACCTCGCCGGCCACGCGGCGGGCGATATCCTCGATCATCAGCTCACGCTCTTCGCGTCGTGCTACCTGCCGGTGAACGACCAGATCATCCCGACGGGCCAGCTCTGCCCGGTCGAGGGCACGCCGTTCGACTTTCGCCATGAGCGCACGATCGGCGCGGAAATGCATCCTCGCGATGCGCTGCTACCGATCGACGGTTACGACCACAGCTTCGTCCTCGACGACAACGAGGCAACTACCACACGCGTCGCCGCTCGACTCTACGAGCCGGCATCGGGGCGTCAATTGGAGATCGAGACCACGGAGCCAGGCCTGCAGTTCTACTCGGGTGACCAGCTGGGAAATGGAACGAGCGGAAAGAATGGACGGCCCTACGTCCGCCATGGGGCGCTCGCGCTGGAGACGCAGCATTTTCCCAATTCGCCCAATGAGCCAAGCTTTCCGTCGACGATTCTTCGTCCGGGGGAGAAGTATGCGTCGCGGACCGTTTATCGTTTTCTGACGCGAGGCCTGTCTTCAGAGAAAACCTGACTAGGTAGGCCCTACTACAGAAGTGGCACAGAAAAGCACTACTCAAAAAAGGCCCTGCTACAGAAAGGCCCTGCTACAGAAAAGCCTTACTACGCATCGCAGAAGAAGACGCAGGCTACGCCAACGCAGATCACGCTGTAACAGCAACAGCTACAGGCACTGCAGGTTGCAGTTACTGTGTCTTTTTCAGCGTTGGCGAAGCCAGCGCCCGCGCGCGGAGCGCGCACAGCGTTCCTTAGTTGCTGCAGTTGCAGTTCCTGCAGTTCCGCAGTTCCCGCAGTTAGTGCTGTAAATGGAGAAGGAATGGACGCGACCGACCGCTTACTACGCATCGCAGAAGAAGACGCAGGCTGCGCCAACGCAGATCACGCTGTAACAGCAACAGCTACAGGCACTGCAGGTTGCAGTTACTGTGTCTTTTTCAGCGTTGGCGAAGCCTGCGCCTGCGCGCGGAGCGCGCACAGCGTTCCTTAGTTGCTGCAGTTGCAGTTCCTGCAGTTCCGCAGTTCTCGCAGCTGGTGAGGTAAATGGAGAAGGAATAGACGCGACCGACCGTTACGACAGAATTACGCGATTTTCGGCGCAGCGAATCGCGGCGCCGCCACGAGAGTCGTCGCCCCACGCAGTCGCGCCTGCGACGGCATCTTCTCCGGGAACACAGGCGTCGCCGCCGCGTTATCCGTCAACGCCCTCGCCACGATCACCTTCCGGATCGTCGGCTCGATCTCATCCCACGCTTCCGTGATCTCGCCCCCGACGCAAATCTGCGCCGGGCTCAGTGTATTGATGATCACCGCCAATCCTGCGCCGAGATGCCGTGCCGTCTCGTCGATCGCGGACTTCGCGCGCGCATCGCCCAGGCGCGCACGCGCGATGACGTCGTCGATCGTCAACCCTGACGCCTCGACGATCCCCCGCGCCGTCGCCGGCGAAAAAAGCTGCCCGAGGTAACGCGTGAGCGTCGCCAGGTCCGACGTGTACACCTCGAGACATCCGCGTCCGCCGCAGAAACATTCCGGACCGTCGTCCGTGAGCGGGACGTGGCCGAATTCGCCCGCCGTATTGCGCGTGCCGCGCAACACCTGGCCGTTGACCACCACGCCCGTCCCCACGCCATCCGACACGTTCACGTACACGAAGTCGCTGAACTCGATGCCGCCGCGCTGGCCAAGCCACATCAGCGCCATCGCGCAGGCGATCGGCGCATTCTCCACGAACACCGGCAGACCGACCGCTTCCGACAGTGCATCGCGAATGTCGACGTTCCGCCAACCCAGGTGGGGCGCATTGAGCACTCGGCCCGAGATGGAGTCCACCATGCCCGGCACGACGAGCCCGAGGCCCTCGCACTGGCCCGCGTCACTGTGCGTTGCGAGCAGGCGTCGCACGCGAATCCTGAGTTCCGCCACCAGCGCCGTCGGGTCCTCGATCGTGTCGAACGCCTCCATGGCGATCGCCGTCCCGCTGAAGTCGCCGAGCATCACGTAGGTGCGGCTGAAGCGGACGTCGATGGCGATGACGAGCCGGCCTCGCGTGCGCACGAACAACATCTGTGGGCGACGTCCGCGCGGGGAGTCGATTGTCGCGCCCTCGTACAGAGAGCCATCCGCGATCAGCTCGTCCACGAGCGACGTCACCATCCCGCGCGCGATCTCCATCCGACGCGCGAGGTCGGCGCGCGAGATCGGTTCGTGCTCGCGCACGAGGTTGAGGAGGATCTGTCGGTTGACTTCGCGCGGCGTGGAACGCGTCGCGCGCACGAAGCTGCGCGTGTTGATCTTTCGCATTTCCAGTGTGGTGGGCTGAACGGACGCTCGAATGCAAGGGGGAGCGCGCGTTTGTTCGAAAGGCTAACATTAGTGGACGACACGCGCCAGACTCGCGAAACATCCAGCGCCGCGGCGCTTGTCAACGGTTGTAAAGCGCTGAGCCGGAACGCATACTCAGGCATCCGTTCGTCGACTCACCCAGGACCAGCACCGCCGTGCCCGAGTTAGCCTTCCGCGATGGCATCATGGATCGAATCCGCATGCGCGAGCAGCGGTTCGACGAGCGTGCCTATCTGTTCGTGCTGGGCGCCCTCGAGTTCTGCCAGCAGCGGCTTCCCGAGCGCCGGCACATCACGGGGCAGGAGCTGGCCATCGCCTGCCGCGATCTTGCGCTGGAGCGCTTCGGCGTCATGGCCGGCCTCGTCCTTCAGCACTGGGGCGTCCGCACCTCCGGCGACATCGGCGACATCGTCTTCACCCTCGTGGACCTCGAGCTCCTCATGAGCCAGGCCACCGACACTCGCGACGAATTCGTCGACGTGTTCGACTTCAGTCAGGCGTTCGAGCGCGACTACCCCTGGTGCGCGCAGTTCGTCTGATCCTCACGCGTACTGTGATCGTGGTATGGACATCCCCGCGCAGCTCCCGCCGTGCCGCAAATGCGGCGACGGTGTTCTCCTCCCGCTGAGCGACTACGGCCGCGACGGCGCCGCCATCACGTTCAAGGCGTGGGCCTGCTCGAATCCGCCGTGCGGCTTCAACGTTCGCATCGACAACGGTGAGTTGAGCTACGGGCGCGCGGTGGGCACATCGACCAAGTAGCCCGACCAGCATGACGCCGCCCGTCGTCGTCACCTCCGCGCGCGAATCCGCCGCCACCGACACAGCCGCCATCGTCGCCGGCATTCCCTCGCGTGCGCTCATGCAGCGCGCCGGCGCCGCCGCCGCCGCGGAGATCACGGCGCGTTTTCCCGAGGCAGTCGAGCGCGGCGTCGTGGTCGTCACCGGGCCTGGCAACAACGGTGGCGACGGGTGGGTCATCGCGCGTGCGCTGCATGCTGTCGGCATCCCGGTGCGCGTCATCGAAGCAGTTGCGGCTCGCGCGCGAGACGCAGTCGCCGAACGAGCGCTCGCGCTCGCGGATGGCGTGCATTCGGACGCGAATGTCGATGCACTCATCCGCGCATCCGAGACCCTGTTCGTCGACGCCGTGCTCGGCACAGGGCTCACCACCGACGCTCCGCTGCGCGGAGACGTCGCGAAAGCGGTGGTCACGCTCAGCGCGCTCCGCAAGCGCGGTGCGATCATCGTCGCCATCGACGTGCCGACCGGAGTCGATGCCAGTGTCGGTACGAGTGTCGGCTCATTGAAGTGCGCGCTCACGATCACCTTCGGCACGATGAAGCGGGGACACACCGTAGCGCGCGACTTCTGCGGCGACATCGTCCTCGTCGACATCGGGCTCGGTCGTCATGCCGAGAGCGCGAGCACGTCGCGACTCGCGACCGCGTCGTGGTTTCGCGAGACGCTGCTGCCCATCGCCGCCGACGCGCACAAGGGCACACGGAAGAAGGTCGCGATCATCGGTGGCGCATCGGGAATGGCCGGCGCAGCCATCCTCGCCGCACGCGCCGCGCTCAAGAGCGGAGCAGGGATGGTGAAGTGCGCCGTCGCACCCGAGTCGCTGCTCGCGATTCAAGAGGCCGAGCCCGCTGCGCTGTCTGCCGCGTGGCCAACCGATGATGCGTCCTTCGACGAACACATCGCGCAATGGGCCGACGCCATTCTCATCGGTCCCGGACTCGGCCGCGAGCACGCTCGCGAGATCGTCGAGCGCGCGCTGCGCATCTTCAAGGGGCCAGTCGTGCTCGATGCCGATGCCCTCAACGCCTTCGCCGGCGACGTCGACGCACTCGGCACATTGATCGGCGATCGCGAAGCGCTGCTCACGCCGCATCCCGCTGAATTCGCGCGATTCGTCCGACGCGATGTCGATGAAGTGCTGCGCGAAAGATTCGAGGCACCATTGGCGCTCGCGGCGCAGCTCAGCGCGTCGGTGCTGTTCAAGGGAGTGCCCACGATCGTCGCGTCGCCGACAGCCGAGATGATGATCGTCGCCGAGGGGACACCGATTCTCGCGACGGGCGGAGCGGGCGACGTGCTCGGTGGCATCGCCGTCACGCTGCTCGCGCAGACCGGCTCGGCGCAGACGGCCGGTGCGCTCGCCGCGTTCGCGCATGGGCGCGCGGCGTCGGCCGTGAGTGCGCGACAGGTGCGCGGCTACACGCTCGACGACGTGCTCACCGCGTTGCCCGACGTGTGGTCGCTCGTACCGCCGCGCGCACGAGTCCCGATACTCGCCGAGCTTCCCGCCGTCGGCGAGACGACGTGACTCCGCATCTCGGCATGGGTGAGGGCGCCGAGTTCGACGCGATTCGCCAACTGCTTGCCATCTGGGGTTCGAACGCGATCGGCATCGGCGACGATGCTGCCATCGTCGACATTCCGGCGGGCGAGCGACTCGTCGTCAGCACCGATGCGTCCGTCGAGAACGTGCACTTTCGCCGCGAGTGGCTGAACGCCGAGGAGATCGGTGCGCGTGCGACGACGGCGGCGCTGAGCGATCTCGCGGCGATGGCCGCGACACCGCGCGGACTGTTGCTCGCGCTCGCGCTGCCGGATGCGTGGCGCACCGACATCGCCGAGCTCGCGAGAGGAGTCGGACTTGTCGCCTCTGCGTCGGGTTGTCCGATCGTCGGCGGCAACATCACGCGCGCCGGCGAGTTGTCGCTTACACTCACGGTGCTCGGCAGTGCCGTGCGTCCCCTGGAGCGTACGGGAGCCATCGTCGGCGACGACATCTATGTCACCGGGCGACTCGGTGGACCGGGCGCGGCGCTGCGCAGCCTGCTCGCTGGCGAGACGCCGGTTCCAGCGCATCGCGCGCGCTTTGTGTCACCCGCGCCCCGCCTGCGCGAAGCGCGTTGGCTCGCCGCCCTCGGCGCACATGCGGCGATCGACATCTCCGACGGACTGATCGGTGATGCGGCGCATCTGGCGCGCGCGTCGAGTGTGTCGATCGTGCTCGACGAGGATGTCGTCCCGGGCGTCGCGGATGTGTCGTTGAGCGACGCGTGCGTCAGCGGTGAGGAGTACGAGCTGTTGGTCGCGATGCCGCACGACGCGCAGATCGACATCGCTGCGTTCGAACGTGAATTCGGATTGCCACTCACGCGGATTGGAAGTGTCGTGCTCGCTGCGCGGGGAACTGTGCGCTTCGCTGGCGGGTTCGTCCCTTCGTCGCGAGCGCACGATCATCTGGAGTAGACGTCCCACGATGGTCCCATGAGCACCCGCCTCTCTGTTTGACACCGTACAAACACACCGAGCGATCAGCGCGTACAACACGTTGACCCCGCTCGACCACTCGATCAGTTTCAGACGCATGTTCCGCACGGCTCTCGCAGCGTCCACACTCTGGGTGATGACGCATGTGCTCGGAGGCATTGCCATCCTTGCTCATGTGCTGCGCATCGATGAAGGCAGGAATCGCGTGCAGCAGTGGTGCATGCGCACGTGGGCGCAGTCGCTCATGTGGGCCGGCGGCGTGAAGGTTGTCGTGCATGGCGCCGAGCATATCGACGCCGACCGTGGCACCGTCTACGCGAGCAACCACCTGAGCTGGTTCGATATCTTCGCCGTTGCGTCGGTGCTACCGCGGTACACGTTCGTCGCCAAGGCAG
>JBDSML010000221.1:0-15871 GCA_039915865.1 Gemmatimonadaceae bacterium | reverse complement strand
GTCGTACAGCACTCGCACGGCCGCGATGTCCGACGCCACCTTCGCGCCGGCCGAGTCGCCGTCGCGATTGGTCACCCCACGCAACTGGCGCAGCAGCACGGAGAGCGAGCGGTGCGCGTCCCGCGCGCGCGGTGGGGGGACGAGATGCGTGAAGGCGTCGGGATCCCACGCGCGCTCCTGCATCGTCGTCATCATCGCGCGCGCCGTGGTGTCGCCGATACCCGGCATGAGCATGAGGATGCGATACCAGCTAACTTCGTCCTTGGGGTTTTCCGACACGCGCAGGAAGGCGAGCACGTCCTTCACGTGCGCCGCCTCGAGGAACTTGAGCCCGCCCCACTTCTCGAATGGCACCTTGCGGTTCGCCAGCTCGATCTCGAGGTCGGCCGACATGTAGCCGGCGCGGAACAATACGGCCATCTCGGCGAGCGACATCCCCGACTCGTGGAGCTGGAGAATGCGGTCGACGACGAAGCGCGTCTGCTGTGCCTCGTCCTTGGCCGTGACGAGCCACGGCTTTTCGCCACCTTCCCGGCTGGTGTA
The DNA here is from genome assembly GCA_039915865.1 of Gemmatimonadaceae bacterium. Taxonomy (GTDB): domain Bacteria; phylum Gemmatimonadota; class Gemmatimonadetes; order Gemmatimonadales; family Gemmatimonadaceae; genus AG11. Next base: position 15,328 of record JBDSML010000221.1, on the reverse strand, counting down.
CAGCTCCTTGGTAAATCTCTCTTCCGCGCGTGAGATCACCATGTTCGACAGGTCGAGGATCGGCTGTGTCGAGCGGTAGTTCTCCGCGAGCGTGATCATCGTCGCGCCGGGAAACTGGCGCGGGAAGTCGAGGATGTTGCGGAAGTGTGCGCCGCGGAAGGAATAGATGCTCTGCGCGTCGTCGCCGACGACCGTCAGCTTGCGACTCGTCGTGCACATGCCGCGAAGGATGCGCGCCTGGAGGAGATTGGTGTCCTGGTATTCGTCGACGAGCACGTGGTCGTACATGCCGCAGATGCGGCTCGCGAGCGCGGGGGACGACTCGAGCATGAGCGCCCAGAAGACGAGGAGGTCGTCATAGTCGACGAGGTTGCGCTCCTGCTTCCGCAGTGTGTAGTCGGCGAACAGCGACGTGATCTGCTCCTCGTACTCGAGGAAGTGCGGCGTGTCGCGGTGGAGCAGCTCGTCGAGCGGAAGCTCCGTGTTGATGTGGCGGGAGTACAGCCAGTGGAGCGTTTCCTTCTTGGGAAAGCGCTTCGACGTCTTGGCAAAGCCCATGGAGCCGCGTGCGATCTGCATGAGGTCCTCGGCGTCGCCCTGGTCCATGATCGTGAAATCGGCGGGGAGGCCCGCCGAGGGACCGAATTGGCGCAGGAGGCGGTGGCCGACGGAGTGGAAGGTGCCGCCGTGGACCCGCGCGCCGGCCGATCCGACGAGCCGCTCGGCGCGCGAGAGCATTTCGGCGGCGGCGCGGCGGGTGAATGTCAGGAGGAGGATGCGATCCGGGGGGACGCCGCGATCGACGAGTGCGGCGACGCGGTGAATGAGCGTCCGCGTCTTGCCCGTGCCTGCGCCGGCGATGATGAGGAGTGGTGAATCGCCGAATGTGACCGCGCGCGCCTGATCCGGGTTGAGGGAGGCGGTGAGCTTTTGCTCGTCGTTGGGGGGGAGGTCCCGTTGGCGGGGACGGTAGAGGCGCGGCTCGTCGGCCATGCGGGCTAATATATAGTGGTGAGCCCGAAAGTCGCCCGAAGATATAGCTGGTGAAGGTGGTGGTGTGACGCGGTTGGTGGTGGTGCGTCTACACTCGGTCCCGGGATGGGACAATACTTCCCGGTCCGTCGTTGCCAGGCCGGTCGAAAGGACCGAACTGCCGACACTTGGGGATGGTGATGCGGTCAGGTGACCATTGTCACTGTGATGAAAGGACCGAGACGTTAGATCGATGCATCAATGCGCGATCTGGGAATCGTCGGGGGCGAGGGACAGCGGATGGCTTGACCGCCGCACCCAGCCGCCTTACGTTGCTCAGATTGCGCGTCTTGGGCACGGAGTGTCTGCGGGAGTGGGACCGTATGTTTATTCCACGTTGTGCCGCCGAATGAGATACTCCATTGCTGGTTGGTTGTTCGCTGGACAAGGCGGAGGCAGTTGTACGCTGCAACACCATGCAGGTTTGCAGGTATCCACGCACCATTCCTTAGGGGGAATAATGCACAAAGTTTCTCGTTCGCTACTGCTCGCCGGTGTTCTGGCGTTCGGTGGGCTTACGGCCGCGTGTGACAATGGCACCACGACGGTTGTAGGTAACCCCGGAGTCCAGAGCATCACGCTGACGCCGCCGTCCGCATCCGTCGCCGTGGGCTCGACCATTCAGCTGGCTGTTTCGGTCGTTGCTGATGCGAACACCGCAAAGACGGTCAACTACACCACCAGCAGTGCCTCGATCGCCACCGTCGATGCGACGGGTAAGGTGACGGGTATCGCCGTTGGTACGGCCACGATCATCGCGACGTCCACGGCTGACGCCACCAAGGCGGCCGCTTCGGTCGTCACGGTCACCGGCCCGACCACCCCGGGCAACCCGAATCCGTCGATCGCGATCAACAGCGTGACCGACGTCAATGGAAACCCGGTTACGCTGGGCAACGTCAACGGCCAGATCAACGTCACCGTCAACACGTCGGGCGGCGGTCTGATCGAAGTGTTCCTTTCGACCTCCTGCACGACCAACACCATCGGCGCGACCGATGTTGCGGTCGCTTCGCAGCAGGCGACGTCGGCGCAGGCCGGCACGGTGACGCTGAGCTTCAACACCGCTCAGCTGACGGCCGCCAACCAGGCGCGCTTCGCCAACGGCAACTATTGCATCAAGACCCGCCTGACCAATGGCGCCTCGGTCGTCGTTGCGACGAACACCGTTCCGCTCACGCTGAACAACGCGAACGTCTTCAACGGCACCATCGCCTTTGCGACGGTCACGGGCGGCCCGACGTCGGCCGTCAGCTCGAACAACGGCCTGAACTACAACCAGGGTACCCTGACGGCGACGCTGAACCCGGTCATCTTCACGGGCTCGTCCCCGGCGGTCTTCATCTCCGGCTATCTCACCCGCAATGGTGCGCAGGGCGCGGTGTTCCCGGCTGGTGCCGGCAACGCGGCGTTCACGAACGCAGCGGTCACCAACGGTGTCGCGACGATCGTCTTCACGGATACCGCGACCTTCCCGTCATTCGCGGGCAGCCGCTCGATCGCGCAGTACACGTCGCTGCCGGCTGGCGACACGCTCTACGTCACGTCGGCGACTGATGCCGCTGGCAACCCGATCTCCGTGGGCGCGCAGCCCTTCGCGATCGCGAGCGCTCGTGGCGTCCGTATCGACAACGACATCCCGAACGATGCAGCAACGACGTACATCGTTCAGGCTCCGAACGGCTACATCGGCGCGGCCTACTCGTTCGCCAGCGGTACGGGCGGCACGGCTCCGGCTGACAATCGCGGCGGCGTCCAGGGCGTCGGTGGCGTGACCACCACGTACTACGTTGGTGCGACCGGCTCCGCGGCATTCGCCACGGCGAACAGCTGCACCACGACCGGCTTGACGGCTGCCACGGTTGGCACCGACCTCGCCAACACGCAGACGAACACGGCCGTTGCGGCGAAGGTTGTCATCAAGGATGCACTCGGCAACCAGATCTGCCACGACGTCTCGGTCAACACGCTCCTCGGTGTCGTCACGGTGTTCGGCGTCGACAAGATCGCTCCGAACCTCTCGATGACCACGGCGAACAACGGTGCAGCCGCGAACACGGGCTACAACGTTGCGAAGAACTTCAGCTTCATCTACAACGACACCATCTCCGGCTTCGGTACCGCCGGTTCGCCGCTCAAGGGCACGCTGACCAAGAACTTCTTCGCGGCTGGCACCAGCGCGGCGGGTGATTGCGTCATCGGTACCTACAGCGTCGCGGCCAAGACCTGCTCGGCGGTCACCATCACGCCGACCACCAGCGCGGGCACCCCGCCGAACGTCGCGAACTCGATCGACATGACGAACGGCTCGCTCATCCCGGGCTACTACATGGTCACGGCGACCGTGACGGATCTGGCCGCGAATGTCAGCAACTCGGTCACCCGCCTCGCTGCCTACGACAACGTTGCGCCGGTCATCGCCGGTCTGACGCAGTCGCCCGCTCCTGTGGCCGCTATGGCCACCGTGACGGTCACCGGCAACGCGACGGACAATCTCGACCTCTCCACCTCGAAGGGTAACCTGACCTACGCGACCGCTCCGCTGCCCTTCCAGGGTGTGGCCGGCACGTCGTTCGGTCCAAACTTCGATGCGACCTTGGCGACCACCGGCGCGGCGTCTGTTGCCCTGCCGAATGTCTACCGCGGCCTGCAGTCGGCTGGTGCGGGTGGTGCAATCCAGGCCAACGCAGCAGTCCCGGTTGCTTCGCTGACGGTTACGGACGTGGGCACCAACACGAGCGCTGCGGCGACGCTGACCATCGCCACCGCGACCGCTGCCACGAACGTTCTCCAGAACACGAACACGCTGACGGCGACCCCGACGAGCGGTGCACCCGCCACGTCGCAGGCCTCGACGACCCTCACGATCAACGTGGACGGACTCGTCTCTGACGCCAGCTTCCAGAACCAGCCCTTCACGCAGATCGACATCTACAAGGTGACGAGCGGCGAGTTGGTCCTGGTCGGCACGGCCACCAACCCGTCGAACACCACCTCTGGCGGTCCGCCGCCGACGATCCGTACCTACACGTACACGGCGTCTGGTGTTGCTCTGACGGCTGCAGCGACGAACACGTTCTACGTGATCGGCCGCACCGCAGCTGGCGATGGCGTGATCAGCCAGGCGATCACGGTCGTCAACCCGTAAGCTTCGGGCTGATGATTTGAAGGTCAGTAAGTCGAGAGGCCCCGTCGAAAGACGGGGCCTCTCTTCCTTTTGCGCCATGCAGACATGAAAAAGACGGCCGGATTCAATCGCTTGAATCCGGCCGTCTTTCGGTGTGTCGCTCTACGCCTGCTGAAGCTGCACCAGCGTTTAGTCCCTCTTCCGCAGCGGGATCTTGTGAGCGAGCGAGATGCTGTCGAGGTATGCCCAGTCCTTGCCAACGACCAGTCGATCGATCATCACGATCGGCGTGAGCTCCTTCCACGGGAGCGTGTCCCTCACCGGGCCAAAGAGATGCTGACTCGTTCCCGAGAAGTAGAACACCTCGTAGTTCTTGCCGTCGATCAAATACCGGTCCGTGCGATACACGTTCGGCATGGAGTCCGAACCGCGCGAGCCCGTTCCGATCACGGTGAGCAGCGAATCGCGCGTGATGCCGGCGTTCACTGCCTTGACGCGCTTGTCCTTGCAGGCGCCCAGGAGCACGGCGCCAGAGATACCGATAAGAGTGAAAATCCGTCTTCCAACAAAGCTGTTCATCGAGTGCCTCGAAATTTGTCGTAGTGGGCGTCGCCGAGCATGCAGGCGAACCTCTAAAATCTAGGCGGTTGCGGTAGTCGCTGCTACCCGCTCCAGTTCGCTCAGGTCCACCACAGCGGCCTCGAGAGCGAAGACGCCTGCGAATGCATCGACGATCTCGCTTCGCACCAGCCGCCCGATGTTGTCTGCTCCATCGTCGACGAGCTTCAACTCCTTCGCGACAGAGGTCATCTCCACGGCAGCGATGCCACAGGGCACCATGAGGTCGAACCAGGAGAGATCCGTGGTGACGTTGAGGGCGAAGCCATGCCATGTCACCCAGTCGCGCGCATGCACGCCGATGGAGGCGAGCTTGCGTCCGCCCGTCCACACGCCCGTATAGCCAGCGCTGCGCTCACCCACGAGCCCGAGCGGCGCGATCGCGCGAATGACCGCCTCCTCGACCTGTCGCAGGAACCAGTGCAAGTCCTGCTTGTGACGCTTGAGATCGATGATTGTATAGCCGACGAGCTGTCCGGGCCCGTGGAACGTGACGTCGCCACCACGTTCGATTTCGTGCAACTCCACGCCGCGTGCCGCGAGGAGCGCCGGTGACGCCAATAGGTGCTTCTCCTTCGACGATCGGCCCAACGTCACCACGGGCGGGTGCTCGACGAGAAGCAGGAGGTCTTCGTCGAACGCGCCGGAGATCCGCGCGCGCGCGACGGCGCGCTGCAGCACCAGCGCCTCGCCATACGCCATCGTGCCGAGATTGCAGACGAGCAGCTTCAAAGAGGCACTTCCCGACGATTCACACAATTCAAGTCAGGCAGTTGCTGTTGCTCAGCAGTTCCGAGGATCAAGCGTGAATCATCCGCCCCAGTGAATCCAGCGCCGCTTCCGCAATCGCCTCCGACAACGTCGGATGCGCATGAATGGCCAGATCAATCTCCTCCACGGTATACTCGTTCGTCCGCGCCAACACCAACTCGTGGATCATCTCCGTCGCATGCGCCCCAACGATGTGCGCCCCGAGAATCTCCCCATACTTCGCCCCACGGATGATCTTCACGAACCCCTCCGTCTCACCCGACGTCCGTGCACGACCATTCGCCGAGAAGGGAAACTTCCCCACCTTGTACTCGAGCTTCTGATCCTTGCACTGCGCCTCAGTGAGACCCACCGACGCCACCTCGGGATGACAGTACGTCGCGCCAGGCACGTTCGTATAGTCGATCACCTGCGCATGATGTCCAGCGATCACCTCCGCACAGATCATCCCCTCGCGCTCGCCCTTGTGCGCGAGCATCGGTGGGCCCGCCACGTCGCCGATAGCGTAGATGCCCTTCACGTTCGTCTCCATCTTCTCGTTGATCTTCACGAAGCCGCGATCGGTCAGCTGAACGCCTTGCTCCTTGAGCCCGATCTCGTCGATGTTCGGCGCACGACCCGCGGCGACGAGCACGATGTCGGCCGTCAGCGACTTCTTCTCGCCGCCCGACTCGACGTCCATCGATACGGAATCCTTACCGACCTTCACGTTCGAGATCTTCGCACTCGTCAGGATGTCGATCTTCCGCTTCTTGAACGCACGCTCGACCTCCTTCGAGCAATCCGCATCCTCGACGGGCAGGACACTCGGCATCACCTCGACGATCGTCACCTGCGAGCCGAACGACGCGAACACATCGGCGAACTCGCAGCCAACTGCTCCTGCGCCGACGATGATGATCGACTTCGGTGCCTTGTCGATTATCAGGGCTTCGTCCGACGAGATGACGGTCGTCTTGTTCAGCTCGAGGCCGATCTGCGGTAGTCCCTTGACCCTTGAACCGGTCGACACCACGATGCCCTTCTTCGCGTCGTGCTTCTCTTCCTTCCCGTCCGCACCCTTCACGGTGACGGCGTTCTTGCCGGCCAACCTGGCCGTCCCCTTGATCCACGTGATCTTGTTCTTCTTGAAGAGGAACTCGACGCCCTTCGAATTCTGCGTGCTCACGGCACGCGATCGCTTCATGGCGACGCCCAGGTCGAGCTTCACGTCGCCCGGCGTCACGCCGAATTCCGCAGCCTTCTTCATCTTCTCGGCGTAGGACGCCGCTTCGAGCAGGGCCTTCGCGGGAATACAGCCCCAGAGGACGCAGGTGCCGCCCAGCCCCTCGCGCTCGACGACGCCAACGTTGAGGCCGAGTTGCGCGGCGCGAATCGCGCCGACATATCCGGCGGGCCCGCCGCCGATGAAGATCACGTCAAACGAAGCCATGGGAAGAATCTCGGGAGAGAAGTGTCAGACGAGATGCAACGCAGTGTGAAAGAGCACACCGCGGAACACCAGGATCAGCGCCTGAAATACGAAGAACAGCACGAACGCCCTGGCAATCGCCGGGACCCTCGAAGAACCGTAGAACCGTTGGAGTCCAAGCGTCAGATACGGCACGATACCAACGCAGAGCGTGAGAAGAATGCCAGACTCGCCGCTCAGGAAACGAAGTGTCGGTCGAGCAAGCGGTGCAGCTCGATAGAGCATGGCGAGCAGCCACCAGGCAAAGGTACTGAAGGCGGTAAAGTAGAAGAGGATGTATGCGTAAGCGTGCACCGAGAATACGAGGTGCTCCACGTACACGCGTTTGCTGCCGGCATAGAGCAACAGCAGGACAGCGGCAAAGAGCGGCACGGCCACGAGAAGAAGACTCTTCTTTTCGTCACGTAACTCGTCGTCCATGCGTTGGGCGAACGCGGCGGGCGAGAGCCCCATCGACTCCTGCTTTGCTTTTGCCATCGCGGCGAGACCATCGTTGCTGCCGGTATACATCTCGTACGTGTAGCGAAGCAACCCCGTGTACGGCTGCACGAAGAAGAATGCGACGTTCAGGAGCACGAACAACGAGAACGGCCGCATGTACCGGCCTCGTCGTCCAGCGAAATACTCGACCGTGAGAAAGCCGGGCTTGCTCAACAGGGCGACGACACTGCGCCACAGCCGTCCGTCCACGTTCGCCAGCTCGTGGAACGCCTCGGTAACGAGATGCCGCGTGGAGTAATCCACGCGGGACGGCTGTCGTTCGCCGCACTCGGCACAAAAGGCGGACACCAACGCGGAATGGCAGTTCGTGCATCCGGACTGCAGCGCAGGTGTCGCGCCGGCCATCAATACACCAGCATGAGCGGATTCTCGACCAACCTCCGCAACGTCTGGAGGAACCTGGCGCCAACCGCGCCATCGATGATGCGATGGTCGCAGCTCATCGTGAGACGAACGCGCTGCCGCACCACTTGCTCTCCATCGATGACGACGACCTTGTCCTCACTCGTCCCGATGGCGATGATGCCCGCCTCGGGCGGATTGATGATCGCCGTGAACTGGTCGATGCCGAACATCCCGAGGTTGCTCACGGAGAACGTGGAGCCCGTGAACTCTTCCGGCTTGAGCTTCCGCTCGCGTGCGCGCTTGGCGAGCTCCTTCGCATCGCGCGAGATCTCGCTCATGCGCTTGCGATCAGCATCCCAGATGACGGGGACGATGAGCCCATCGTCCGTCGCGACGGCCATGCCGAGGTGCACGCGATTGAAGTAGCGAATGTGGTCGCCATTCCAGTGCGCGTTCACTTCGGGATGCTGCGACAGCGCGACGGCGATCGCCTTGAGCAACACATCGTTTACCGAGACCTTGAACTCCGGCCCCAGCTCCGCCATCGCCTTCCGCATCTCCTGCACTCGGCTCAGGTCGAGCTCCGCGGTGAGATAGAACGTCGGAATCGGTCCGATCGATTCGCCGAGCCGCTTGGCGATGACCTTTCGGATGTTCGTGAGCGGAACATCCTTGAAATCCGCACCGCTGTCGGCAGCACGTGCACTCGGCGCGCCAGCCGCTGGTGCGGTTGCCGCAGCGGCCTGCGGAGCTGCAGCAACGGCGTCGATGTCGCGCTTGATGATGCGGCCGTTCGGGCCGGAACCCTGTACGGAAGCGAGATCGAGTCCCTTCTCACTCGCGAGACGTCGGGCGAGTGGCGAAGAGCGCGTCGGTCCCGATGGCGCAGCAGGTGCCGCGGGCGCTGGCGCAGGTGCAGCCGCGGCCGGAGCTGATGGTGCAGGTGCGGCAGGCGCTGCCGGAGCAGGTGGTGCAGCGGCAGGCGCTGGAGCTTCCGGTGCGGGAGCGGCCGCCGGAGCATCTGCAACGGCTGGTGCCGCCGCCGGAGCCGGTGCGCCCGCGCCACTGACGAGCGCGTCGATGTTCTCGTCCGCCGGCGCAATCACGCCGACGAGTGTGCCGACCGGCGCCGAGTCGCCCTCGTTGAGAATGCGCTTCCGGAGCACGCCGTCGCCGCGCGCGACGAGCTCCATGATCGCCTTGTCCGTCTCGACTTCGGCCAGGGGATCGCCGGATTTGATCGCGTCGCCCTCGTTCTTGAGCCACTTGACGAGCTTCCCCTCTTCCATCGTGGGGGAAAGCGCTTCCATGAAGACTTTGGTTGCCATGGGAGTGACTCGGGTCAGTCGAGATACATGACTTTACGAACAGCGGCGATCGTCTTCGGCAGGTCAGGCTTGGCGTGCTTCTCCAGGCCCTTGGCGTACGGCATGGGGACGTCCTCCTGATGCACGCGGATTACCGGCGCATCGAGGTTGTCGAAGCAATCGCGCTGGATGTAGTCGACGACCTGCGCACCGACTCCACACACCTCCCAGCCTTCTTCCAGCACCACGGCGCGATTCGTCTTGTTCACCGACGCCGCGATGGCCTCGACGTCCATCGGACGAATCGTGCGCAGATCCACGACATCGATGCGGATGCCTTCCTTCGCGAGCTGATCGGCGGCCTGCATCGCGACGAGCACCATCTTGCCATGCGTGATGATCGAGCAGTGATCGCCTTCGCGCTTGAGATCCGCCTTGCCGATCGGAATCGTGTACTCCTCGTCGGGCACCTCGCCCTTCGTGTTGTACAGCATCTCACCCTCGAGGAAGCAGACCGGGTTATCGTCGCGAATGGCGCTCTTGAGCAATCCCTTGGCGTCGTAGGGAGTGCCCGGCGCGATGACCTTGAGGCCGGGAATGTGCGCGAGCCATGATTCCCACGCCTGCGAGTGCTGCGCCGACAGCTGGAGCGCCGCGCCGTTCGGTCCGCGGAAGACAATGGGGATCTTGAACTGCCCGCCCGACATGTAGAGCATCTTCGCCGCGGCGTTGACGACCTGGTCGAGTGCGAGCAACGCGAAGTTCCACGTCATGAACTCGATGACGGGGCGCAGGCCCACCATCGCCGCTCCGACACCGACGCCAGCGAAGCCAAGCTCCGTGATCGGCGTGTCGACGACCCGCATCTCGCCAAACTCCTGGAGGAATCCCTTCGACACCTTGTACGCGCCCTGATACACGGCGACTTCCTCACCCATGAGGAAGACACGATCATCGCGCTGCATCTCTTCGCGAATCGCGGCGCCGAGGGCGTCTCTATATGTGATGATTGGCATCGTAGGTCAGGTGGTCGTGTCGACGTAGACGTCTTCGTACAGCGCCTCGAGCGGAAGCTCCGGGCTCGCATCGGCGAAATCCCAGGCGTCCTGCACGACCGCCTTGATCTCCGTGTCCATCTTCTGCAGCTGCTCTTCGCTCAGCGTGTCGTTCTCTTCCATGTGCGTGCGGAGCAGCGTGATCGGATCGCGCTTCATGTACTCCTCGAGCTCCGCCTTCGTGCGATATGTGCCGCTCACCGCGTCCGACATCGAGTGGCCCATGAAGCGGTACGTGCGGATCTCCAGCAGCGTGGGCTGCTGCGTCTTGCGCGCGCGCTCGACCGCCTCGCCCACCGCTTCGCGGACCTTGAAGACGTCCTGCCCGTCGCACTGCTGGCGCGCCATGTTGTACGCGGCGCCGCGCTCGTAGATGTCGTGAATGGCCGACGCGCGCTCCAACGACGTGCCCATGCCGTACCGGTTGTTCTCGATGATGAACACGCAGGGCAGCCTCCAGAGCGCCGCCATGTTGAGCGCCTCGTGGAACGCGCCCGTGTTCACGACCGACTCGCCCATGAAGCACACGATGCACTGGTCGCCGCCGCGATACTTGATCGCGAAACCGACACCCGCAGCGAGTGGAACGTGTGCGCCCACGATGCCATGGCCGCCAAGGAAGTTCAGGTTGGCGTCGAACATGTGCATCGAGCCGCCCTTGCCGCGCGCGCAACCATCCTGACGTCCGAACAGCTCGGCCATCACCGCACGTGGTGTCATGCCGCGCGCGAGCGCCTGGCCATGATCGCGGTAGGTCGTGATGACATAGTCGTCGGGACGCAGCATGCTGAGCGTGCCGGTGCTCACGGCCTCCTGGCCGATGTACAGATGGCAGAAGCCACCGACCTTGCCGAGTGCGTACGCCTCGGCACAGCGTTCCTCGAAGCGGCGCTGGAGCAGCATGGAGTGCAGCAACTCCATGTCGCGTCCGGCGTCGGACTTTGTTTCAGGTTCGGACTTTTTCTTGGCCATGAACTGGACTCGATAGAGGTAAAGCTGTTGAAGAGCAGGTTACGACAACGGTCTACACACCAGCTGCCTGCACCTGCTCCCACGCGTGATAGCTCGACCGCACCAGCGGGCCGCTTTCCACGTGACGGAATCCCAACTCCATGCCGATCTCATAGAAACCGCGGAAGTCGTCCGGCGTGACGTAGCGGTCGAGCGCGATGTGGCCGTCGGACGGGCGCAGGTACTGCCCGAGCGTGAGGATGTCGACGTCCACCGCGCGGAGATCCTTCATCACCGCGACGATCTCCTCGTTCGTCTCGCCCATGCCGAGGATCATCCCGGTCTTCGTCGCGATGTGCGGCGCGAGACGCTTCGCCGTCGTGAAGATGTTCATCACGCGCTCGTAACGTCCGCCCGGACGGCACTTCTTGTAGAGACGCGGCACCGTCTCCGTGTTGTGATTGTAGATGTCGGGCTCCGCCTCGAGCACAGCGCGAATTGAATCTTCCCTGCCCTGGAAGTCGGGCACGAGCACTTCGACCGACGTCGAGGGACTGCGCAGCTTGACCTGCCGAATCGTCTCGGCGAACGCCCACGCGCCGAAGTCCGGGAGGTCGTCGCGATCGACCGACGTCAGCACCACATGCTGCAGCTTCATTACCGTCGCCGCCTCGGCCACACGCTCAGGCTCGGAGGGGTCGAATTTCGGAGGCCGGCCGTGCGCTACCGCGCAATACGCGCAGTTCCGCGTGCAGACGTCGCCGAGGATCATGAAGGTCGCGGTGCCGTGCTCCCAGCATTCGCCGACGTTGGGGCAGTGCGCTTCCTCGCAGACCGTATGCAGGTCGAGGTCGCGCATGAGTTGCTTGAGGCGGAGATAGTTCGGTCCGCCCGGCGCCTTGACCTTCAGCCACGACGGCTTCCGCTCGGGAAGCGCGGGTGACTGATGCCGGCCCATGATCTGATACAGCGCGTCGCCCATGACAGCCGGTGGATCGGTGGTGTCCGTGGATCGGTGCGCTGGACGAGCAAATCGGTCGTCTGACGCAGCGGCAACTTCGTGATGTTGCGTACAATAGCGCGGGGAAAGCTCGGAAGTAAGTGACCTCTAACCTGCTACAATCTGTACGACAGTTACTTTTCCGATGACTGGTTTGACGCGAACCGCGACACGCCAAACGGGGCCAAGCGCACTTCACCGCCCGTGATGAGCGACGCCAGCTGACTCGCCGCCCACGGGGCGAGCAGGATACCATTCCGCGAGAAGCCACAGGCGTAGATCAGCCCTGGGAAGTCGGGATCGCGGCCGAGTATGGGGAGGGCGTCTGGAGTGACGGGGCGGAGACCCGCCCAGTGTTCGACGATCCGCGCGCTCTTCAGCTCAGGGATGGCCCGCTTGGCGATACCCAACAGCTCCATCTGACCCTCGCCCGTGACGGCGTTGGTGAAGCCGGCCTCCTCGCTGGTGGCGCCGACGAGCAGCGTCGCACCGCGCGGCACGAGGTACCCTCCGGCGACATACGCCACGTGGGTGACGGGAAGCCGGTCGAGGCGTAGCAACTGTCCCCGCAGCGGACGCACGGGCAGGTTGCGCGGAAGTCCGGGAATGCCGCTCGCCCAGGCGCCTGTGGCGAGCACGATCACTTTGCCTTCGTGGCGAGTGCCCTCGCCCGTCCACGCGACCTGTCGTCGGCCGGTCAGCTCGATCGAATCGACGCTGCCCACGATCCGGCGAATCGAGCGATCGCGCGCGACGGCGAGATCGAGCGTCGTCATCAAGGTGACGTTGTCGACGGCACCGTCCATGTGGTGAAGTAATGCGCCCATGTGGGACCCGAGAGCCGGCTCCAGCTCGGCCAGCGCGCGACGGTCCAGCAGCTCGCCGCCGTCATTGGCGCGGGCGCCAAGCCGCGCGAGATCCGCATCGGTGGAGGCGACTTCGAGGATGCCGTTCCTGTTGAGCGCCACGGCGACGTCGACGTCGGCTTTCGCGCGGAGCTCAGCGAGGAACCGTGGGAAGTATTCGCGCGCTTCGAGGGCGAGCGAACGGACCTCCGGGGGCAATCCTTCCACGGAGGGAGCCAGCATCCCGGCCGCTGCGCGCGAGGCGGCGCCGAGTCGGGGTTCGTCGATGACGACGACGCTGAGGCCGCGCTCCGAGGCGGCGAGTGCGACGGTGAGTCCGGCGATTCCGCCGCCGACGATGACCAGGTCGGTGGTCTTGCTCACATCCCGCGCTCCTCTTGCGAGGGGCATCTTGCGGCGAGTGCCATCATGAGTTCAATCTCACTGCGCGGCGGCGCGGGTTCCAGAGGTGCGACATGCGCTGCGGCGTGAAACCTCGCTCACGGGGTGAGCGTACGGAGGACAGACTCGTACGGGAGACCGCACCATGCTCGCGACAATTTTCATGATCGGCCTGTTTGCACTTGCCGGACTGTTTCTCCTCAAGCTCGTGTTCGGGCTCGGATTCGGCCTCCTCGGTTGGCTGTTCAGCTTCGCGATCAAGGCGTTGATCTGTGGGGCGATCATCTATCTGGTGATACGGATTTTCAGCCCGGAGACGGCGCGTCGGCTGCGGGAGAAATTCTCGGGCTCAAGCTACTAGGCCGCCGCAGTTCGGAAGCGCTCTCGAGCCGACGCAACAGCGTCGGCTCTTCGCTTTCTACGAACACATCATCCGTGCGGCGTGTCGTACGGCGTACGGCGCGTCGGACGGAGTGAGGCGCGCTGCGTGCCGCGGTTCGTGGGGCGGCCGCACGTCTGATTCGCCGCCCTTGCCGGGCCACGCTGGACGTTGTGTGGCGATGGGGGAGTGCGTTGACGTCGGTCCACTCCAAACACCTCACAACTGCGACCCGGCAAGTTCGAACACGCCGAACCGGATCAGCGCCGCCTTACGAATCGCCGTACGCGCTACGCCTCACTCCGCACGAGGCGCCGTACGCCGTACGACACGTCCGCACGAGGCCGGGAAGAAAGCAGGTCCCTCGGTCGCGCTGCGTGCTCCTGTGGGACGAAAAAAGGTCTTACAGCAAAGACTCAGCGCCGCTCGAGCTCCTCCACGACGGCCCAGGCCAGCAACGGCACCATGATCTCATGATGCCCCGTAATCTCATATCCCTTCCCACTCTGCAACGTCGGCCGCTGCACCACATTCACCCGCGGCCGATAATGCCGCTGCATGTCGAGATCCACCGTCGTGAAGTTCTGCGGCTTGCTCGCCCCGAGATTGCGCGCAATCGTCAACGCCTTCAGGAACACCTCCGGCATGATCACCGCGCTGCCGAGGTTGAGCACCACGCCACCGTCATCGATGCGGATGAGCGAATGCGCGAGACGGCGAAAGTCGCGATGACTCGTGTCGCCGATGGCCGCCCCGCTCGCCGCCGGATGCTGGTGGATAATCTCGGCGCCGAGTGCCGCATGGACCGAAGCGGTCACGCCGAATCGGCGCGCGGCAAGGAGCAACGACAGCTCGGGATTCGCGAGCGTCGCATTTTCCTCGAGCACGAGGCCAAGTATCTCGCCCATGCCGCGCTCTTCCTTCATGCCGCGGATGAACGCCTCGTTCATCTCGCGTCCCGTCTCCTCGGCCATGCCGAAGGTGCCATGCTCGAGACCGGCCGCGACGTCCTCCGACGTCGCACCGAAGCGCGCGACCTCGTAGTCGTGAATCGCCGCTGAGCCGTTCATGGCGACGTGCGTCACGATACGGCGGCGCATCAGGTCGATCAGCACCGGAGCGAGCCCGGTCTTCACGATGTGTCCGCCGAGCATGATGACGACCCCGCGCTCGCGTCGCGCGGCGGCGGCGATGGCGCTGACGACGGCGCGAAAATCCCGCGCGACGAGCACGTGGGGCAGGGCGTCGAGAAAGGCGCCGAACGATCGGTCGTCGCCCGGCGGATGCGCGAAGTCGCGCGCGCTGACTTTGTTGGGGCGAACTGCGACCGGCACCGTGCGCACATCGGCGAGATTCGCCTCGCCGAAGGTGCGGTGTTCAGGCGCTACGGCGCCTTGGTCGTCGCTCCCGCTCGAGCTGGACGGTACGATTTGAGATACAGGTTGATGGACCCGAATGACAGACCCGACTTCATCTGCAGCATGATGCGGTTCTTGTCGTCCGAAAGCCAGACCTCGGCGTGGC
>JBDSML010000164.1:0-9977 GCA_039915865.1 Gemmatimonadaceae bacterium | reverse complement strand
CGCCCTCGAGAACTTCGGTTTTCGAGGGCGCTCGTGCGTTCGTCATCGCCCTGACCAAGGGACAATCCTCGAACTATCGTTGTATGCAAATACGTCCGTTCAAGCCCCCACTCCGATACACGCAATCCATGTCGACACTATTTGTACGTCGTCTCGTCGCCGCTGGATTCCTGCTCACGGGAAGTGTGTCGACCGGCTGCGCACCGGTGAACAACACGGACACCGTCGCGAGTCCCGTGCAGGCGATGACGAGATCGGCGGAAACGCTGAAGGGAGAGTTTGGAGAGTCGTACAATCGTCGTGGAGATGACGGGACTGTCGTCGGGAAGGTGGTGGCTCCGGCGCCGGCGGTCTGGGAAGCGCTCCTAGCGGCCATGGCAGCGCGGAAGGTGACGCCGACGCTCATTGACCGGCCGGCGGGGAGGATCGGCGACACCGCGATGGTGATCATGCGTCGCTGGAACGGGCAGGCGATGTCGTACTACATGAACTGCGGCACATCGATGACGGGACAGCGCGCCGACGATGACCGCCTGCGAGCCGTGTTGCTGACGCAGATCAGCCGGCTGCGGGCGGACACGATCGGGATCGCCGTGCACTTTTCGGCGACGGCAACATCGATCTCCGGGTCAACGGCGACTCCAGCGCAGTGCATGAGCAACGGTCGCGGGGAGTCGGAGTTCCTCGATGAGGTGATTCGGCGGCTCGGTCTCGCTCGAAAGTAGGAGGCCGGTGGGGGTCAGCGGTCTCGAGGGGGTACACGGGCGGGGGGAGGGTCGCTAAACTAGTACTCCGCTTGTGGATAGAGGCCAGGTAGCTCAGTTGGTAGAGCAACGGACTGAAAATCCGTGTGTCGTCGGTTCGATTCCGACCCTGGCCACTCGAAAAACCCTCATGAAACCGCGTAACGCCTGGTTTCATGAGGGTTTTCGCTTTCAGTACTACTTCACCAGCGTGAGCAGCGGCTTTCCTTTCTCGACGATGTAGGTCGCCAGCTCCGAGCCCCTGGTGGTGCCAGTGTTCTTCACCCAGTGGGTCGTTTCCGCGGGAACGAGAAGGACGTCGCCTGCCCTGTACGTCTTCGGCGGCCGGCCGTCGATGTAATACTCGAGCGTGCCTTCGAGGACGTAGATGATCTCTTCGCCCGGATGCCTGTGCTTCGGAGCGACGTACGCGGGATCGAAGTCGACGCGTACCTGAACGACTTCGCGTCCGGCAACACTTAGATCGTGGCGCTGCAAGTCCGTTCTCGTGCTTGCCGGCTGCTGCGCCTGTGATGCCTCTGGCGTTGCACTACCTCCGGCGATCAGCATCGCGACTCCGATGATCAGCGTCTTCATGCGAGCGATCCGTTCGAGCGGTGCGCGCGATGAGCGCAGCGTGGGGAGATGGGGTGGGCGCGTCTCACCACCGTAGCGACGTGATAGGCGAGATCGATGACCCATGTTTCGGTATTCGGCTGTGGCATAGCGCCTCAAGAGAAACTCTCCGTGCTGTGCATCCATGCGGATGCTGCACGAAGAGAATCTCTTTCGTTGGGGCACGGTCGCGTATTGCACGATGGTATCGATTGCGCGCCCGTAAGTCTCGGGCACAATAAAGAACGGCCACCAGTGATGGTGGCCGTTCGGTCAATCGTCCCTACCGCGAGGAAGGGGGAAGAGCGGAAGAGCAGGTCCCTCGACTACGCTCGGGACGACAACAAGAACAGGTCCCTCGACTACGCTCGGGACGACAACAAGAGCAGGTCCCTCGACGTCGCTCGGGACGACACCGAGACCGTTCGCCCGGGACGACAGCAACTACCTCACGTTCGACAAGTCCTGCACCGCGCGCTGCAGCAGCGTGACGCGCCCCTTGTCACTCGCGCTGCCGACATCGGCGGAAATTGCCGAGGCGGTGGCCGAGAGCGCCGGGTTCCGTGTGCTGCCGCTCGCGCGTTCAGCCGCCGTGAGCTCACCACGTACGGCCGCGATGCGCGACGCCGACAACCCACCGTTGCGCTCGAGCTGATCGAGATACGCGCGGGCCAAGGCAAATGTCGGCGGCCAGGTGATGTGCGTCTGCTGCTGTGCATTGTACTGGTCGACATGCACGCTCTTTGCCGCATCGATCTCGTTCTGCGACAGATACGGACTCGGCGTCAACTCATGGATGTCCATGCCGCGCTGCTCGTCGGACGACACGATGACGCCGTTGTACCAGTACGTGGACCAGTAGCCGCCGCCCGGGCCGCGATCGTAGAACGCGATCTCGATTGGATGGGCGGGATCGGTCCAGTCGAAGATCGTGGCGCCGCCCATGTAGAACGCCTGCACCATGATGTCGCGTCCCGGAACGGGAATCAGGTTGCCGTTGTGCGCGGTGCAGATCTCCTCGTTGGTCTGCGGCGCCGGCATCTTGTAATAGCTCTTGAAGTTCAGCCGCTGGCCGTCGAGTGTGAAGATGGCGTTGCCACCCCATTCCATCTTGTCCGTGATGCGGCAGCGCGGTGCACCGCCGCCGCCCCACTCGTCGGAGAAGAGCAGCTTGCTGCCATCGTTGCTGAAGGTCGCGGAGTGCCAGAAGGACATGTTCGAATCGGCGACGGAGATGAGGCGCTTCGGATTCTTCGCGTCGCGAATATCGAAGACCAATCCGTAGCCAGCGCAGGCACCGCCAGCCAACCCGATGTCGGGATACGACGTGATGTCGTGGCAGCCGCTCTGGCCGACGCCGTTGCCACGATTTGGGGCCGGACGCGCTGGCGCTCCTGGTGCAGCAGCAGGGCGACCGGCGCGAGCAGGACGTGCACCCGTATCAGTCGCCGGTGGCGCGTGCACGGTGCGTCCGCTCAGGTCAGCGAGCAGGTGCGGCGAGTTGACGACCTTGGCCTGCTCGGGATGTGCGAGCGGCACCTTGATGATCTCGATGCGGAACTGCGCACTGAGTGAGTCGCCCGCCGGGGCGGTCATGCATCCGTTAAGCTCTGTGGCCGAGCGCACCGATGAATACCCGGACACGTAGATGTAGACGTTGTCCTTGTCCTGCGGATCGCTCACGAGCGTATTCGTATGCGAGCCTCGGCAGGTCTGGATGTTGGTCACCACACGCGGGTGGGCCATGTCCGAGATGTCGACGACGCGGATGCCGCGGAAGCGATCCAGGCTCACCGTGTCGCTGATGTTGGTCGTCCCGCAGTCGTTGCGCGAACCGTTCGCTTCGCCCGAGATGAAGAGAAGATTCTTCGCGATCGTCGGGTCGCCCTGGCTGGACGGGCAGAGAAAGCCGACGACGAGCTTGGGAGCGCTCGGATTCGAGATGTCCCAGGTCTGGAAGCCGCGGTAATTGCCCTGCACGGCGTACTTGCCGGTGAACGCGAGATCCGAACCTGTCGCACCGCGACCGGTGAAGCCCTCGGTGGCAGGCGAATTCGAGATGAGCCGCATGTTCCACGCGGCCGCACCGGCTTCGGCGGCGCTTTCGCCAGCCTTGAGGCCGATGCGTGGATCAGGCGACGATACGCCCGCGTTGGCGGGATAGCGGAACGCCGGCGAGTTGGCGAGCGACACATCGCCACTCACGGTAGCACCGGACGGCGAGGACATGCCAGCCGACCCGCTACCGGAATGCGCACAGGCGGCGATGGCCAGAATCGCCGCGCCGCTCGCGAGTGTCGCGAACGGGCGGAAGAGCGAACGGGTGAACGTCATCAGTACGGGCCTGTCTGGTTGAAAGGATTGTGCTCGAGTCATCATTCCGGAACCGTCGTCAACATCAGCTGCATCTTGTGCAACTCGGCAGATTGGTCTGCTTCGACGTCGTTCGCGAAGCGCCACACCGTCTCATCGTGGCCGGCTTCGCCGTGGCTGAACAGCGTGCGCACCATGCCGATGGCGCCCTCGTGGTGTCCGATCATCCCGATGAGAAAGAGGCGATCGAACGCCGACCCGCGCGCCGCATCAAGGGCGCGCATCTGCTCGTCGGTGAGCATGCCGGGCATGAGCTCATCGTGCGTCATGCCAGCCATCTTCATGGTGTGCCGAGTGGACATGGAGTCCGGCACCTCCTGACGACGTTCGCCGAGCCAGCGGCGCATCATGCGGATCTCGTCGGCCTGGGCGACAGCGATGCGTTCGCAGAGACGCTGGACGTCGGCGCGTGCACCGTGCGTCGGAGCCCAGCGCGCCATGATCACCGCCTGCGCATGGTGGGGAATCATCCCCTGCATGAACTCGACGTCGGCGGGTGCGAACGCCAGCGCCGCCTTCTGGGCAGCGGAGATGGCGGCGGCGGAATTGGCGCCGACGACGCCAGCACCGGGCGCCATGACGACACCAGGGGCGGGGGCTGTCTGTGGCGCGGGCTGGCACGCGGCAGCCACGACGAGCGACACGAGCAGGGCGCACCGAAGTACGGCGCGACCGCGAGCGATTTGGAAGGGAAGCACGAGAGGTAACCAACTCCATCGTTTGGTGCAGAGGCTGCTCGACAACAAGCATACGCCGAAACGATCAAATCAGTTGGATCCATGGCCGGCCGCACCGCATCAATGCGGACCTGCTCGCGTTCCTCGGCGTCGAGCAGGCTCGGGACAACACGCAGCTTGCCGCATGACCCAGGACTTCCACCTTGCGCTGCGAGAGATCGATCCGCGGCGTGAACTCGGCAAGACGACCCGCGACGACGGGTGGAATGACGCGCTTGCCCCTCGCGACAGCGCGCACGGCACCGATGAGCTTCTGGCCGAGCATGTCCTGAGCAGATAGCCACTCGCTCCGGCGTCGAGCGCACGGAAGATATCGGCGTCGCCTTCATAGGTCGTGAGCGCGACGATGCGTGCAGCCGGATGCGCGGCCACGATGGCGCGGATCGCGTCGATGCCATGCATCACCGGCATGCGCAGATCCATGAGCATCACGTCGGGCGCGTGCAACGCGAACATCGCGACGGCCTGTGCGCCATTCGGCGCTTCGGCCACCACGGACATGTCAGTCTCATCATCGATGAGGACTCGGATGCCAGCGCGCACTACAGGGTGGTCGTGGGCGAGCACGATGCGGATGGTCATGGCTCGAGCTGCACATTGCTCGCACCGCGACCGTCGTCGCGAACGGCCAACTTTACCGCACTGGCCTCATACGTCAGCTCGACGTCCACGGTGCGAGCCTCAGCATGCTTCATCGCGTTGGCGACTGCCTCGCGCCCGATGCGGAATACGGTCGCCTCGGCCACTGGGGACAGCGGGCGCCTGACGCCCCTCACCACGTATTGCAGGTGCACAGAATCGCATGTCATGGAGGTCGCCGCCTCCTCGAGCGCACAGGAGAGGTCCGTGGCTTCCAGCTGTGGTGCGCGCATGTCCGACACCATCTGCCGCGTCTCACGAAGCGTGGCGTAGGCCTGTGCGAGCACCTGCGTCAGCGCGTGGGCAGCGGCATCGGACGATGGTGCGAGCGTGTTCCGTACGCTTTCCAGTTGAAGCGCGATGCCGGTAAATCCCTGGAGCAGCGTGTCGTGCAGCTCCCCGGCAATCCGCGTCCGTTCCGCCAGCACTGCCTCGTTGCGTGCTCGAATTTCGCGCTCGCCACCAGCATGATTCGCGAGAGGGACGTACGAATCAAGCTCGGGCCTCGGCAGTGCGGACATCGGTGTCGCTCGCTTCAGAGACGGTGTCTGTCGGATCGACAGTGATCACCTTGTCCATGAATACGCTTCGGCACGAAATGCTGAAACTGCGGCCCGCCCGCTCAATCCACGACGGGCAGGGGCGGGACCTCGCGCAGCGTCGTGGACGCGCGACCGACGTACTTGAGCTCAATCGTCGCCATATGCGTGGCGAGTAGCACAAGCTCCGCCTCTGAGAGGTGCAGGCAGCAGGGTCGTAGACGTTCCGTGATCTCCAACGCTAGCCGCTCGAGCGCCAGCGTGTTTCGCCCATCGTTCACGATCGAGCGTCCTTGTGTGTGGGCTGTCATGCAGTGCATGGCAGGGTCCGCAAACGACACCTTGTGCTCGACCGTACGTGATTGGTCTATATCGCAGCTTCGATGTCCGCTGCAAACGTGGAGGCATTGGACCAATCGCCGTCGTAGCGCACGCCGTTGATGAAGAAGGTCGGTGTTCCATTCACGCCGCTGCGCACGCCGCTCATGAAGTCGGCACGCACGCGCTCTTCGTACTTCTCGCCCGCCAGATCGCGCTCGACCTGCTCGGCATCCGCGCCCGCCTCGGCCGCATAGCGGGCCAGGTGCGCGTCGTCGAGGGCGTCGAGGTCGTCCTGCTGATGCTCGAAGAGGAGGTCGTGCATCTTCCAGAACACATCATCGCCCGAGCTCGCCGCGACACTCTCGGCAGCCTCGGCCGCGTGCATCGCTTCGGGATGTGCTTCGGCCAATGGAAAGTTGCGGAACACGAAGCGCAGGCGGTTGCCGAATCGCTTCTGCAACGCCTTTACTCGAGGATGCGCAAGACCGCAGTGCGGACACTGATAGTCGCCGTACTCGACCAAGGTGACGGGCGCATCGGCAGGGCCGGCAGAATGATCGTCTTCGCTCACCGGAGGAGTGAGCGCCGGACCTTCCGCACTCACGCGGTCACCTTGTTCATCTCATCGAGCGCCTTGATGATGCCATCGGCGCCCGGGTTCACCGCGATGGGCGACTTGTAGCTCCACTGGATCACGCCGTCGCCATCGATGACGAACAGCGCGCGCTCGCTGGTGCCCTCATCGGTACGGTACGCGCCAAAGCTCCGGGAGACAGCACCCTTCGGCTCGAAATCGGAGAGCAGGGGAAAGTGCAGCTTCCGCGACTCGGCGAACGCGCTGTGGCACCATGGTCCGTCGACGGAAATGCCGAGCAGCGCGGCACCACGCTTCTTGAACTCGCCGACGAGCTCGTTGTAGAGCGCCATCTGATCACCACAGACAGGACTCCAGTCGGCGGGATAGAAGGCGAGAATCACTGTCTGCCCAGCAAAGTCGCTGAGCGACACCTTTTGATCGGCGGTGACGGGAAGCGTAAAATCGGGCGCCGGTGTGCCCGGCGGAAGAACTTCGGAAGGCTCTGTCATGCTCTCATCCTTGATGTCATATAGTGACCAAGACGAAGATTCCTCGCGAGTTCCGCACCGCGAAGGCGAGCCGGGCTGAAGAGATGGCGATACGCCGACGACTACAGCTCGCGTGCGACTGATATTCCCGCCGGAATCAGCGTCCTTGCTACTTGCACAGGACTCGTTCGTGCGGCAGAATCGATAGACAGGACCGGAGCGAGGTATCCTCCGGTCTTCGATGTGCAGGGCCTCGAGGCGCCGCCGCTTCTGCCTGTCCTTTCTTCAGCTGGTGAACGACGAGCCGCTGGAGTTCTCTCCTTCTGTTGCGGAACGCTCAACGGATGGCGGAAGAAGACCGATACCACAGTGTGCGTACAGCACCGCACGTCTCGGAAACAGGATTCATGGCCCACGGACCGCGTCCACCTCGCATCACTCCGGTCACACCGCTCTTCCTCAACCACGCCGCAGCATCGGTGCGGCCGCGCGTGCTCGTCGTGGACGATCAGGAGGACGTGCGTGTCGCGATCGCCAGCCTGCTCGCGAAGCGAGGCTGCGACGCAGTGATGGCGGAGTCGGGCCTCGCAGCGCTCGAGCGTGTGCGGGCCGAGTACTTCGACGTCCTCCTCTGCGACGTGAAGATGCCGGGGATGTCGGGGCTCGAGTTTCTCTCCGAGGCGATGCTGCTCGATCGCGACTTGCCGGTGCTGATGTTATCCGGTGTGAACGACATGGCGACGGCTCGCGACGCCCTCGCACGCGGGGCGATGGACTACCTGCGCAAGCCGATCGAGCTCGATGAGCTGGACAGCGCGATTCACGCGGCAACGCGGCACCGTCGACACGAGATCGAGAAGCAGCGCGCCGAGAAGCTCGCGGCGGCGACGGCGGAGCAGCGGGTAGAGACGCTGGATCTTCACGGCGGGCCGCTGGATGGCCGGCGCGTGCGTCTCGAGGACCGGCGATTCAAGCTGTGGGTGGTGGTGAAACAGGACGGCGAGCACGTCTGGGCCGCCGTCAACATGCCCGCCGAGCTGCCCGCGGACACTCGGCTCATCGGCTCGTATGCGCTGTCGGGGAGCGGTATGGGGATGACCTGGGAGCCACAGCCAGGCGCGTGACGTCGTAGGTAAGGGGCTGGTCTCTGGAAGCATGATCACCTCCACGGTTCGCTCGCTGCTCGTTGCGTGTTCAATGGCATGTGCAGCCGGGGGTGCGTCGCTTGCGCCGCTGCCGTCCGGTGGCCATCACGTGCTGTTCATCGGCAACAGCCTGACGTACACGAACGACCTACCCGGAACGATCTCCGCGCTCGCGAGCTCGGTGGGCGACACCATTCGCGTGCGCGCGGTGGCGCTGCCGAACTTTGCGTTGATCGATCACGTCGACGGCGGCAGCAATGCGGTGGACGTGATCCGCAGCCAGAAGTGGAGCATGGTGGTGCTGCAGCAAGGTCCGTCGACGCTGCCGCTGAACCGCGACACGCTGGTGCTCGCGACGCGGAAGTTCGATCCGTACATCAAGGCGGCAGGCGCGCGGAGTGGGACGTTCATGACGTGGCCGGCGTCAGACCGGCCGGGTGACTTCGCGCGCGTGCTAGGTTCGTCGCAGCTGGCGGCGAAGACGGTTGGCGGCGTGTTATTGCCGGTGGGGCAGGCATGGGTGGCGGCGTGGGCGAAGGATGCGCAGTTGCCGCTGTATGGACCCGATGGCTACCACCCGGGAGAATTGGGGACGTATCTCGCAGCGCTGGTGATCTATGAAGGGATTACTGGTCATGACGCTCGGCTACTGCCGACGCGGGCTGTCGTTGCGGGGCGTGACTTGAATGTCGCCGAGGCGACGGTGCGGATGCTACAGACAGTCGCACACGAGACCGTGGTCGCGTATCCCTAGCGTCGTTGTGCGCCGACACTCGCTACGCTCGTGCGGGATGACAGACTACCAGATCTTCACCCGATCAGCTGGCGCGCGATACATCTTGTCGCCTGGCTCGACCTTGAACGTGTTGAGGAACGCGTCATTGTTCACGAGTGGTACGAACGCGCGGTACGGTCCAGGCGAATGCGGGTTCGTGAGCAGCTGGTTGCGGAGCGCTTCGTCGCGCGACTTCGAGCGCCAGATCTGGGCGAAGCCCATGAAGAAGCGCTGATCGCCCGTGAGGCCATCGATCACCGGCGCTTCCTTGCCGTTGAGCGAGATCTTCCACGCGCGGTACGCCTGCGCGAGTCCGCTCAAGTCGCCGATATTCTCGCCCATCGTCAGCTTGCCGTTGATGTGGAGGTCGTCGATCGGATTGATGGCATCGTACTGTGCGCCGAGCTTCGTAGTGCGCGAGTCGAATGCCTTCGCGTCGTCGGCAGTCCACCAGTCGCGGAGGTTGCCCTCGCCGTCGGACTTGCGGCCCTGATCGTCGAAGCCGTGGCCGATCTCGTGACCGATCACCGCGCCAATGCCGCCGTAGTTGGCCGCGTCGTCGGCATAGACGTCGAAGAAGGGTGGCTGGAGAATGGCGGCGGGGAAGACGATCTCATTGTTGGACGGGTTGTAGTACGCGTTCACCGTCTGCGCGGTCATGCCCCAGCGCGTCCGATCGACCGGCTTGCCGAGGCGCGAGACCATGTCGTCGTACTGGAAGACGCGCGCGCGCATCGTGTTGCCGACGAGATCATCGCGACGAATGACGATCTGGCTGTAGTCGCGCGGCTTGTCGGGGTAGCCGATCTTCACGGTGAAGTGCGCGAGCTTCTCCTTTGCGGCGGCCTTGGTGGCGGGGCTCATCCACTCGAGGCTGTCGATGCCGACGGAGTATGCGTTGCGCAGGTTCTTCACGAGTTGGTCCATGCGCGCCTTCGCTTCGGGCTTGAAGTAGCGCTCGACGTAGAGCTTGCCGGTGGCGTCGCCGAGGATGTTCTCGGTGCCGCTGACGGCGCGCTTCCAGC
>JBDSML010000151.1:0-10810 GCA_039915865.1 Gemmatimonadaceae bacterium | reverse complement strand
CAGCTCGAGCAGCGCAATCGCCTTCTCGTTCAGGATGTCGGAGCTGCGAAGCAGCGGCGTCATCTCGTCGAGCGCTTCACCGTTGTAGCCGATGAACACCGACGGAATGCACAGCGTACGCGTGTTGCCCGACTCGACGATGAACACCGGGCTCGCCGGGTTCCACGCCGTGTAGCCGCGCGCTTCCCACGTGGCGCGAAGTCCGCCGCTCGGAAAGCTCGATGCATCCGGCTCGCTCTGGATGAGCTGCGCACCGGTGAACGATTCCATCGGCTGACGATTGTCGTCGAAGCTCAGGAAGGCGTCGTGCTTCTCGGCCGTGAGGCCGGTCTGCGGCTGGAACCAGTGCGTGAAGTGCGTGACACCGCGGCTGATCGCCCACTCCTTGATGACCTGGGCAACCGTGGGCGCGACGTCGACGTCGAGCTTCTTACCATGGCGGACGGACGCCGCGAGCTTGGCGTACACGTCCTTGGGGAGCTTGTCGCGCATCTGTCGCGCGCCAAACGTGTTGATGCCGAAATAGGCAGACGTGGGCATGGTACCATCGCCATTGCTGGAGCCGACGTGCGGAGTGCGCGGAATTCGCGCCACCAGGTCGCGAATCGTCGACTTACGAGACGGAACGGAGGAAGGGGTCATGAGCGCGGCTGAGGCAGGGGAGAGCCTAAAATGCAGGGAGGAGGAAGCAATTTACATAAAATAGTCGAATTCGGGCAACGATGCAGGCTCGAGAGTGCTGAAATTGCAAATTAGGCGATCCTTTGTAGCCTCCTGAGCGCTGGAACCACCCTGGCGGTGAGCACCACGACTGCGAGCGCCGCCACACCGCCGGCCACGACGGCCGGCACGGTACCGAATACCCGCGCCGCCACGCCGCTTTCGAACGCGCCCAGCTCGTTCGACGACCCGACGAACACCGAATTCACCGCCGACACCCGCCCCAGCATGTCCGCCGGCGTCAGCAACTGCAACAGCGTGGACCGGATCACCACGCTCAGGCTGTCCGCCATGCCGCTCAGGCCGAGCAGCACCAGCGAAATCCAGAAGCTTTTTGACAGCCCGAAGCCAATGATCGCCAAGGCGAACGTCGCGACTGCAATCAGTAGCGTCCGGCCCGCGCGCTCGATTGGCGGACGATGCGCGAGGAAGACTCCCATGGCGACTGCGCCGAACGCGGGCGCCGCCCGAAGAATGCCCAGCCCCTGCGGCCCGACATGCAGGATCTCCGACGCGAACACAGGCAGCAACGCCTCAGCGCCGCCGAGGAACACCGAAAAGAGGTCGAGCGACAGCGCGCCGAGGATCACCGGCTGGCTCCACACGAACTTGAGGCCCGACAACAGGTCGATCGCCATCGACGTTCGGCCCACGGTGCGCTCGCCCGGCTTGTAGTGCATCGCCATCATGCCGCCCAATGCCAACAGCATCAGAATCGCGTCCACCGCGTATGACGCCACGGCGCCGCTGAAGCCGTACAGCAGGCCGCCCAGCGCCGGTCCCGCCACCGCCGCCGTCTGCCATGTGCTGCTCCGCCACGCGATCGCATTCTCGAGCTCCGATCGCGGAATCAACTCCGTCACGAGCGCCTGTCGCGCCGGCTGGAGCAGGCTCCTGGCAATCCCGCTCGCGAAGATCACCGCATAGATCGGCCCCACGCCGTGGCGCATGAGCAGTCCGTGGCTCGTGCTGAACACCAGCAACGCCACCGAGCACATGGCGAGTACGAACAGCGCGAGCACCGACACCGAGCGACGGTTCCAGCGGTCTGCGACATAGCCGGCCGGCAGCGCCACGGCGATGAATGGCAGCGCCTCCGCCAATCCGATCAACCCGAGGGACAGCGCGTCGTGCGTGATCTGGTAGACCTGCCACCCCACGACGACGGCCTGGAGTTGCGAGCCCAGCGTCATGGTGAACGTGCTGAAGATGTACCACCGAAAATCACGATTGCGGAACGCGACGTACGCGTCGTGCTTCGCCGTCACTTCCTGGAGACGAGCGCCGCGCGCACCTGCTCCGCGTGCGCGAGGTGCGCGCTCACCGCCGGCTTGAGGTTGCCCACGAACTCACGCAGCTCCGCGTTCCGTGCATTCGGCGCGAGCAGGGCGTTGATCGCCGACAGGAGCTCGGTGTGGTACTGCACCTCGTTGGCGATGTACGTCGAGTCGAACCGCGCCCCCTCCAGCTCCCGCATGGCGTCCCGGCGCTCCGCGCTGCGATCCCGGAAGTCGAGGCTCTCCGCGTTCTCCGCGCCGGTGATCCCATTCCGCATCGCGATGTCGTTCACCTTGGCGTTCAGGATCATGTGGTCCGTCGTCATCCGCTGAGCGAACGCCTTCACGTCGGCGCTCCGGGCACGTGAGGGGACGAGCCGCGCGTAGCTCAGGTCCGTGTTGTTCGCCGCGAGCACGATCGCGACGATGTTGCCGTCGCTTACACGAGGCCCGGAAACCGGGGCTATGTCCCCGGACGGACGGCGATGGCAGGCCATCGCGGCGAGGAGAACAAGCCCCGCGAGACAGCTGAGAGGTCGGACAGTCAGGCGCATCGGATTCCTGATGGGAGGGAGCACACTGGTCCGAGGACGTTATCCGGCCGCAGACTATGAGTCCAGAGTCAGGCATTCGGACCTGGCCGGGTTTGCCGAGTTGGAAAGCGGACACGTACATTGGGCCACGTATGAATCCGCCACGCTCCACCCCGCCGTACCCCAATACGAGCATCGTCGACATCAGCTCTCGTGGAGAGAAGATGTCGCCCGATGCCGAAGTGATACGGCGCATGGCGGCGGGAGACGAGCAGGCGCTCGTTGCCTTCTACGATCGCTGGAATTCGCTGGTGCACGCCGTCGTCCTGCGCATCCTCCGGCAAAGCGACGATGTGGAAGACGTGGTCGAAGAGGTGTTCTGGCAGGCGTGGCGCCAGTCCAATCGCTACCTGGCGACGCGTGGCTCCGTTCAGACCTGGCTCCTGACGATCGCCCGCAGCCGCGCGCTCGATCGGGTTCGCTCGGTCAAGCGTCTGCGCGAGGATCCGTTGGAGGACGAGAACGGCGCGGCAATCGTCCAGCAGGCGAGTGAGGGCGACGCGTCGATGGACGCCGAGTCGGCAGAGCGGCGCGTGATCGTGATCGCCGCGCTGGCGGAGCTTCCCGCCGAACAGCGGGAGGCGCTGGAGTTGGGGTACTACAGTGGGCTGAGCCAATCGGAGATCGCCGAACGCACCGGACAACCACTCGGCACGATCAAGACGCGGATGCGCTTGGCAATGCAGAAGTTGAAAGGCCGACTACAGATCCTGCGCGAGGATGCGCGATGACGACGACAGGGATGGAACACGAACAGGCACTTCAGGCGCTGGAGGCGCTCGCGCTCGACGCACTCGATGCGGATGAGCGAGTCGCGGTGTTGGCGCATGTGGCCAGCTGTGCCATCTGCCAGCAGGAAGTCCTCTCGCTGCAGGACACGGCAGCGCAGTTGGCGTACGCAGTCCGACCGGTGTCGATGTCGAGCGCCCAGCGCGATCGAATTCGCACGCGCCTCGTCGGACGCGTGGTCGCTGACCGTGCGCACACGGCGGAAGTCCATCCGTCGGCCAACTCGGTGATCCTCGTTCCGCATCCCGCAACCGCGGCGCACGCGGGGCGACACTGGCTCGAGTCCAGGGCGTCGTGGCTCGCCATGGCGGCGACGCTCGTCGCAGCGGTGAGTCTCGCGACGCTGTATCAGGTGACCAAGGAGCGCGACAGCATTCGTGTGCAGTATCAGGCCATCTCGGAACGTACCGGCCCAGTAGATTCGCTCCGTGTCGCGCTCGATGATCGCAACCGGCTCATCGCGAACCTGACCGGACCCCAGGTGGCTGTCGTGACGCTGACGTCGGAAGGCATTCGCGCGCCGTCGGCGCGGATGTTCTGGGACCAGTCGGTGAACGCGTGGACCTTCGTCGCGCACAACCTTCCGGCCCCCAAGACCGGGCGCATCTATCAGATCTGGCTCGTCACGGCGAAGGACAAGATCAACGCGGGCACTTTCTCGCCGAATGCGAATGGCGACGCCGTGGTTCGGGCGACCTACAACCTGCCGAAGGACGCCCTCGCCGCCGTCGCGGTGACCGACGAGCCAACGGCCGGCAGTCCCCAGCCGACCACGACGCCGATCATCGTCGGCGCCAACTCAACGCGCTGAGTCAGCCTCCTTCCTTTCTCCGTGCGGCCATGTCACCCTCTCCCAGAGAAGGGTTGCGCGACGCTGCGCAAACGCTACACCGGGGCGACCTCGTTCGGCGACGTAACCTCATCCAATTCCCTCGGCGCACGTCGACGGCCGATCACGAGTGACGCCTCGAGCGTGGCCATGCAGAAGGCTGCCCACGCCAGACCCACGATGATTCCGCCCAGCACGTCCGATGGATAGTGCACGCCGAGGTAAAGGCGCGTAAAGCAGATGAGCAGGATGAGGATGATGGCGCCGCTCAGCGTCAGCGCCTTCGCCCACGCGTGTTTCTGGAGACGCATCAGGAGATACGCGACCGTGCCGTACACGACCGTCGCACTCATGGCGTGCCCCGACGGGAACGACGAGCTCACCGCCACCGTCTGCCACTCGAACACGGACGGCCGTGCCCGGTGGTAGACGAGCTTCAACGCCCCGTTGAGGATGATGTTGCCGATCGTCGCGGCAAGCAGCAGGCGCGCCGAATGCTTGTGCGTCGTGTGCCAGAGGAACAGCGCCGCGACGCCGACCACTGTCAACACCACCGTGCCAGTGCCGAGGTACGTCATCTCGACCATGAGCTGTGTGAGCAGCGGCGTCTGGTGCTCGTGAATCCACTGCAGCAGCGCGACGTCGAAGGACTGCGTGCCGCCCGCCAGGACATGCTCGGCCAACTCGGCGAAGCCCATCGTGGCGACGATCGCGATGAGGGCGCCGGTCACGAGGAAGACGCCGACCGTGACATAGAAGCTCGAGACGTGGAGCCCGATCTTTCGGAGGCCGGTGTAGATGAGGTCCCAGAAGCGCACGAGATGGCCGCGGCGGATCTCGCGGCGGTCATGTGCGCCCGGAGGAAGGTTGGAATCGTTGAATTCGGGCGACGTCATAGTAGTGTACACCCTTCAAGAGACGGGCCGGACTCGAGCGGGTTGAGCGAAGCTGTGCGGAGCGGTTACCTTTGGAGCTCGGCGCCGTGGCCAAGTGGTAAGGCGGCAGACTGCAAATCTGCTATTCGTCGGTTCGATTCCGACCGGCGCCTCTCGTGTTGCTCGCTGTCCTTGCAGGCTGCACTTCACGCGTACCCACCCAACCCTGGTTCGGGTGGAGTCCTCGCGGTAGCTCACCGGCGATGATAAGCTGGCTGCCATGCGAACGCTCCTCCGTTACTGCGTCCTGCTCGTTGCGCCCGCGATCCTCGCCGCGCAGACGCCCGCCACTGCCCCGCGCACGATCACCATCGGCACGATCGATTCGATGTGGTCGCCGACGCTCAAAGAGTACCGCCGCTACCAGATCTACACGCCGCCTGGCTACGCGCAGTCCATCTACCAGCCACGCGCGTATCCCGTGCTGTACCTCCTCGACGGCGACGCTCACTTCCACTCCGTCACCGGACTGCTCCAGATCCTCGGCACCGGCGTCAACGCGACATACGTCCTGCCTGAAATGATCGTCGTCGCCATTCCAAATACGGATCGGACGCGCGACCTCACGCCGACGAACCCGACCCTGGACCTGACAGGAAAGCCCGCACCGCCAAGCACCGCAGGTGGAATGGGAAATTTCCTCCAGTTCATGAAGACGGAGCTCATACCGCGCATCGACTCGACCTTTCGCACCGAGCCATATCGTGTCTTCGTCGGTCATTCGCTCGGTGGCATCACGACGATCAATGCGCTGTACACGATGCCGGAGACGTTCAATGCCTACGTCGCCATCGATCCGAGTCTCTGGTGGGACAGTCAACTGCTGCTCAAGAAAGCAGCGGACCAGTTCAGCCGGCCGACCACACCGGCGAGGACGCTGTTCGTCGGACAGGCGAACACGAAGAATCCGGCGGACACGGCGCCGAACGTCCACTTCAACTCCATTATCGCGTTCAACGAGATTCTACAGACGAAGAACAAGTCGGGCGTGCGGTACGCCTACAAGTACTATGGCGACGACGACCACGGCTCGGTGCCCATGATCGCGGAGTATGATGCGTTGCGCTTCATCTTCGACGGATACAAGCCGAATCTCAACCAGATCCTCGATCGGCCGGCGCTGATGGCCGAGCACTTCGCCGCCATCTCTGCCAAACTTGGCTACAAGGTCCGTCCACCCGAGAAACTGGTGGACCGGTTTGGCCAGTTCTCGCTCGGCCGCGACACCACGAAGGCAATTGAATTCCTCCAGCTCAACGCTGACCTCTATCCCCAGAGCACGCACGCATTCTCAGCGCTCGGCAACCTGCTGATGGCCAGGCGCGACACGGCTCGTGCACGCGTAGCGCTCCAGCGGTCGCTCGAACTCGGTCACTGAATCACGGCGGCGAAGCTCCCCTACGCGTTCAGGGAACCGCGTCGTGCCTTCTCGATCGTCGCGATGTCGATCTTCCGCATCTTCAGCATCGCCTCGAACGAACGTTTGGCGGCGGCGGGATCAGGATCAGTCATTGCTTGCGTCAGCGCCTCCGGTTGGATCTGCCAGGACACTCCCCACCGATCCTTGCACCACCCGCACTGACTCTCCTGGCCGCCGTTGCTGACGATCGCGTTCCAGTAGCGGTCCGTCTCGGCCTGATCGGACGTTGCGACCTGGAACGAGAACCCGTTCGTGTGCTCGAACCCGCGCCCACCGGCGTTGAAGCCGATACAGGGAATTCCCATCACGGTGAACTCCACGGTGAGCACATCGCCTTTCTTGCCCGTCGGCAAGTCTCCTGGGGCGCGATGCACTGCGGTCACGGACGAGTCGGAGAAGGTCGTTGCGTAGAACTCTGCGGCACCCTCGGCGTCACCGTCGTAAGAGAGGGCGATCGCATTCTTTGCAGGCATGGGTCCGTGAGCGCTCGATAAAGGGGAATCGTCGGTGTTCAAGATGCCGGTGAAGGCACAATGTGCTGCGGCCGTACATCTCGTCGCTGTCGAAAACGTGCGCACGGCGAACGCGGACTGACCGCGTCGTTCGAGATAACACGATGACCCCTCGCTTCGACTCGGCTACCTGATCATGCCCGAGGTTCTCGTGGACACCTTCGCTGCCGTGGCGCTCCGGGCACGCGCAAGTTTGTGATAGCGGCGTGTGCGAGGCGCAAGCATACGTTCACCGAGGTTGGCACTCGAAGCGTGACACGCGCGAAGTAGTCCGCCAGCGCGTATCCGGCTCGGTGCTTGTCTACTCTGGTTCTCTCGGATGAGGAGGAAGTTGGTCATATGTGGTTACGTACTCTCTCGATGGCTCTGGTCGGCTCCACTCTCGCGCTCGCCGCGTGCGACAGCGACAGCTCCACAAGCATCAGCAACACCGCCACGGTCCAGTTCACCAACGCGAGCAACGTGAGCCTCGACATCACCGCGGATGGGGCGGTCGCGATTGGCGGCAGCGCGCTGAAGTACAGCACATCGTCCGCCTGCACGTCGGTCGATCCCGTGAAAGCCGGTCTCGCCGTACGCACCACCGGCTCGAGCACGGCGCTTCCCGGCTTCACGCCCGCGTTCACGCCGGGCGGCAGCTACACGGTGGTCGCTTATCCTGGCACGGCGGGCACGATGCAGTTCGTCACCCTGTCCAACGCGTTCACCCCCGCCTCGGGCCAGGCGGGTCTGCGCGTGGTCAACGTCGGCCCGGTGGGCTCGAGCTACGACGTCTACGTCACGGCGCCCGGCGCCGCGCTTGGCACTCCCAACGCAAGCAACGTCGGCGTCGGCACCGGATCGAGCTACTTCAACGTGAGCACGACATCGGCGCAAGAGATCCGGGTCACGAATGCGGGCACGCAGACCCTGGTACTTACCTTCGGCAGCTCCAACACCTTCACCGCCGGCAAGCAGTCGACGCTGGTGATCACGGCGCCCGCCACCGGAGCCACGCTCCCGAGTGGGTTCACCATCGCCGGCTGCTAACGTCGTGGGTCAAGTTTTCAGGAGTCCTGAATCGGATGCCGCGTTCACCCAAGGTCGACCCACGCGATGCACGAGCTCACCAGAGTAGATACTGCTCCATCACGCCATCCGGCCGGCGATACATCAGCGTCGTCACCGCACGTCCGCCCACGGTGAGCCGCACCGTGGCGACCTGCATCCCACCGCGTTCGTGCACACCCAACAGCTCGGCATTCGTCACATCGCCGAGCGAAGCGAGGGTCTTCGACGCGGCGGCGATGCGCCTGGGTGTGAGGAACGCCTTGTAGTCGTCGCTCAGCTTGGCTCTATCCACCTGACCGCGCTGTAGCTCTCCGAAGAATGCGGCAGATGCGGCAAGCGCCGCGAGACCGCGCGGTGTCGGCGGCTTCATCGCCTCCTGCGAGCGATGCTCCCGCGCAGGCGCAGCGTTCTCTCGCGGCGGCGAGACGAGTCCCAACAACGGACCCCCACCCACGTTCTGGTCGGTGTTCGAGAGAAGCACGACCGCAGCAGTATCGGCGGGGATGAAGATGTTCGTCGCCGAGAAGCCCGACGTCGCGCCGCCGTGTGAGTAGATCGTGCGACCGCCATCCTGCGTGACCGAGAGTCCAGCCGCATACCCCGTCGGGATGCCATCCCGGAGCATCCGCTCGCCGAACATGATCGCGCGTGATGCCGGAGTGAGAAAACCTGGACGCATGAGCGCATAGTCCCACCGCGCGATGTCGGACGCCGTCGACCAGATGCCTCCGGGCGCGCCGATCCACCCGCGTCCCTCGAGCTCCGCGATCTCCATGTCGCCGAGGGCCCACGACACGTAGCCATTCGCTGCCCGTGGCGGATTCGTCGGCTCATACATCGTCTGCTGCATGCCGAGCGGACGGAAAATCGTCTCCTCGAGCAACGTTCCCAACGGCTTGCCGCCGACTCGCTCGAGCACCGCGCCGAGTATCGTATAGCCCGTGTTGCTGTACGACCAGCGCGTGCCTGGATCGAAGTCCAGCGGCATCATGGCATACTTGCTCATGATGTGCGCCGCGGTCGTCGGCTTCCCCATCTCGCGGTCCACGTAGTCGAGTGGATAGTAGTCGCGATATCCGGAGACGTGGTTGATCAGGTCGATCAGCGTGATCTCGCGCGAGCGTGTGAGCTTCGGATACCACCTGGACAACGTGTCGTGCACGTTCAGCCGGCCATCCTCCTGCATTCGGAGCGCGAGCGCCGCCACGAACTCCTTGGTGACGGAGCCGATGGAGAAGCGCGTCCCGGTGTCCACGGCGACGTGCGGGCGCAGCGAGGCGGAGCCGTAGGTCTTCGCGAGCTCGATGCGTCCGCCGCGCATCATCGCCACCGATACTCCGACGAGTCGGTGTCGCTTCATCGCGTCGCCGACGATGCTGTCGACGATGCGTTCGTTGATAGGAGATCTCTGTGCTGTTGCGTCGCCCGCAGATGCGAGAAGAGCGACGAGCGCGAGCGACGATCGATGGATCAAGCGCATGATGTTCGCGGGATCAGGGTGAGTCGGTCGTCATTTGTAGCGGTCGTGATTATCGACGCACCACGATGACAGGCTGCGTCCATGCACGACGCCCGTTCGAGTCGGTCACGACCGCGCGAATGTAGCCCTCGTCACCGCGGATGTCATATCGCGCATCGAAACCCGCGACGTCGGCCAGCACGCGCCCGCCTCGGCCGACGAACCTCGTATGGTAGCGACGGTCATCGCGCGCATTTTCCGGAGGCGCGACAACGACGTGAATGTCCTTGCGTGTTGCGCGATAATCCGCGAGCCGCACGCCGTTCGATGCGTAGAAGTCTCCCGCGCGCATGGCCGACATGATCGCGGCCTGGCTCAGCGAACTCGCGCGCACCATCACCCACCCGCCGCCCGGTCGTGTCGCGTCAAAGTCTTGGAGTTGGTCCGGCTGGTACTTGTGCGCATCATCACTCGCAACGCCAAAGAGAATCCGGCCACGCGTCAGCAATGTGTCCCAGAGCGCGTCCGTGGAGAGAGCCGAGTGCCCCGCGCCGTCATCGCCGCCAGCGTTGTTGATGTGCGGCTGGCCATTCCACACCTCGAACAGCGTGGAGTCGGGAAGGTGCGACATATCGTCCGGCTGCACTGACCACTTGAAGTTCGGGTGGTTCACCTGCGCGAGGGCGCCGGCATCACGCACCAGTCCGACGTTTCGCTCGTAGGTGTCGGCTAGGCTCGGTCCCGTCGCAATGCCGCGAATGCCGAGCGGCTGAATGACACTCGATGCGCCGATCGCCACGACATGGGCCTGCCTCGGCGAAGTGAGACGCGTCGGGTCGACGACCTGCTGCGTGATCTCCTGACCGGACATCACGAGGAACGAGTCGGGGCGTGCAAGCTGTGCGTTCAGTGGCGCCACGTCCGTGACGTACTCGTGGTCTGTGATGACGACGAACGCGTAACCGTGATCCCGGTACCACCCGGCGACGAACTCCGGAGAGGCATTGCCGTCGGAGTTGCTCGTGTGGGCGTGGGTATTGCCGCGGTACCACTTGGCCTCCTGTGCCGCGGAAGTGCCGGCGCTCGTCATCAGGACGAGCACGGCCGTGAAAAGCATTTTTGTGGACATGAGTCGAAACAGGCCGTTGGTGCCGATACTCCGAGAATCCAAACTACTGTTCGGACGCTAGACCGGCTCCGGGCGCGCCAACCGCTGAACCCGACGG
>JBDSML010000146.1:0-5338 GCA_039915865.1 Gemmatimonadaceae bacterium | reverse complement strand
TGAGCCCATGCTTCATCTGTTGAGCGACCAGCCACACGTTGATCGGATACGCCAGGAGAAACCCCGCGATGATTCCGAGTGACATCGCGAACCAGAACAGGAGCTCGCCGGGCCACATGGCGCGCATGTCGCGGCCCATCATCATCCACGTCATCACCGGCGCCATGCCGGCCATCATAAGGTTCATCGAGAGGAACTCGGGCAGGAACGAGCGTTTCACGTTCTCCCAATACGTGCCGCCCATCGTGGCGCGCATGAAGAGCGCCTGAAAGATCAGCAGCCCGAACAGGAAGCCGGCCACGTACTCGATGAGCAGGTCTGCCCACATCGGCAGGCCGAGCAACGCAGTCAGTATCGCGGCGAGAATGATCCCCGTCGCATCGCCAGCCACGCAGTGCACGGTGGAGCCAACGCCCTGTTTCCAGAGCGGAGCAACGAACGCCTCGTGCGTGCCGGGCGACGGCTCCTTGTCGGCCAGGACGTACAAGAGCAGTCCGAGTGGTCCCATGTACAACGTGACCAGCACGAATCCCCACTTCATCACCGTCGCTTCAGGATTGTGGCGGAACTGGTCGAAGGCGACGTACGCCGCCGAGAGGAGGGCCAACGCCAGCCAGCTGTAGACGACGTAGTCGATGGGTTGGAGAATCATCTCACTGAGGTCAGGCGCCGAGCTTCGAAAGCTTCTGCTGGAACGCCGCGATCTCCTTCGTCTGATCGGCCTTCATTGTCTCGGCCATCTGCTTGAGCATTGGATTCTTCGCATTCGGCAGATACGTATTGATCATCGTGATCGCTTCCTGGTGATGCTTGATGACGTTCTCGTAAAACGAGCGATCGTAGCCGGTGCCGGTCTGTGTCTTGAGTGCGTCGGCCATCGCCTGGTGCTCGGGCATCACCTTTGGGCTGTACGGATCCTTGAAGTCCTTCTCCAGCATGGTGACCATTTGATCGAGCTCCTTGTCCTGCGCGGCGTCCATTTTCACGGCGTCGGTCACAGCCGGGCTCTTCTCCTTCCGGTCCTTCGTCATGTGCGCGATCTGGATGAGGCCCTTGTGATGGTCGCTCATCATGCGCAGGAAATCGTGGTCGGCGTCACCCGTCATGTTCGCCATGGGCATGGCGCTCATGTCGTGGCCGGCCATGCTGTCACGCATGCCCGACGTGGCGGCGCTGTCGGTGTGCAACGCGGCTGCCGAATCCGGCGTTTTCTCACTCGTGGCGCAAGCCGCGAGAGAGCCGAGCACGAGCACGGCGACGGCGGCGTGGCGTTGGCGTGTGCGTGGGGCGAGGAACCTCATGTGGAATCTCCGGATGGTTGGTTCAATCGGGCTCGACAGCCGAGGCGAGTAATGCGCGTTTGATGGCGCATAAAATATGCACAGGCATATCGCGCCGGAAGCTGACATACCCCATGAGCCACCCGATTTGACATAGGGGGTAGGGGTATATTATGTATCGTCATGGCGAAGGATTACGCGTCTCACGCGAGGCGCCACACGGAGAGCATCCGATGGATACCTTGCACCTCGAGATCGACGGGATGAGCTGCGGACATTGCGTAGGCTCGGTCAAAAAGGCGCTTGACGCACTCGACGGTGTATCGGTCGACGCGGTCGCGGTCGGCAGTGCCGATCTGCGTTATGATCCGACGAAGACGAGCGCCGATTCGGTCCTCGAAGCGGTCGCGGACGCCGGCTACCCCGCGCATGTGAGCGCCTCTCGCGCGTGAGTCCTCGCCGCGTCGCAACCAGTGGTCGTCGTGCGGTCGCGGTGGAAGCGGACGTCAAGTCGCGGAATGTCACCCGCCGGCGTCGCATCGAGGGGCAGGTCCGCGGCCTGCAGAAAATGGTCGAAGAAGATCGCTATTGCGCCGAGATCATGACACAGATCTCCGCGGTGCACGAGGCCCTGCGCAGCGTTGGACGAGCGGTGATGCGGAGTCACTTGAAGCACTGCGCCACGTCGGCCATCCGGTCCGACCCAGACACCGCCGAGAAGATGTACGACGAGCTGGTGGATCTGATGTATACGGCCGCCCGTTGAGCGGCGAGGAGGCGCTTGTGGGACAGGATGAAGGCGGTGCAACTGCGGTGGCTGGGCCGCGCGCTCCGCTCAATGGCGCGCGGCACGATCACTCGACACCGGAAGGCAGCGATGAGCGCATCGACCTCCCGATCACCGGGATGACGTGCGCCGCGTGCGCCAATCGTATCGAGAAGTCGTTGAACAAGGCTCCCGGCGTGCGAAAGGCCGGGGTGAACTACGCCACAGGACGCGCCACCGTCGAGTACGACCCCGAGGCAACGGGACTGCAGCAGCTCATCGATCGCGTGAAGGACATCGGCTACGACACGGCGGCAACGGCGCACGTCGCGTTCATCGTCGATGACTCGGCGCGTCCGTCGGGGTCGGCAATGCCGCTCGAGCGCGAACTCGCGCGAGTGTCTGGCGTGGTCGCGGCGAGCTTCAACCTCGCGACGATGCTGGTCCGAGTGGAGTACGTACCTGGCGCGACCGACATGCGGCGCATTCGAACGGCGATCGAAGGATTCGGCTATCGCGTTCGCGAGACGCCGCAGGGCGGGGGCACTGTCACGGCGGAGGACTCCGAGGCCGCGGCACGGCGTGCGGAATACGTGGATCTCCGCCGGAAGTTCTGGATTGCGGCGGTGCTCTCGACGCCTGTCCTGGTCATCGCGATGTCGCACGGGCGCATTCCGCTGTTCAACGTGCCGTGGATCGCCTGGCTGCAACTCGCATTGACGACACCTGTCGTGTTCTACGCGGGCGCTCAATTCTATCGTGGTGCGTGGGCGGCATTCCGGCATCGTGCCGCCGACATGAACACGCTGATCGCGGTGGGCACCGGTGCGGCGTATGTCTATTCCGTGATGGTCACGGTCATGCCGGGAGCGTTTGCGGGAGCGAACGCCGCCGCCATGAGCGGAATGGGCGGTCAGCCCATGGCACCGGTGTACTACGAAGCAGCGAGCGTCATTATCGCGCTCATACTGCTTGGCCGCCTGCTCGAGGCGCGCGCGAAGGGACAGACCGGCGACGCCATTCGGCGCCTCATCGGACTGCAGGCGAAGACGGCGCGCGTCGTTCGCGCAGGGGAAGAGCACGACATCCCCGTCGAGGAGGTAGTTCCCGGAGACATCGTCATTGTGCGACCGGGCGAGAAGGTGCCCGTGGACGGTGTCGTCACGGAGGGCGCGTCGGCGATTGACGAGTCGATGCTCACGGGCGAGAGCCTGCCCGTGGAGAAAAGTGCGGGCGGCGAAGTGTTCGGGGCGACGATCAACACCACCGGCAGCTTCCGATTCAGGGCGACCAAGGTGGGCAAGGACACTGCGCTTCAGCAAATCGTGAAGCTCGTGCAAGATGCGCAGGGATCCAAGGCGCCAATCGCGCGGCTGGCGGACGTCATCAGTGGCATCTTCACGCCGATCGTCCTCTGCATCGCCGTGGCGACATTCGTCGTGTGGTTCCTCGCCTCGGCGCCGGACGCACGCTTCACGATGGCGTTCGTGAATGCGATCGGCGTGCTGGTGATCGCATGCCCGTGCGCGCTCGGTCTTGCGACACCGACGGCCGTGATGGTCGGCACAGGCAAGGGAGCGGAGCACGGCATTCTCATCAAGGGCGGCGAAGCGCTCGAGACGGCGCACAAGCTCTCGGCAATCGTGCTCGACAAGACGGGGACGATCACGGCGGGCAAACCCGTCCTCACCGATGTTGTCGTGGTGCCGGAGTTCACCGAGGCCGATGTGCTCACACTCATCGCCTCGGCTGAACAGGTCAGCGAGCATCCGATCGCTGCGGCCGTTGTTGCCGGAGCCAAGGAGCGCGGACTGACGCTCTCCCAGCCCGAGCATTTTGAGGCCGTCGCCGGCCACGGCATCGAGGCAACGATCAGTGGGAGATCCGTGCTTCTCGGCAACGCAAAGCTGATGCGCGATCGTGGTATTGACGTGGGCGAGCTCGCGAGCCGGGCCGAAGCGCTTGCCGGCGACGGCAAGACGCCGGTCTTCGCTGCCGTTGATGGACGTGCGGCGTGCGTTGTAGCCGTAGCAGACAGAGTGAGGCCGGAGTCTGCTGAGGCGATTCGGCAGATGAAGGCTCTCGGTCTTGAGGTCGTCATGATCACGGGGGACAATCGGCGGACGGCGGAAGCGGTGGGCCGCGAGGTCGGCGTGGATCGCGTGCTCGCGGAAGTCCTCCCTGCGGACAAGGCGCGACATGTGCGCGACCTCCAGAAGGACGGGAAGATCGTCGGGATGGTCGGGGACGGAATCAATGACGCCCCGGCGCTCGCCCAGGCCGATGTGGGTATCGCGATCGGCACAGGAACCGATGTCGCCATCGAGGCCTCCGACATCACGCTCATACGCGGTGACCTGCGTGGTGTCGTTGGCGCAATCGCGCTGTCGAAGGCGACCATCCGAACCGTCAAGCAGAATCTCTTCTGGGCGTTCATCTACAACGTGGTCGGCATCCCCGTCGCAGCCGGGCTGCTCTATCCATTTACCGGCTGGTTGATGTCTCCCGTGATCGCGAGCGCGGCGATGTCCTTCTCGAGCGTGTCGGTCGTCATGAACAGCCTCCGGTTGCGGCGGTTCAGCGCGCCGGTGGGGTAACGGATGCTTTCACGATTCGATGGAACGCAGCTGGCCGTACTGGTGATCGGCGTCGTCCTCATTGCGCTCATCCTCTGGTATTTTTTCGGTGAGCGCGAGCGGACGGTCGCGGCGGAGGGGGAAGGTGGGGTACAAGAGATCAAGATCACCGTGAAGGGTGGTTACTCGCCGGATCTCATTGTGGTCAAGCAGGGTCGGCCCGTACGACTTGCCTTCTATCGCGACGAGACGGCGTCATGCAGTGAGGAGGTCATCTTCGGCGACTTCGGCATTGCGCGCGCGTTGCCGGCGTTCAAGACAACGCCGATTGAATTTGTCCCGGACAAAGCAGGAGAATTCACGTTCACCTGCGGGATGAACATGATCCGGGGCAAGCTCGTGGTCGAGGCAACGTGACAATGTCGACTCGTCCACGACGGACTGCGCCGCTCATACTGGCGTTGATCTTCGCCGTGTTCGGCGGCGCCTGCCGCGACACGAGTGTCCGGCGCGCCGATTCGGCGTCGCTGTCACGTCGGCCGTTGCCCACGCCCACACAGGGCGCGACCGACACCGCAACGATCATGACCCCGCGAGGCGGAGTGATCGTTCGAGGCGATTCGTCACCGGGTGCGGTCGGCGTTTCCTCGGCGCCTCTGCTTTGGAGTGCCGACGTGTTGATCGCGCGTCTCACCGCAGCGGGATTGGCTCCCATG
>JBDSML010000124.1:0-29035 GCA_039915865.1 Gemmatimonadaceae bacterium | reverse complement strand
GACAGCGGCCAGATGAAGATCTTTCCGTCGCCCCGGTTACCCGTGTGTGCCACGCGCGCAATGGTGGCGGCAACAGCATCAGCCCGCTGCACACCGCACACGGCAACGTCGAGCCGTAGCTTCTCGGTGAAGTCGTCGAGCGCCTCGTGATGCGCCTTGCCTGACGGAGTGGCGTGGGACGCGGTGTGCCGGTCTTCCAGTTTCTCGCGTCCGAAGCCGCGGACTCTCATCACCGTCATGCCGGAGAATCCCGATATGGCCTCGAGCGCGCGAGTGACGGGGTCGAGCTTGAACGGCTGGATGACCGCCTGCACCATCCAGAGCTCGTCGCGCGCGGCGTCGTCACTCAGGGAATGCGTCGAGCCGTGTGCAATTGCGGCGTCGTGCGGGTTGACGCTCCTGTGACCATGATCCATGTCAGTACTCCACCGTCGCCCCTTCGAACCACCCATAGATCGTGGGTAGGAGAAGCAGCGTGAGGAATGTCGAGGAGATGAGGCCGCCCACGACGACAGCGGCCAGGGGACGTTGGACCTCCGAGCCAGCTCCGCTCGAGAAGAGCAGAGGGAGCAATCCGAGGATGGCGACGGTCGCCGTCATGAGGACTGGACGAAGGCGCAGCACCGTTCCCTCATACACAGCGTCGGCGACGCTCTTGCCATCGCGTCGCAATGAATTGATGTAGCTCACGAGCACAACGCCGTTGAGCACGGCCACGCCGAACAGCGCGATGAAGCCGACTGAGGCTGGTACGGAGAGGTATTGCCGAGAGATCGCGAGGCCGAGAATGCCGCCGATAAGCGCGAACGGCACGTTGAGGATGATCAGGCCCGCCTGCTTCAGCGAGCCGAAGCTCGAAAAGAGGAGCAGGTAGATGAGCCCGATCGTGATCGGTACGATGATCGCGAGCCGCTTCATC
The DNA here is from genome assembly GCA_039915865.1 of Gemmatimonadaceae bacterium. GTDB lineage: Bacteria > Gemmatimonadota > Gemmatimonadetes > Gemmatimonadales > Gemmatimonadaceae > AG11. The sequence goes on along the minus strand of JBDSML010000124.1, from coordinate 28,116 downwards.
GCGCGCTGCTGATTCTCGAACTGGCCGCCCCACTTGAGGAAATAGCCCGTCGGCAGCTTTACCTTCGCCCCGATCTGCTGCTGCGCCTCGGCGACGAAACCGCCCATGTCGCGTCCGCGCACGTTCAACTGGATCACGATGCGCCGTTGCCCATCGTCGTGGCTGATCTGCTTGGGGCCGACGACCGGAACGATCTCGGCCACCTGCCCGAGCGGCACACGAGCGCGCCCGTCTCTCGTCGGAATCAGCAGTGCGCGGATTGCCGTGAGATCGTTCCGATACTGCTCTTGAACGCGAACCGTGATGTCGAAGCGACGAATGCCTTCGAACACCTGGCCAGCATCCTCGCCGCCAATTGCCGTTTCAATCACCTCCTGCACGTCGTCGACGTTGAGGCCGTAGCGCGCGATCGCGTCGCGATTGATCCTGATCTGCAGTTGCGGTTGACCACCCACCTGTTCGGTCTGCACGTCGGCGGCGCCAGGAATCGCTGATACGACGCGTCGGATCTCCTCTCCCGTTGCGACCAGACGATCGAGATCATCACCGAACAGGACGATGGCGAGTTGCGCCTTCACGCCGCTCAGCAGTTCGTCCACGCGATTCGCGATCGGCTGCGAGAAGTTGAGCGCCACGCCCGGCATGCGGCCGAGCGCCTGCGACATGGTATCCACCAGTTCGGGTTTGGATCGCCCGGTTTTCCACTGCTTCTCTGGTTTGAGCGTGACGATGGCCTCGATGTTGTTGACGGGCTCGGGGTCTCCTCCGGCCTCGGCGCGACCCGTTTTCGAGACCACGTCCTCGACCTCCGGGAAGCGCCGTGCGATTGTCTCGAGCGCCGTCGCGGTGCGGATTGCCTCGTCGAGGCCCGCAGACGGTGCGAGCGTCGCTCGATACAGGATGGATCCCTCCTCCAACACGGGAACGAATTCCGAACCGAGAAAGGGAACGATGGCGAGGCTGAGCGCGAGCGCGATTGCCGCAGCGCTAACGGTCTTCTTCCGGTGGATGATCGACCAGCGCAGCGCGGGCAGGTACGGCCGTTTCACCACGCGCATGATCCAGGTGTCCGCCTCGCTCCCTCCCTTCAGGAAGAAGGAGCAAAGAACCGGAATGATCGTGAGGGAAAAGATCATCGATCCGATCATCGCGAACACGACCGCGAACGCCATCGGGCGGAACATCTTTCCCTCGACGCCCTGGAGCGTGAGGAGCGGGAGAAAGACGAGAATGATGATCGCGATCGCGAAGACAATGGGCCGGCCCACTTCAGTCGCTGCGCGCAGGATGATGTGCAGCTGCGATTCCGGGTGCGCGATGGCCATCTCCCCGGTTGCCGTGCCGCTACCGTCTGGCGCGCTGTCGTGCCGCTCCTCCGACAGATGGCGGTAGATGTTCTCCACCATGACGACTCCGCCGTCCACCATCATGCCGATACCGATTGCGAGCCCGCCAAGGCTCATCAGGTTGGCGCTGAAGCCGAAGTACTGCATCAGGATGAACGCCAGCAGGAGGGAGAGCGGTAACATCGCCGTGACGATGAGCGAACTCCGCACGTTGCCGAGAAAGAGGAAGAGGATTACGACGATCAGGACCGAGCCCTCCATCAGCGCGTCCTTCACCGTTCCGACAGCACGATCCACGAGCTCCGATTGGTCGTAGTATGGAACGACCTGGACGCCGGGCGGCAGCGACTTGTTCAACTCGGCGACCTTTGCCTTGACAGAGGCGATGACCTGTGACGTGTTCTCGTAGATACGCTTGAGAACAATGCCGGTGACGACTTCGCCCTTGCCGTTCATTGTCACCGCGCCACGGCGCACTTCAGGCCCAATGACGACCTCGGCGACATTGCGGACGTACACTGGAGACGCACCACGTTGGGCGATGATGATGTTGCCCAGGTCGCCCACCGTCTCGGCGAGCCCGATGCCGCGAATGATGAACTCCTCCGGCCCGCGCGTGATGTAACCGCCGCCGACGTTCCGGTTGTTGGCACCCACCGCCTGTCGAATGTCCACGAGCGTAACGCCGTACTGCAGGATCGCGCGCGGATCGACCCGCAGCTGGTACTGTTTGACGTCACCACCGAACGACAGCACCTCCGTCACGCCGGGAACCGTTCGCAGGTTGTACTTGACGATCCAGTCCTGCAAGGTGCGGAGCTCCGTTGTGCTCTGTCCGCCGCGAATGACGTACTGGTAGATCTGCCCCAGGCCAGTTGTGATTGGTCCGAGTTTTGGCTCACCCAGTCCAGGCGGAATCTCCGCCTTTGCCTGCTGCAGCTTTTCCAGCGTGAGCTGGCGCGCGAAGTACACGTCGACGTCGTCGGTGAAGTAGACCGATACCTGACTGATACCGAATGCCGAGATGGATTTCACCTGTGCGACTCTCGGCAGGCCGTTCATCGCGACCTCGACCGGATACGTGATCAGTTTTTCCACCTCTTCTGGCGCAAGACCGGGTGCTTCCGTCACGATCTGCACGAGCACGGGCGACACGTCGGGGAACGCGTCGATCGGGAGTCGAGCAAGCGCGTAGGCGCCGCCTCCGAGGACGCCGATCGACATGAGGATGATGAGCAGTCGATTCTTGAGCGAGAATGCAAGGAGTCGTTCGATCATCGCCTCACTCCCCGCCGAAGCTGGCCTTGAGCAGCTCCGATTTGAGTTGAAAGGCGCCCTGCACGACGACCTGATCCCCGGCGCGCACTCCGCGAGTGATCAGCACCGAACCCGCGGCAGTAGAAGGGCCGACGGTCACTGAACGCGCGACAAAGCGCCCAGGCGCGGTCTGTACGAACACCACGGGTTTGCCGTTCAAGTCCTGCACGGCGATTTCAGGCAACGCGATCGCCTGTATGGCGGGAGCGACTGCTGGCGCGGCGATGCGGACCTGAGCGAACATGCCGGGTCGCAAGCGCTTCGATTCATTCTCGACGGTGACTCGCATCTTGATCGTGTGGCTCGACGAATCGACCACGCCGCCGGCGAAGGTCACGCGGCCGACGAAGGTTTCTCCCGGAAGCGCCGTCGGCGTGACCTTCACTGACGCGCCGCGGTGCACCCTCTTCAGGTCTGTCTCGTAGACGTCAACGACGATCCAGACGTGCCGAAGATCTGCGACCGTGAAAATGTTTGAGGTCGGTCCCACGATCGCACCTGGCGAGGCATTGCGTTCCACGACGGTGCCGGCCACCGCCGTGCGAAGGCCGTAGCTACCACCCGATCCGGACGTTGCGCCGTAACTGCGGAGCTTCGCGAGCGCGCTGTTGTAATCCGCCTCCGCGCTTCGATAAATCACTTCCGCGTCGAGCATTTCCTTCTGCGGCGAGATCTCCTGCTCGAAGAGGCGCTTCTCGCGCTCGTAGTTTCGCTTCGAGACGGAGACGGTCGCTCGTGCGCGCTCGAGGTCTCCTCGCGTCTCGCCGACGTCTGGGCTCTCGATGATGGCGAGCACTTGGCCCGCCGATACTTCTTGGCCCAGGTCTGCCTGCACCGCGGATATGCGTCCTTCAGCCCGGGGTGCCAGTACGGCGACGCGATCGGCGTTGTACACGATCGTGCCATTGGCAACCAGTTCGTCCTGCGATGAGATGGACGCCGCGACCACCGTGACGCCGGCAAGGCGCAGTGCGGTCGAGTCGAGGGTGATGACAGTATCCGCGCCCGTAGCAGGAGCAGCCGCGGCATTCGCGCTGTCGCGCGCTGTGGCGGCGGTGGAGGAACCGCCGCGTCGCGCGAGCAACACGAGGACGATTACGATCACGGCTGCGCCAGCCGCAATGACAGGCCAGCGGCGGTGCCACAAATGCTGCAAGCGTCTTCGCGCAGTGTCCGTATCGCGGAACGGCGGAATCGACGTGTCGGGCAAGGGCGTTACCGTATCTGAGGTTTCGGTGCGGCGACCCAAAGATCCGGTCGCGCGATTGGTATTCGAGGAATCGGGAGCGCTCACGGCCTTGCCCTCGTTTCAGTGGGTGCGGACGTGGCAACCGCGGCCGTCAGGTCGGCTGCGGCCACGCGCTCAGCAAGCCAGGCCGTCCAGTATTCCTGTTCGGCATCGATGACCTGGTTTCTGATGAGCAACAGGACAGGAAGGCCCACCTTGCCTTCGCGGTACGCAGCCTCCAGGAGCCGGCGGTTGTCACGCGCAGGCCCGAGCACCGTCCGCTCGAGGACTTCGACTTCGCCGGCGGCGGCTAGATACCCCCGGAATGCCGACTCCACCTCCGCACCCACGCGTGTGACGAGCGCGGCTCGTTCCAGCGTAGTGCGTCGGGCGACCGCCCGACGTGCTTCGATCTCGCCCTGGTTGCGATTGAAAAGCGGCAGCGACAGTCCGATTCCGGGCCGCAATACGCGACCATTGCCGGCGTCGTTCGTTTGCGAAAGCACACGCGCGAAGAGATTCGGAAGCGCTTCCCGTCGTGCCAGCGTTACGTCCGCGTTCGCCTGGGTTACCGCGGATTCGCGCTCGCCCAGATCAGGGCGACGCGCGAGGGCACGGCTGACGAGCGCGTCGACCGTGGTATCGCCGTCGGCGCCGAACGCCGAGAAGTCAACATGAGGATTGCTTCCGGAGCTGTCGACGACGAGATGGCGATGCACCGTGCTGTCGAAGACGGCGACGGTCGGGGTCGTGAATGGAAGACCGACGACCCGTCGCAACTCGATCTGGCTCTGCTGCTGCTCGCGCCGTGCGGCGAGCGCTCGTGCACGCGATCGGCCGAGCTCGACGACAGACAGATTGTAGTCCAGCTTACTGATCTCGCCTTCGCGAAGCTGGCGCGTCGCAGCCTGCGCGAGCCGCTCATTCAACGCGAGAACTTCGCTGGCCAGCGCCGCTCGCCGGTCCGAGGCGACAGCACGATAGAAAGTGCGATCAACATCGAAAAGCGTCACCCGTGCCGCGTCGGCCACCGAGAACGTGGCGCGCGACACCCCGGCCCGCGCCACCGCGCGTCGGGCGCCGCGCTGGCCACCGACCTCGATCTCCTGGCTCAGGCCGATTTCCGCACCGATACCGCCCGCTGCTGACCCGAGCAGGTCGGCCGACGGATTGAACCGTAGAATGCCTGCCTGCCGGAGCACTCCTCGTGCAACGTCGATGTCCGTACGCGCTGCAGCGAGCTCGGGATTGGCACGAACCGCGGCGGCACGCGCGTCGTTGATCGTCAGATGTGTAGTGTCGGTTGCGCCGCGCAGCGCTGTTCCCGCGCTGTGCGCCGCAGCTTGTGCGCTCAGTGAGCGCACGAGGAATGTTGAGAGGAAGAGGAGAGCCGCGGTGACGCGACGCGTACAAATGGAGATGGAACCAGGTGCTTTGTTCACGGGCGAATGGGATCGGCAGCCCGTACGCGTTCCACCACGCGCTAATGCGCGATCGAAGGAACGCGGCAGGCCGCGTGAGGGAACGACGTCGATTGTGAAGGAGCCCGACGCGATGTCTGGGCTAAGGCGGCGTCAGCGTGCGCCAGGAATGGCGCCGCGACACCTGCAGGCGCTTACGCGATGGGCGGGCGCAACGTGGGCACGACGGCGACGCTGACGAGCGTCGGAACGAACGTGCACGGAGACTCGCCATGCTCGTCCGCAGGCGCGCTCAGGATGGTCGCAACGGCCGGCGTGGCGACGTGTGCATGGCCGCAGTGCTCGATATGCGCGGTGTGCGTCGGAGCAGATTGCGTGTCTTCGCGCGACGGAAGCTGACCGCTGCCGAGATCCGGCCCGGCGATCGCATGTGCGCGTCCGTCAACCGCACTATCCGTATTCAGTGAACCTCGCGCAGCCGACAGCGACACGGCACCCGTCTCTACGCTACTGCGCTCGGCGTCACCGTCATGCACGTCGGGTATGATCGTCTCCAACGCGCTCGCCGAAAAGGCGAGCGCGACGAGGACGCTCAGGAACCGACGAAGCAGTTGCGGCTTGCGAAAGACTCGAAGCATCTGATCAAGTAGTGCATCCGCATCAACTCCGACTGTAGAATCCGGGTCAGTGGCTTGCCTGCGAATGATGCGGGTAACTAGGCTGCGCGCATGGCGAGGCCCTTGGAGAGTACTCAACCGCCGGAATTGATGCAACGCACGGTGAAGCATTGCTAGGCTCACTCGGCCACATTCTGCTGCTCTCACTATTGCCCGTCGCGGCCACCGCTGTCGGCGCTGTGGTGGCGACCATTCGGACGCCAAGTGCGCGAGTCCGGAGCAGCATCCAGCATTTCGCCGGTGGCGTTGTGTTCTCCGTAGTCGCCGTCGAGCTGCTTCCCGACGTGATCAAGGGACATGCCGTCGTCGCGGTCGCACTTGGCTTCGCCGCCGGCGTCGCGGTCATGCTGCTCGTTCGTCGGTTCGTTGGTGAGACGCCCGAGGCGACCGCGGCACCGCCTCAGGGACTTCGCGATAGCGCGACAGCGTTGCCCGACGTCATTGGACGCGCTGCCACCGGAGGCGCGCCGCCGGGCCTGCTGATCGCGGTCGGAATTGACATTCTCCTCGACGGCCTGCTGCTCGGGATCGCGTTCGCCGCTGGCGCAAAGGAAGGTTTGCTCCTCACCATCGCGCTGAGTCTGGAACTGCTGTCGCTCGGCCTCGCCATCGCCACCACGCTCGTCGAACGCGGTGCATCGCGCACACGGGCGGTCGCGGTTGCTACGGGGTTGTCGCTCTTTCTGGTGATTGGAGCCGCGGTCGGGGACACGGTGCTGCACAATGCATCGACCACCGTTCTGAGTGCTGTGCTCGCATTCGGCTGCGCGGCCCTTCTGTTTCTCGTGACTGAGGAATTACTGGTAGAAGCGCACGAAGTACCCGAGACGAACACGACCACAGCGATGTTTTTCGCGGGTTTTCTGCTCTTCCTAGTGCTGGGGATGCTGGGATAGCGCGGCACTGACTCGTCCAAGCCGGCTCGACGGACGGTGGGGACCCGACAGTATCTACCGGACGTCCAATGCTCACACGCTCGACGTTCCTTGCTTCGCGCCACTCGTGCGCTCGTTGCCCTGGTCCAGGTGGCAGTCGCAACGGCGCGCAACCTGGCAGCATGGCTCTATACGGTCGTGAGCGTGCGAGGACGACTGTTGCTGAGGCGGAACATCGCGTAGGTGAAACGCTGCTCCGCGCCGGCCGGCGTCAGATGAACGTCACGGAAGGCGCGAACAAGTTCGAAATCGGGATCGAGTGCTTCTGCAAGCGTCTCCGGGCTGTATCGAGCCACGTGCAATCCGCTGCACCGCGCAGGGCCATCCAGCGCGAATGTCGCGATGATGGATGTTCCTCCGGGGCGGAGCGCGTGTGCCATCGCTGCGACGTAGCGACGCCGATCGTCGCCGTCCGTCAGAAAGTGAAACACAGCGCGATCGTGCCAGATGTCATAAGCGCCCGCAGGCAGTTGGGCGCGCGTGACGTCGGCTTCGAGCCATTTGACGCGCTCGGCGCGCTGTCCGAGCCTCGCCTTCGCTCGCCCTAGCGCCGCGGCTGAGAGATCGAGCACCGTGATCTCGCCAGTGTCGAGCTCGAGAAGCTCGTCGACGAGGGTCGAGTCGCCCCCGCCGACGTCGATGATCGCACGATCGTGTGCAGTGCCCGGCACCTCCGAAATGAGCTCGAGCGAACGCGTAGGCTGCGCTTGATGCCAGCTCAGCGTCGTTGCCTCTTTCGTTCGGTAGACGAATTCCCAGTGCGCCTTGGAGTCCACGAGCCAGAAGGTTTCGGTTCACCTGTCGGAACCCACGTCCACATGTGACGCAGTAAACAGGCGCGAGGCGCGTGCGCGGTCGATTTGGAACCTATACGATTCAGCGTCTCTTCGGTGGCATTGCTACAGGCCATTGCCTCATGTCACGGCTCGTGACCTGGTGTTCAGCATGACTTCTTCGCCGAGCGTTCCTTCGTCAGCCGAGCGCCGCACGGGCGTCGGAATGGCGCGCCTTGCCGCAGCGCTGTTGGGGTTGAGCGCGCCGTTCGCGAAGCTCCTTCCGGGGTCAAACGAGTCCCCAACTGCTCGCCGGGCTTCTCAATCTGGGATGCACCACTAACGCAGCTCGGGGTCACATGACGAATGCTTGTCTATCGTGATAGGTGTAGATGAACGACGATCCAGCGTCCATCGACTTTCTCGAGGACGGCGCTTCCGCGTGAGACGCGCTGAGCAGGTCCCGAGCTCGATGTCCCGCTGATCTCCTGCCGGAATGCCACCCAAGAGACGGCACCCCGAACCTGGGCCTCGACCCCCGTGTGCGCGACCTTGAGGTTGGTGTATCGGGCCAGTTCGGGCTTCAGTTGCCCGTCGCGATACCCGGCCCACGAGTGATACGCCGTAGTGTCAGCGAGCACGTGCAAGCCGCGTGTGGCGAACAAGCTGTCCGCGGACGCCCACTTGCCGGTCTGGAGATCCAAAGCCAATTCGAGGAACACCTGCCGAGCGGCAGCGCGCTCCGGATCTGGAGCAGGGCCCTGCGCCAAGGCCGGTGAAGATACGCCGACAAGAACGGCGGCGGTGACACAGAGACGCTTCAAAAGTGAAAACATTTGCACGATCCTCGAGTTGGGTGGGTGTTCACGATCTCCTGCTACTCGCCTGCATCCCTCATGGCATCCGCATCAACTCCTGGTAGTCGCCCTTCGTTTTCAGCGTGACCACCACGGGCTCCGCCGACTTGTTGCGCCAGAACCAGCCGTGGTGACCGTCGAACGCAGCGGTCAGGATGCCCTCGTCTGTGGTCGCCTTCGTGCCCTTACCGTATCCGTGATATTTCAGCGTCGGCGAGTCACCATGGGTGTCGTAGTTCACGACGCCCCCGATCGTCGCCCATGAGAACGTGACGACCGCACCCTTCCGCATGACGAGCTTGATCTCCTTGCCCTCGTTCGCGGCGAGCGTGATTTCGGTGACGTCCGATTTCCCGACCGAGTCACTCGCGATTCCCGCGGAGGGGGCAGGGGCCGCGGCGCCCGGCGCAGCGGGAACGTCGGTCGACGGTTGTACGGCAACCACTCCTTCCTCGTCGTGCCCAGCCGCTTCCTTGGCGAGCGCCAACTTCGTTTCACCCATCTCCTTCAGGCCGAGCACCCGGCCGACCCCCGTCGGATCCACGCCGTACTCGGCGGGCAGGACAATGGCGACGAGTATCGCGATCGCAATCCCGAGCGCGATCGCCGTCGATCTGAGGAGTTGACGTGAGGACGGTGCTCCGGTGGACGAAAGCGGTTCGATGGTGGTCATAGTGTGGTCTTCGATTGTCAGATGGCGGTGATGAAGTAGCCAGCGAGCTGATAGCCCATGAGGATGAAACCCGCCGTCATGATGACGACGTTCGTTGCGTAGGCACGGCGCGCAAAGCTGGGTGTTCGGCGCCAATGGCTCATGACGGTCAGGATCGCACCGAGCGCGAGCAGTTGACCGATCTCCACGCCGACGTTGAACGCGAGGAGGTTCGGGATCATTCCGCTCGGTGACATCTCGAAGTCGAGAATCTTCGTGGCGAGGCCGAAGCCGTGGAACAGTCCGAAGATCAGCGTCGCGGCCTTGGCGTTCGGCTGGAATCCGAACCACTGCCTGAAGGCGCCAAGGTTATCGAGTGCCTTGTAGACGACCGAGAGCCCGATGATCGCGTCAATGAGATATGAGCTCACGCTCACGCCCGTGATCACGCCGAGGAGTAGTGTCGCGGAGTGGCCGATCGCAAACAGCGTGACGTAGAGCCCGATGTCCTTGAGGCGATAGAGAAAGAAAATCACGCCGAGCAGAAAGAGCAGATGATCGTAGCCCGTCACCATGTGCTTCGCGCCGAGGTAGGCGAACGGGATCAGGTGGACGCCGAAGATCGACTGGATGTAGCCCTTGTCGCCCTCCGCGACGCCGTGGGCGAACGCAGCGGTCGGCATCGTCAGGAGACAGAGGAGCGTCACGACGAGGAGCCCGAGGCTCACGCGCGTCCGTGGGCTCAACGAAAAGCGATTCATGAAGAGGCAAGCCTTGAAGGTTGGAGTGGGCGCGTAACTAGGCGGCGCGGGATTTCACTTCCGGTTTGGGCGGCGGCTTTTCGCCGTCGATGCGAACGCGAAGCAGCTTGACCGAGTTCACGAACACCAGGAGATCGGGGCCGAGGTGAATCAGGGCGGCCTGCACCGGCCCGATCCAGCGCATGAGCGCGGCGATGATCCCGAGCACGTGAACGACACCGACACCGACGAACAGGTTTTCCTGGATCGTCCGATACGCACGCGCCGCGATCGCGCGCGCCATCACGATCCTGCCGAGATCGTCCGTCATGAGCGCGACGTCCGCCGCTTCGAGGGCGGCTTGCGTGCCGGCCACGCCCATCGCGATGCCGACATCGGCCGCGGCGAGGGCGGGCGCGTCGTTGATGCCGTCCCCGACCATGGCAACGCGATGTCCCGCCGCCTGGAGCCGCTTGATGACGGCGACCTTGGCGTCAGGAAGGAGCTCGCCTTCGATTTCGTCGACTCCGAGCTCCGCTCCTATCCGGCGCGCGATCGCCATGTTGTCACCAGTCAGCATGATCAGGCGCTTGATGCCGGTAGCGCGAAGTCGTTCGATGACCTCACGGGCGCCAGGGCGGATCGGATCGGCGAAGTGGATCGCGCCAAGTGCTTTGCTGCCTGCGGCGATGTAGACCACCGTGCCGTCGCTATCGTCGACCGGCGATGGAATAGAAATACCATTCTCCCCGAGGTAGGCGACGTTCCCAGCGCGAATCGGCTGGCCGTCGATCGTCGCCTCCACGCCGCGGCCCCGCACGACGCTGAACGCGCTCGGTTCCGGGATGTCGATTGATTCGGCGGCGGCTCGTGCGACGACCGCTTTCGCGAGGGGATGACTCGACCGACGCTCCGCGCCTGCGGCAAGGCGCAGAAGCTCACTCTCGCTCGTGCCTTCGTCGAACCGGTCGATGCGCACGACTTCAGGATGTCCAATCGTGAGCGTGCCCGTCTTGTCGAACGCAATCGCATCGACCTTCGCTAACTGCTCGAGATAGATGCCGCCCTTCAGCAGGATGCCCGATCGCGCCGCCCGGGCGATCGCCGCGATCACCACGAGTGGCGTGGCGAGTCCCAGTTCGGCTGGCGACGTGAAGATGAGCAGGGTGATGATCATCTTCACGTCGTGCGTGACGAACCACACGCCGACGAGAAAGACGAGCACCACCGGGATGAGCCACGCGGCTACCCGGTCCGCCAGCTTCTGCACCGGTGCCTGCTCGGCTTCTGCCGACTCGACGAGCGCGATGATGCGGGAGAACATCGTGTCGGTGGCGACGCGCTGCGTTTCGATGTCGAGCGCGCCCAGTTCGACCACCGTGCCAGCGAACACCTCAGCGCCGGCAGTCTTCTCCTGGGGCATGCTCTCGCCGGTGATCGGCGCCTGATTCACCGACGCGTCGCCCGCGCGCACCACGCCATCCACGGGAATCTTCTCGCCAGCGCGCACGATCACGACGTCGCCGGGCTTGACGTCGGCGATCGGAATGCTCACGTCGCCTTCCGTGCCGCCGCGCCGCACCAGCGCCTGATCGGGCACTGAACCGATGAGCGCCTTGATCGACGCCCGCGCCCGCTCGGTATTCAGCTCGGCGACCAGCTCGGCGATGAGGATGATCATCATGAGGATGGCGCCAGCCGTATACTCGCGGCCGAGCATCGCGATGGCCGTGGCGATGGTGACGAAGATCTCCGTGCCGATCTTGTGTTCGCGAACGAGATCGAGCACGCCCGTCTTGAGCAGCGGGTACAAGCCCACGGCGACGGCGACCAGAAGCACCGGGAGTGGAACGAATCCCGCGGCATAAGCGGCGATCACGATGCCGACCACCACGATGCGCGCAATCTCGATCCAGCGATCACGCGTCAGCAGGGATGGGCGCTGCGATTCTGACATCGGGGACGCGGTCATGACGGGCCTGCGCCCGCGGACTCCGGCGCGACTCCAGCAAGCGGGCCGCGTCGCTTCAGCATACGCTCGAGTCGTGTCGCCCACCGCGGCCACCGCTCTTCGAGCCACGCATACACAACCGGAAGCACCACCAGCGTCAGGAGAGTGGAGGTGATCAACCCGCCGATCACCACGGTCGCGAGCGGTCGCTGCACTTCCGAGCCCGGGCTCGTCGATGTTGCCATTGGGATGAAGCCGAAGCTTGCCACCAGCGCCGTCATCAGTACGGGACGAAGGCGGGTCTCAGAGCCTTCGCGAATAGCGTCGTCGAGCATACGTCCCTCGGTACGGAGCTGGTTGATATAGGCGATCAACACGACGCCGTTCAGCACCGCAACGCCGAACAGCGCAATGAAGCCCACTGACGCGCTCAGATTCAGGTTCAACCCCCGCAACCAGAGCGCACCAATACCGCCGACGAGCGCGAACGGCACATTGAGCATCACGAGCAGCGACTGGCGCACATTGCCAAAGCTCGCGTAAAGAAACACGACGATGAGGAGCAGCACGGCGGGCACGATGAATGTCAGCCGCTTCATCGCGCGCTGCTGGTTCTCGAACTGGCCGCTGTAGGCGATGAGATAGCCCTCGGGAAGAGAAATCTGTCGGGCCACTTCTCGCCGCACCTCGGCGACGAAGCTGCCGAGATCGCGACCCCGTACGTTGCTCTGCACGATGATCGCGCGCTCGCCGTTCTCGTGATTGATCAACTCGGGCCCCTCGACGACCTGCACTCTGGCGACCTGTGACAGCATCACGATGCCGCCGGTCGGCGTGTGCAGCAGCAGGCGTCCGATCGCGTCGGGGGTGCCGCGGTACGCTTCGGCCAGCCGCACGACGACAGGAAAGCGCTTGCGCCCATCGATGACTTCAGTGGCTTGCACTCCTCCGATGCCCGCCTGCACGGCCTCGCGCACGTCGGCAACATTGAGACCGTAGCGCGCGAGCGCAGTACGATCGAGATCGAGCTCGACCTGCATCGCCCCCGCGCTGACGTCAACGGAAACGTCCGCCGCGCCGGGGATGCGATCCATCGTCGCACGCACCTGCTCGGCAATACGCTGGAGCACTTGAAGGCTGTCGCCGAACACCTTGACGCCGAGCTCCGTCCGCACGCCGGAGATCGCCTCGTCGAGCCGCATTGCCATCGGCGCCGTGAAGTTGTAGTCGATGCCGGGGATCTGCTTCAATGCAGAGTCCATTCGGACGATCAACGCATCCACCGACTTGTCCTTCCACTCCTTGCGCGGAACGAAAATGACGTAGACGTCGCCCGCATAGAGGCCCATCGTTTCCGTCGCGAGTTCCGGCCGGCCCATCTTTGTCACGATACTCTTCACTTCCGGAAACTTCATGAGGGTGCGCTCGACCTCCTTCGCGATGATCATCCCCTGCGGTAGCGACGTGCTCGGAAGCCGTCGTGTCTCGATCAGCATCGATCCTTCATCGAGCTTCGGCATGAACTCGGTGCCAAGAAACGGCAGTGAGCCAAGCGACACGACCAGAAGCGCGACGCCGCCACCCACCACCACGGCGCGATGGTGGAGCGCCCAATCGAGATGCCGGCGGTATCGATCACGCAATGTCTCAAACCAGCGCGCCGGCTTCTCCTCCACATGCTGGAGCGTGTACGAGGCGAGCACCGGCACGTAGGTGAGCGCGAGGATCAGTGAGCCGAACACTGCTACGCACACCGTGAACGCCATCGGCGTGAACATCCGCGACTCGAGCCCCTGCAGGGCAAAGATCGGCACGTACACCGCGATGATGATGCACACGCCAAAGACGATGGGCCGGCCAACCTCGAATGCCGCGCGACGGATGATGTCGACCCGCTGCTCCTCGTTGGTCTCTGTGCCTTGACCAAGCCTGCGCACAAAGTTCTCGACCATCACGACGGACGCATCGACGATCAAGCCGAAGTCGAGTGCGCCGAGGCTCATGAGGTTGGCCGAAACGCCAAACCGCTGCATGACGAAGAACGCTCCGAGGAGCGCGAGTGGAATGACCGACGCCACGACGAGCGACGCGCGGACATTCCGCAGAAAGACGAACAGGATGAGCGCCACGAGCAACCCGCCCTCGAGCAGGTTGGTGAACACCGTGCGCGTCGTCCGGTCAACGACCTCTCCCTGATTGTAGAACGGCCGGATCGTGACGCCCTTCGGAAGGAGCGGCTGAACTTCCTTGAGCCGTTCCTCGACGCGACTCACGACGTCCTTTCCGTTGGATCCCTTGAGCATCACGATCATGCCCGAGAGCGTCTCACCTCGACCGTCTCGCGAAACAGCGCCTTCGCGCGGCATGGGGCCGACGTCGACCGTTGCCACATCGCGCACATAGACAGGCGTACCAGCGCGCGTGCTCACTACGACGTTCGCGATGTCGGTGGAGTTGCCCAGCAGTCCCAGTCCGCGAACCGTGAACCGCTCGCCCTGCGTCTCCACGTAGCCAGCGCCAAAGTTGCCGTTGTTGGCCTCGAGCGCGCGCTCGAGATCATGGAGCGTCAAACCGTAGCCGGACAATTTGCTCGGATCGGCGAGCACGTGAAACTGCTGGACCATCCCTCCCCACGAGTTCACGTCGGCGACTCCGGGAATGGTGCGCAGCATCGGCTTGATCGTGTACTCCTGGATATTCTTGAGATCCATGAGTGACAGCTGGTCCGATTCCACCAGATACTGAAAGATTTCCCCCATCGGCGTCGCGGGAGGGCCAAGCGTCGGCGTGTAGCCCGCCGGCAGGCTCGACGTGGCATCCTGCATCCGTTGCGTCACCTGCGCGCGCGCGAAGTACATGTCCACGTCGTCGCCGAACGAAACCGTGACCACCGAGATGCCCGCCTTCGACACCGATCGCACACCCTGCGTGCGCGGCAGGCCCATCATCGCCGTTTCCATTGGATAGCTCACGAGGTTCTCGACCTCGTTGGGCGACAGCCCATGTGCGACGGTGATCACCTGGACCTGATTGGGAGTCAGATCCGGAAACGCATCGAAGTTGATGTTCGCCAGCGCCCACGTTCCCGCGGCCACCAGGACCAGCGTGGCGCCGATGACGGCGAGACGATAGCGAAGGCTGAGTTCAATCAGACGCTCGATCATCGATCAGCCCCCCGATATCTTCGAGCGTGAAAACTCCGACTTCACTGCGAACGCACCATCCGTCACGACCAGGTCGCCGGCTGAGAGCCCATTGAGGATCTCCACCATTCCGCCCGACGTTCCTCCCCTCGCGACGTTTCGCCGCTCG
Source organism: Gemmatimonadaceae bacterium (assembly GCA_039915865.1). GTDB lineage: Bacteria > Gemmatimonadota > Gemmatimonadetes > Gemmatimonadales > Gemmatimonadaceae > AG11. The sequence continues at coordinate 12,907 of JBDSML010000124.1, read as the reverse complement.
AAGCGCACCGATCCGTTCTTCTCCGGCCGCGCGATGAACACCACCGAGCGTTCATCGAGCAGCATCACCGCTCCTTCCGGCACGGCGAGGCCTTGTTGCGCATTGCCACCCTCCAGCCACACGGTCGCGAACATCTGCGACCGGAGCTTACCGCGCTCGTTGGCAACGACCCCGCGCACGATGATCGTACGCGTCGTGGAGTCGAGCGCCCCGCCGATGCTCACGATGCGCGCGAAGAAGGTATCGGCCGGATACGCGGGCACCACGAACCGAACCTGACTCCCGGTGCGGAGCGCCGACGTCGCATGATCACGCACGGAAACGTCGAGCCACAGGCTGCTCGGATCGCTCACGACCACGAGCGGTGCTCCGGGCTGGACGACCACACCTGGTCGCGCATCGCGACTCAGGACGACACCGCCGATCGTCGTCCGCATCACCATGTTCCCGTCAGGTCCAACGCCAAGATGGTCGAGTTCGGTGCGCGCGCGGGCCACTTCGGCCTCAGCGCGGATCACTTCTGATTTCGCCAGCTCATCATCCGCCGCGGCGCGCTCGACATCCTGCCGCGGTATCGCCTTCACGAGCAACAGCCGGTCGGCTCGGTCATGCGCGGCGCGTGCATACACGGCGGCCGCCTTCCGCGCGTTGCGATCGGCGATCGCCTTGTTGAAGTCCGCGCGAGCGGTGGTCGCTTCGCCGCTCTGCAGCGTGACGAGCGGCTGCCCCGCAGTTACCCGATCGCCTACCTGCACGTGAACAGCGAGCACCCGCGACTCGGCGAGTGCGCCGAGTCGCAACGTGCGGTCCTCGTTCACCACCAGCTGGCCCGGAACCGCAATCGCGCTGCCGAGCGAGCGCCGCGCGGCAGGCGCCCAGCGTATCCCCCCGTGCTGAATCGCCTCGCTGGAGAGCGCGAGCACGCGGATCATCGCCGTGTCTCCACCCGCAGTTGACGCTACGCTATCCGCAGAGATGTTCGATGAGGCCTTCGATCCATCGCCGCAACCCGTGACGAACGTAGCCGACAGCGCCGCGATTGCGGCCGTGATTCCTGGTGTGCGTCGCATCAGCTCTTTGATGTGGAGGCGTGAGTCGCATTGTCCGCTGAGGCGTCAGCCGGCGGAAGGTTGGGGGGCGGTGTCATAATCAGCGCGCCGAGCGGATCGAGACCAGCGGCCGTGTAGAGATCGAGCAGGCTGCCCTGACGGGCGAACAGCGCGCGATAGTAGGTCAGTCGAGCGTCGGCCAGCGTGCGCGTTGCATCGAGCACCTGAAGCAGCGGCACGGCTCCCTCCTGATACGCCGCCACGGCAATTCGGCGCGACTCGGCAGCACGCGAGAGGAACTGGTGGTCGAGTGCGGCGAGCTCCGTCGTCAGCAGGCGCGCAGCCTCGTAGGCGGCCGCGACCTCCGCTGAGGATCGGCGCTCTACCCAGGCCAGTTCCTGTTCCGCGGCGAGACGCTCGCTGGTCGCTCGCTGCACCTCGCCTCGATTCTGGTCGAAGATGGGGAAGGGGACGCTCACTCCGACGATCATCGAGTACGAGCCGCCGGTGTTCTTCGTGCCGAAGGTCGCGCCCAGCTGTCGTACGAGCAGCGTGCGCTGCAACGCCGATTCCGCGCCGGCCGCCGCGGCACGCTCTCGCGCCGCGATCACGTCCGGACGAAGCGTCGTACGGCCTGTGAATGCGCTCGCCGGCGCAAGCGCAACGGCCGCGACGAACAAGCTGTCGTCATCGACAACCAGGATTTCACCGCGACGCGCCATCTGCGAGTCGTCGAGAAACGGAGCGAGCGCTCCCCGCGCACGCACGACCTCGACCTGTTGCAGCACCCGGTCGGTCACCGCTCTGTCGCGTTCTACCTGAAGTCGAATCAGGTCGCCTTCCGATGCCGCACCCTCCGCGACGCGCGCCCGAGTGTATCGAACAAGGCTGTCCAAACCCTCCCGGATGTCGCCCGAGATTTTGACACTGATCTGCGCAAGCGCGACACGAAAGAAGGCGCGCGCGGCATCGGCTGCCACCTGGCCGCGGGCCATCGCCAGCTCGGCGTCCGCTACCCGAATGTTGTCGTCTGCCTTGCGCACGCGAGGCCTTCGTTGCCACACCGATTCCAGCGGCAAGGTCGCGTAGCTAAACGTCTCGCGAGTGAGGTCGCTCGAAGGAGTGTGCCCTGGAAAGGCGGCATTCTCGACTTGATGGGTCAGAATCGGATTGGGCAGTGTCCCTGCAGTGATTCGGGAACCGCGCGCTGCCTGGACGCGTGCGCGGGCCGCGTCGACGAGTGGATTGCGCTCGACCGCTGCGCGAATCACGTCGTGCAGCGTAACGGGCCTGCCGACAGTCGCTGTCTGCGCGGCTGCGAGGTGAGGTGACGCGATGAGCGCGACGACGAGTATTGCGGCCGTCGATCGGACGCATGTGCGCCATCGACTGCGACGAAGCGCCGAACGTGGCTGGCGCCGTACGAAGACTGGTAGCATTGGGTGAGGATGTCGTGCGCTCGGCACGAGTGGACGCACAATGCGGCGCGCCGTTCACTCGACTGCGCGATGCAGACAAGGCGAACGGGCACGTACGGTGGGCGATGTGCCACCGGCGAGGTGCGTTGTGGTTGCGCGCTTTCACCGCGAGGCGCACGAGAGCGCCCCGGCGAGGTTAGCCGAGCGGTGGTGCTCGAGGCTGGCTAGGTCGCGCGCGGACCCATGGCGGAGCCGCCTGGGTAACAGAGCGTGGCAACGCGCCTCGATCCGTATCGATTGTCGCGATCGGCAGATCCACGATCACGGCGACTGCCCTCAAAAGGCTCGGCATCACGGTCGCTGTGACCGCGCCATGCAAAGCAGGATGGTCGGCCTCTACGTCGGGTGTGCCTATCGAAGAGGGTTGGTGCCGGCTCGCATCTGTTGAGGGATGGTCATGGGCGACGAGCGCATGCTCCATCCACTCGTGTGACTCGCGCTCATGAGCAATGCCGTGCAGCACCTTCGCGGCGGTGTCCGTGGACATCGCTGCGAAGGCGAAGAACGCAACCATGAGTCGAGTGAGAGCGAGGCGACGCATCGCACCAAGGTACCGCGCGAGACATACTCTGACCAGCCCGCCCTCCGGCCTTCACCAAGGCAATCGCGAGTCCACGGGTAATGGGTTGGCCGATGTCGCGTGGCGGTCTAAAGTGCGCGGTGGTCGCATACATGCGGGAATGGATGCGGATAGGATAGACCAAAGGACCAGGATTCATGGGAAGTCTGGATAGGGTGTTTCGACGTTCCGGAGCCACCTTGGGAGAGTCACCGGCCACCATACCCGATGGCGTCCCAATTCCGAAATGCCGGCCCTCATCACGCTCGGCGGTGGAGTGCCGCTATCGGCTACCGAGTGGCCAGACTACCTGTATCGGTGAGGTTGCTCGCAACTGCTTCGACGCCCGGCGGTTCAGCGCAGCTCGTAGTCGACGGCGCCAAGGCAGAACGCCGTCCAGCCGATGGTATCTGCGAGCTCCCCTGCCGTGAGGCCGGGCCGGCGGATCGCGAGGTCGATCTCGACCCATGCCTGTATCCGTTCGAGGACCGCGTCGATTTCCTTAACGGCATCCTCCACGTTGCGTTCCGGGTACCGGTTTATCCCAGCGCGCAGTGGTCGGAATGCGTTCGAGGCTCGCGTGACGTGCGCTCATCGGTGGGTCGGCCGGCTCGCTTTCTGGGCGATCTGTGTCAGCGGTAGGGAGTGAACTTGGGAAAGCCCAGTTGGCCAAACATCACACCACACTGCGGGTCGCCCGTTCCATAACCCCACTGGTGTGGCGCGAGCAACGTGGTAAGTTTGAGGGCTGTAGCTGAGACTGGGATCGAAAGTGTCACCAGACGAGCCGTCTACGGTCGCGTTCAGTTGCGGACAGCAGTGTCAGACTGACCGGAGCATAGTGGGCGGTATTCGTTGGACGTATTCCCGCCCAGTGCGAGCAGGACTCTTGATAGGGGCAGGGGGGGGTATTTTCCGTTTCAGTGTGGAGACTTGGGGGAAGCATGCCTGAGTACACCGTTCATTCATGGTTTTGGACCTAGTATGGCGGTCATCGAGTTAGGAGCCACAACGAGCTAAGTTGTTGTACAGAGGTTACTTGCCCCTGTAGCTCAGGTGGATAGAGCAGCGGTTTCCTAAACCGTTGGCCGGGTGTTCGAGTCACCCCAGGGGCATCCTCGACTCGACCAAAGCGCTTTCAATAACGTGTAAACCTATGACGCACCCGATTTCCGACACCAGCACAGCCGCATCGCAGCCCAAGGCCGAAAGCTTCCTCGACTGGTTCCACATCAATTCGCGGTGGATCACGATCGGCGCCATCGTGGTGGCCGTTATCGCGTTCGGTGTCTGGTTCGTGCAGCGAAAGAACCTGAACGAGTCGATCAGTGCCGACCGCCAGCTCGTCGTCGCCAAGCAATCACTCCAGTCGGGGAACCTGCCGCTCGCCGAAGCCGACCTCAAGAAGGTCGTGGACAAGTATCCCGACAGGGCAGCTGGTTCCGAGGCGGGACTGTTACTCGCCCAGCTGAAGATCGAGCGCGCTGACTACGCCGGCGCAGTGACCGGCCTGCGGGATCTGGCGACCAAGGTGTCGTCCGGACCGAATGCCGCGGCCGTTCGCGGCCTCCTTGGCGACGCCCTTGCGCAACTCGACAAGGCTGCCGATGCGGCAGTGGAGTACGAGAAGGCGGCGGGCGTCACCACGATGCCGAACGAGAAGAGTTATTGGCAGGCCAAGGCGGCGCGGGCGTATCTGACGGCGGGCAAGACTCCAGAAGCGCGCAAGCTGTTCGAGGTGCTCGCGGTGCAGACGGAGAACGAGGCGATTTCTACGGAGGCGCACGTTCGCTTGGGTGAGCTCGCTGTAGCCGGCAAGCGCTAGCTCGCTTGGCGCTGGGGTTTCCAAGTTGGAGCTGACCGCGGTATCGTTGTTGTCCCGCCGAGAGTCGACGCGGGCGTCCGAGGAGTTCGCTTCATGAGAATTGACGGGCGGCCATCGTCGAGATGTCCGCCCGTCGTGCATTCAGGAGTGGGATTGCGAGGCTGTCACGGGTAGGAGACAAGGCGACATGGAATGTGGCAATGGAATGCGACAGTGGAAGCCGACACATCAGCGCCATCCTGGTTCGGAGCGCTCTCGGAATAGTACGTATAAGATGTATTATGTAAACTAACACTCGTGGATAAATGTGGAGAACGGGTTCGTTGTCACCACGTAGTGCTATTCAAGCCGTTTGATGTCATGGGCTTCCAAGACTGATCTCACCCTGCTTCGCAGGGTTGGTGGGAGATCTGCAGTTGGACGGCGTACGGGCTGAGGAATCCGTTGGAACGCAGAGCTCGCTGTCGCATTCCCCGGTCCACCTGACCGAGGCTAGAGCTCTCCCAGACGACCCTCGAACACGATGCGCGCTTCCCCCGCCAGCGACGGAAGCCATCCTTCCTGGGAGCGCAGCAGACGAACCTTGAGGAGCCGTCCCGACCTGGTCATCAGCGTCACCCGACCTTCGGCTTCACCGGACTCTGCGAGAAGAATCGCCGTTGCCACCGAGCCGGTCCCGCACGCCAGCGTCTCGCCCTCGACACCGCGCTCGTAGGTCCGAATCCGCCACCCGCCCGACGAATCCGGCGATACAAAATTCACGTTCGCCCCGTTCGGCAGCGACGCCTCATGACGGAGAGGCCGCCCACGCCCGACCACATCGACCGTCGAAACGTCGTCCACTCGAACCACGAGATGCGGCACGCCAGCCAGCGCATAGCCGATCCAGCGCTCTCCAGGCTCCAGCCGAAATGGCAGCGTAACACGGACGTCGGACACGGGCTGCAGGTCCACTTCAGGGCTCTCGTCGAGGAGCCGAACGCTGAGTATCCCGGCATCCGTCTCCATCCGGAATTCCTTCCCCGCGTCTGATTTCAGGATCCCGAGCTCGGACGCGAGGCGCGTGGAACAGAGCGACGCATTGCCACACAGGTCGGCCGGCGAGCCGTCGCTGTTGAGGTACGTCATCCGAAAGTCCGCGACCCGCGACGGCTGCAACAGCACGATTCCATCGGCGCCGATGCCCGTCGCCCGAGCGCAGACCGCCTGAACCGTTGCCGGCTCGAGCAGTTTCTCACCCGGCTCACGCGTCGCATCGACCATGACGAAGTCGTTCCCCGACCCGCTCATCTTGTAGAACGTGCGCCCGTTGGGCAGCATCAGACCGCGCCCGTGAGCGCCCACCAGCGGAGGCGCCATACCATCCAGACGGCCTCTCTGACGATCTTCTTCGACATCTTGCTCGTCCCCTCCGACCGGTCCACGAACACGATGGGTATCTCGGCAATCCTGAAGCCCTTCTTCCAGGCCCGGAAGCTCATCTCGATCTGGAACGCGTAACCGTTCGACCGCACGTGGTCGAGGTCGATGGATTCCAGCACGGACCTGCGAAAGCACTTGAACCCACCCGTCGCGTCCCAGAGTTGAAGTCCCGTCACACCTCGCGCATAGATGTTCGCGCAGTAGCTGAGGATGAGGCGCGTCATGGGCCAGTTCACCACCGTCACCCGCCCCTCCTGGTACCGGGAGCCAAGCACGAGGTCGGCGTTCTCGATGGCCTTCAGAAACTGCGGGAGATGAATGGGGTCATGCGAGAAGTCGGCGTCCATCTCCAGGATGTACGCGTAGTCTCGCTCGAGCGCCCACTTGAACCCAGCGAGGTAGGCCGTCCCCAGCCCCATCTTCTTCTCGCGTTCGAGGAGGTTCACGCGCGAGTCTTCCGCGGCCCGCTTGGCCACGACCGCACCTGTTCCATCCGGTGACCCATCGTCGACGACGAGCATGTCGATGCGGTCGTCCTGCGACAACACGCGATCAATGAGTCGCTCGATGTTCTCGAGCTCGTTATAGGTCGGGACGATGACGAGAGCGCGCTCAGGCAAGGCGCCTCCGGTCGATCACGACGCCCGCTGCCAGCGCGGCAGCCGCCAGAAGCAATGCGAGAATTGTCACCGCCTTCCCCATGCCGACGGCAGGGTCCTGGAAGGTAAGCTCGATCTTTCGTGAGCCCGCTGGCAACTGCACGCCGATGAGGTTGAAGTCCGCGCGGAACGTCGGCTGCGGAAGACCGTCCACCGTCGCGCGCCACCCTGGGTAGTAGTTCTCCGAGACGACCAGCGCCGCGCCTTTCGGCGACGGCTCGCCAAGCGCGACGGTCGCATGGCCGGGCGAGTAGTTCGAGGTCGTCGCAGCGATCACGAGCGGCGCGGGCGCTGCGGTGATTCGCGGTGCCTGAAGCGGCGAGGTGTCGCTGACGACGGCCAGACGTCGCGCATCGAACCGCGGATCGAGGATCGCCTGAAAGACGTCGGCGTCAGGCGCCTTGGTGATTCCTGCCGCGACCCACGCGTACGGGTTGTCCCCCGGCAACCGATAGAGATAGACGGTCGAGCCGGCGGAATTCTTCACGGGGCCAACGAGCAATTTCAGCCCGGTGTCCGAAACTGCGACGTTCGTATAGAGGTACCGGGTGTTCTCGTGGCTCCAGAACATCGGCGACATCGTCGCCGGCGCCCCATTCGACGACTGCAGCTCGGCCAGCTGTTGATAGCGGCCAAGCTCGTTACCATGGTAGCCCGTGACGGAGCGGATCCCGTGCACCATCAGACCCGTTCCTTTCCCTTCCTGATCGCCGCCGTAGTACGGATCGGGATACTTGACACCCTCTCCACCGAAGGCGTGGACGAGCACGCGGCCTGGCTGTGGCACCTTCTTGAGGAACTCCACCGCCGGATCGGTTGCGTAGAGAACCTTGGCCGGTGCCGAGAACATCCAGTAGTTGCGCGCGACGCTCAGGAGATCGAGCGCGACGACGACGACGAGCACCGTGCCGATCCTGCGCACCGCGAGCTTCCCGCTCAGGCCGAGTAGAAGGGCGATCGCCGCTGCTGCCAGGAACAGGAAGCTGCGTACGGAGCCCAATGCGAGCGCTCCGGCGTTCGACGTCGCGCGTGCGACGCGCGGCCCGACCACCTGGGGTATGATGGTGGCGTCGTAGCCCTGTTGCTCCGCAAAGGCAGTCCAGATGCTCCGCGCCTTGGTCTCGGCGACTCCTGTGAGCAAGCCCGTGATGCCCAGCAGCGCGACCACTGACCCAATCCCGAGCCAGGTGTAGACGAGTCTTCGGCTGACCCTCAGCGCAAGCACGCGCTCAGTGCCGAGTGCCGCCAACACGCTGAGCGAGAACGCGAAGACGTAGATGATCGTGCTGGGCGCCCGAAAGAACTTCGTGCCAGGCACCAATTCATAGATCAGCTTGAAGAACGGTGTACTGCCGCCGAGCATCCAGAGAAGGGCGACGATGCCTGTGCCCAACCAGAAGCGCCGAAAGCCGGCGCGCGCCTCTTCGAAAAATGCAGCCGATGCGAGCAGCAGCACCGGCCCACCGATGTATTCGCTGTGCAGGTGGATCCCGTTCGCGCCCCAGTACCTGTCGAGCATTCCGCTGAACTGCGGCAAGTACAGGTTGAACAGCTCGACGAGGGGAAATGAGTAGGAGGTAGCGGTGGCGTAGTCATGTCCCGCCGCACGCGGTGACCAACTCACGTATTCCCGCACTGGCAGGTACTGGATGCCGCCAATCGCCATGCCGACAATCACAGCAGCGAGCGCGAGCGCGAGTCGCTGAACGGCGGTGCGCCGATCGAGCTTGACGCCTTTGCCATCGGAGCCGAACGCGAGAAAGAGCGCGAAGGCGCCCGCTGTCAGCAGCAGATACTGCAGCAGCTGCGGGTGCGGGCTGAGGAGCGCGAGACCGACTGTGAGTGCGAACGCGCCCCACGCCCACAGGCGGCCGTCGCGTATGCCGCGGATCAACAGCCAGAGCGCCAGCGGAAGCAATGCACTGACGAAGAGCTTTCCATCGTGGCCAGGCGACGCATACGACGCGATGGGCCCGGAGAGCATATATGCGAGCCCGCCCACCAGCGACGCCATGAAGCCGACACCCCACGCGCGGACAAAGCCGTAGGTGAAGAGCCCGGCGAGGAACGTGTGGATGATGAAGCCCCACGTCATTCCCGCATCCGTGCCGATGAGCAGCCGCAGCAGTGCCGTGGGATAGAAGATGTCGCCGTGCATGGCCGCGATGTACGGCAGCCCGCCGAACATGTAGGGATTCCAGTGCGGAATGCCTTGGCCGGCGCGCAGCGCCATGGTCGCAAAGTCACGGAAGGCGAAGCCGGCGATGTACTGGTCGCTATGCGGATTGACGAGGAACCGGCCGCTCAGCGCCGGATAGGCCAGCGCAAGCGTGGCCAGCGCGTACGTCAGCGCGGCGAGGCCCATTGCGAAGCGCGGCGCCGGAAGTGAAGGCGCCGCGGAGTGTGGTTCAGGTCGGGACATCCGAAGGGTCGGTAGTCAGCGAACGGCGGCGCGACCGGTGGTGCGCCCAGAACACAACGGCTGGCGTGACTTCCAGGAGCGTCAGCCAGATGCGTGAAGACAACGTGACCAGGGCCGCTTCCGGAGCGAGCGCCAAGCCAGCGCGCTGCAGGATCTCCAGCATTGCGGTTTCGCGAAAGCCAACCCCGGCCGGAGCGAACAGGAAAATATAACCGACGAGATACGAGATCGTGTAAGCTGCCAGATACGACGAGTAACCGCCAGCGGCCTGCCCGAGCATGCCGATGACGAAGAGCTGGAATGCAAAACCATACACGAGCCACGCGACGACGTTGCCGATGAGAGCATAGACGACCGCACGTGGCGGAAGGGTTGCCTCGACCGGGCGCTTGAGCACGCGCGCCAGCACCGGCGCGAGAACCGGAACGATGAACGGCGAGAGCAGCAGCCCCGCCATTGCAGCGATGATGATGATGATGCGCCACGGCCCGATGCCCGACGTGGCGGTGGTGAGCAGCGCCCTACCGCTGAGCAGCGCGACGACGAAGCCCGCGATGATGTTGACGAGTGTACCGAGCAGTGCCGAGCCTGCGGCGGCCACCGGCGAGACGTTCAGCTCGCGCGCCATCGCCCCCATAGCGCCGATCTGCCAGATCTTCCCCGGCAGGTAGCGGCCGAGATTGGAGACGCTCCACACGCGAGCGGCGCTCCAGAACGGCAGATGCTCATTCCAGCAGGACAACACGCTCCGCCAGGTCTGCACGAGAACGGCATGTGCCATCAGGAACACCGCGCCGGACAGCAACACCACGCCCCAGCGCGGATGGCTTTCGATGGTGCCGAGCTTGCGCAGTCCGTCCGCGAGGTGTAAGCCAACGCGCACCACAATGACGCCGGCGAGGACGAAGCCGGCGGTGCGCAGCAGGGTATTACGTCTCGCTGCGTCCAAGGACGGAGCGGTAGATGCCCGCGTATCGCTTCGCCACGGACTCCGGCGCGAACGCCGAGAGCGCATGGAGCCGACCCGCAGCGCCGAGCGCGGCGCCATGGTCGTCGCGCGCAAGCAGCGAGTGTACACCGGCGGCGAGCGCACTCGCGTTCTGCTCACGGACGAGAATTCCGGTGCGATCGTGCTGCACGACGTCGGGCAAGCCGCCGGAATCAAAGGCGACGACCGGGGTCTCGCACAGCTGTGCCTCCACAGCGACGAGGCCGAGCCCTTCCTCGGATGACGGAACGACGAGCGCCAATGCACGCTGATAGAACGCCGGCAGCTCGTATTGCTTGACCGCGCCGTGAAAGCGCACGCGCTCGCTCACGCCGGCCGAGAGCGCACGTGCCTCGAGGGCGGCGCGATCGGGGCCGTCACCAACGACGTCGAGCCCCACGTCGGCAGGCAATTCCGCCAATGCATCGATGAGGAGGTCGATTCCCTTCTGCGGCATCAGTCGCCCGACGAACAGCAGCCTTCGCTGCCGCTCGCCGTGTGCCGCTGGTGTGAACAGCTCGGTCGCGACTGGCATCGGCGCCACCAACGGCGCCTTCATGCTCACGATCCCCTGCGCTTCTTCCGACAGCCACCGCGACACGGCGGTGACGGCCGCGGAATGCTGCATCACGTGCCGGAACGCCGGCCGCGACATGGGGATGTTGCGCGCCATGCGCACGTCGGTGCCGTGGAGCGTCGTCACGAGCGGAATGTGCCCCATGCGCGCGACCCACGTGGCGGCGAGTCCATTCGGGAACCACCAATGCGCGTGCACGATGTCTGGCTGGAACTCACGGCGCGCGCGAACGCCCGCCTGAAACTCGGCGCCGAGAAAGCCGACGAGCGTGAAGCGCGCACTCCACGAGTCGCGCACCTGCGCGGCCATGTTGCCGCCGTAGGCCAGCGTCTCGTACTTGCGCGGCGCGTAGCGAAAGCGGTCCACGTGCACGCCACCCATGTCCTCCTGCGACGAGAGCCCGCTCGCACTGGGAGCGACCACGCGCACGGACACGTTCTCGTCGACGAGCGCCCGCGCGAGGCGAAGGACGAACGAGCCCGCTGCGTCCCCGTCGTCACGCGGGAACGAGTGCGTCAGAAAGAGAACGTTCATGGGCTATGCGTCGTCGCTCCGCGCCGCGCGAATCTCGTCGAGCTGACGGCGCAACTCGCGAAGCTCGGCGCGCTGTCCGGCAATCTGCTCGCCGAGCAAGCCGGTCGCGAAGAGGATGCTGCCGAGAATGAGGCAGGTGGTGATGATGGTCCATACCGGACGAATGCCTTCGCCGCTCACGACGAGGACGATCAGCGCCACGATGCCGGAAAGAAATCCGATCAGGAACAGTCCGGCGCCGAGCATGCCGAACAGCAGTAGCGGCTTCTTGCCGAACTTGAGCTCGAACCACACCGAGAGCATGTCGAGCACGCCGATCGGAATGCGCGACAGCCCGAACTTCGACTTGCCGGCGTGGCGCGGATACAGCGGGACGGGAATCTCCGTGACGGTGAACCCCTGCTCCGCCGCGATGACGATCATGAAGCGATGCCAATCAGGTCGCACGGGCAGCGCATCCATGATCTCGCGTCGATACGCCTTCACCGAGTTGAGATCCTTCACCGGCACGTTGAACAGCGCGCGGCTCAACCCATTGTAGATGCTCGACACGAACGCCTTCTCGTACTTTCCTTCCTTGAAGCCGGTGACCATGTCCGCATCGCCATCGAGGATCGGTCTCACGAGGCGCGGAATGTCTTCCGGCTTGAACTGGAGGTCGGCGGGATAGAAGACGAGCACCGGCCCGCTCGAGTTCAGGTAGCCGGTGCGCAATGCGTCGGCGATGCCGCGCCTGGAGCGATGTCGCACGGCCCTCAGGAACGGATACTGGGTCTGCAGCCGCTGCAGCACTTCCCAGCTGTCGTCCGTCGACCCGTCGTCGATGACGACGACCTCGTAACGCGTGCCCGGATCGGCGGCGAAGGCCTGCGCCGCCAGGTCCATGAACGGAATGAGATTGTCCGCCTCGTCCTTCGCGGGGACGAGCACGGACACATCCACGCCGCTGCGGCGTCGTGCGACGAGCGGCGTGACCGCTCGTTCGTCGGTCATCATACTCGCTTGCGCATGCGCGCCGAGAGCACGCCGAGCTGGTCGCGATACTTGGCGACCGTGCGGCGGGCAATCTGGACGCCCGTCTCCTTCAGGATGTTGACGATCGCCTGGTCGGTGAGCGGATGCTTCGGGTTCTCCTCCGACACCAGCTTCTGGATCTGCGCCTTGATGCCGCGCGCCGAGACGTCCTCGCCGGCGGTGGTCGACAGGCCGGACGAGAAGAAGAACTTGAGCGGCAGCACACCCCGCGGCGTCTGGACGAACTTCTCGTTCGTCACGCGACTCACCGTGCTCTCGTGCATGCTGATGACCTCCGCCACTTCGCGCAGCGTGAGCGGCTTGAGGTACTGCACGCCCTTCTCGAAGAACTCACGCTGCCGCTCGACGATGTAGTTCAT
>JBDSML010000120.1:0-20779 GCA_039915865.1 Gemmatimonadaceae bacterium | reverse complement strand
CGATTTCAGATACGACCGGTACTATCGCGTGTGCCCGGTGTGGGGCGCGTCGACGTACAGGCCTCCGACATCCGCGAGATCGAGGTCATTGCGGATCCGGTGCGCCTCTCGGAACAAGGTCTGTCATACGATGACATCGCAAACTCGATCAAGGCGTCCACGACCGTAGCCGCGGTAGGGCGAGTCGCGCAGGACTACAAGCAGTATCTCGTCGTGACGGCGCAGGAAGCGACGACAGCCGATGATATCGGCAACGTCATCGTCGGCAAGGGGCTTCGTGTGCGCGACGTCGCCACCGTGCAAGTGGGCACGGAAGATCATGTGCGTATCGTCGCCGGCGATGGGAAGCCGGCGGCGCTGCTGAACATCACGCGGCAGGTCGGTGGCAACACGGTTGCCATCGCCGACAGCGTCGAAAAGGCCGCCGAAACGCTGCGCAAGACGCTGCCGCCCGGTGTAACGCTCAAGGCGGTCTACGATCAGGCGTCCCTCGTGCGCGACGCGACAACGTCGGTGCGCGACGCCATGCTCATCGGCGCCGTGCTCGCTGTCATCATTCTCTTCATCTTCCTGCGCAAGGCGCGCATCACGGCGATCAGCGCCGCGTCAATCCCGCTGACACTGGCCATCACGGTCTTCGTGATGTCGCTCGTCGGACAGACATTCAATCTGATGACGCTCGGCGCGATGGCGATCGCCATCGGCATCGTGATCGACGACGCCGTCGTGATCAGCGAGAACATCGTACGACATCTCGGCTTCACCCCTGATCGCGATCGCGCCATTCGCGAGGCGGTGCAGGAATTGATCATTCCGGTCACGACGTCGACCATCACGACTGTTGTCGTGTTCCTGCCGCTGCGGCTGCTCGAGGGCGTGGTTGGACAGTTCTTCGCTGCGCTCTCGATCACCCTCACCATCGCGGTACTCATCTCGCTCGTGCTGGCGGTGACGATCATTCCCCTGCTCGCCGAGGCATTCCTCACGGCGGAGCCTGCCGACGAAGCGTACGAAGCGGGTGACGCCATTTCGGTGCACGCGGGCAGAAGGGGCAAAGCGAAAGGAATGCTCGCCTCCATCGGGCGGGCGCTCGATGCACTCTCCGACAAGTACCAGCGCTCACTCAATCGCGCCCTGCACCACACCCGGTTGATGATCGCCGGCGCCATCGTGCTGATCATCGCCGGTGTTTTCGCGTACAAGTCCGTGCCTACCGGCTTCCTGCCGGAGATTGACGAAGGAGCCTTCGTGCTCGACTACTGGACTCCCGGCGGGACTGCGCTCGTCGAGACCGACAGGCAGGTCAACATTGCGGAGAAGATCCTGATGTCGACGCCGGAGGTAACCGGCATCTCTCGGCGCACGGGCGCTGAACTCGGTCTATTCGCCACCGAGCAGAATCGGGGGGACATGGTCGTGCGGCTCGAGCCGGAATCCCAGCGCAGCCGTTCGAGCCAGGACGTCATCAACGAGGTGCGCACGAAGATCGCCTCAGCCGTGCCACGGTTGCGCATCGAGTTCGTGCAGATCCTCAGCGACGTGATCAACGATCTCGCCGGTGCGGCGCGCCCCGTCGAAATACGCTTGTTCGGCGCCGATCTCGACGCGCTCGAAGCGTACGCGAAAAAGCTCGAGCCGGGAATGGCGAAGGTGGATGGCGTCGAGGACTTCTTCAGCGGCGTGATCGAGATGGCGCCCGAGTTGATGATGCACATCAACTCGGCGGAAGCGAATCGCGTTGGGCTCACCCCCGAGCAAATCGGAAACGCAGTGAACGGCGCGCTGCTCGGCGTGCCCGCGGGGCAGGTGCGCCTGCAGGATCGTTCCATCGGCGTTCGTGTTCGCGCACCGGACAACGTGCGCAATGACGCGCTGCGTCTTGGATCGCTGCCTGTTGCGATACCGGCGAGCCGTACGTCTGCCCCCTTGTCGGCCATGGCGACGTTCGAGCCCGTGCAGACGCGATCAGCCTACACGCGGGAGAATCAGCAACAGGTGATCACGATGACGTCCGACGTGACGGCCCCACTCGGGACTGTGATGAGCGGAGTGAACGCGGTGCTGGCCGCGAATCCGCCGCCCAGCGGAATTCGCCTTGAGATAGGAGGGCAATCCGCCGGCCAGAGAGAAGCGTTCAAATCGCTGCTCACGGTATTGGCGCTGGCCATCGCCGCGGTGATTGGCGTGATGGTGCTGCAGTTCCGCTCGTTCGTCGAGCCGTTGGTGGTACTCACCGCTGCGCCGATCTCGTTCGTCGGCGCGATGGCTTTGCTGCTCATCACAGGGACGCCACTGAACGTGTCGTCGTTCATGGGGCTGATCCTGCTGGTCGGACTGATCGTGAAGAACGGCATCATCCTGCTCGACTTCACGCACCATCGCATGCTCACGGAGGGCGAGGCACTGGAGCCTGCGCTGCTCGAGGCGGGCCGGGTGCGCCTGCGCCCGATCCTGATGACCACTCTCTGTACGTTGTTCGGGCTTCTGCCCCTCGCGTTGGGTCTCGGAGCGGGCAGCGAGATGCAGCGTCCTCTCGCGCTGGCGGTCATCGGCGGTCTGGCTCTGTCCACACCGATCACGCTCTATCTCGTGCCGACGTTCCTCGTCGCCGTGCGCGGGCGTGACTACATGTTGAAGCAGTATCGGTCAGCGAGTGTGAAGACCGAGCAATGAGCGTGAGCGTGAAGCTTCCAGCATTGGGCACATCGAGCTCTAGGCTCGAGCTGCAGCCCAAGCTCGAGCTCAGGCTCTGACTTGCTCATTGCTGGAGGCTCCCGCTCCCGCTCGCGCTCCTGCTGTTGGCTCACCTTCCAGCTCGCGCTCGAGCTGGAAGGTGAGTGCGCGAGGCAGCCCTACTTCTTCTTGCTGTCGAACAGCTTGACGTACTCGCCATAGCCTTCCGCAGCGAGCTTGCCCACCGGGATGAAGCGCATCGACGCGGAGTTCATGCAATAGCGCTGGCCCGTCGGCTTCGGCCCGTCATCGAACAGATGCCCCAGGTGCGAGTCAGCGTGCGCGGAACGCACCTCCGTCCGCGACATGAACAGCGTGCGATCCGTCTTCGTCTTCACATTCTCAGGCGCCAGCGGACGCGTGAAGCTCGGCCAGCCTGTGCCGGACTCGAACTTGTCGCGTGAGCTGAACAGCGCCTCGCCCGAGACGACGTCCACGTAGATCCCTTCCTCGTGGTTGTCCCAGTACTGATTGTTGAACGGCGCTTCGGTGCCCTCGTGCTGAGTCACCTTGTACTGGATCGGCGTGAGCTTCTGCTTCAGCTCGCCGTCGCTTGGCTTCTTGTAGCTATCGGTCACTTTATGGTCTCCTTTGGCCATTGCAGCGGGCGACTGCGCCAACGCGCGACCAGAACCTGCGGCGGTGGCGGCAGCGATGAGCGCGAACATCAAAGCGCGCGGAGCGCGTTGCGAAATCGACATGGGAGTTCCTCGACTGGGTACCCTACCTATACTCCCGGCGGGGCCAAACAGTTCTCTATTTCCCTACGTTCGCCGGTTCCGACGGCGATGTCCATGCCGAGACGTTCACGTCCACCGGCAGCCTGATGTCGGCCACGGCGCGGGCAACGTCGATCATCCCCTGCCACACGCCTGCGAACGCAAAGCCGACATCCTGCGGCGCCTTGCCCTCGTCGAACCCTCGGCCACTCGCCACCCACATGCGCGGCTCCTCGCTCACACCGGCCGTGGCAAACTCCAGCTTGAAGTCGTCGTACACCACCTGCGCGTTGTGGGCGTGCACGTAGACGCCGGGCCGGTAGCGTCCGTCAGCAAGAATGGTTCGCGCCCACGCACGATAGTAGTCGCGCATGACATCCGGCATGACCTCCATTCGCTCGATGTCGAGAAAGATGATCGACTGCGGCGCGAACCCTTCCCGGAACGAGATGTCAACGGCGTCGTTGCCGTCCGCGACACCGCGAAGCGAGCCGAGGAGGTCGGCATTGCAGGTCGTCCCGGCTTTGAGCAACGCCGCGATGCGGTCGGCCGAGAGTGTCTTCGGCTTCCGTCCCCAGGACTGCTGGCCGACGTAGACGACGGCAAGCCCCCAGCCCATTTCGGTCAGGAGCTGTCGCCGACCGGTCCAGGAGCGGTCCTTGTGGCAGGGCGACGGGAGATAATACCCGACCCAACTGTACGGAGCGCCCGGCTCGTTCTTCCACGCGCGCAATCGTCTTCTCGCCCGGGAATGTGTGCGTGTCGAAGCCGAGCGACTTGCCAGCCTTCGCCTCGTCGGCGAGCGGCGCGTCCTGACCCGTGACGGCGGCCGCCACCTGGGCGACTGTCGCGGCTGCCTGCAAGATGTCATTGCGCGCACCGTCCGGAGACGTCGGCGATTCTCCGCAACCGAGCATCAACGCCAACATTCCAGCGAAGATCACTGAGCCCTGCACCACGGTGCGTCCGTCGCTGCTGCGCATGCGACAGACCTACGCAACTGTTGTACGCACCAGCGTTTACCTACCGTCATTCTGGTTCGCGCGGTCGCTCGCCAGGATCGTGAAGACGATGTACAACGCGATTGCGGTAGCCACGACGAACCCTGCCAAGCCTAGAATGCGCCAGTAGGGAAGCAGCATCGCGCTCGCCACGAGCAGTCCCGCCAGCACGAGCCCCGAGAAGATCCGATTCGCCACCTTCTGCAGCGCCACGATGAGCGACGGCAACTGCGGCACGTCGACGTGCGTCGACAGGTCGTTGTTGGCCAGGCGAGTCGTGATCTGGTCGAGACGACGCGGAAGCGCGGCGAGCAAGTCGCTGCTCTCGAGCGCGATCTGGTAGAACCTCGTCGGCGACAGATCGCGCTTCGCACGCTGCATCGCGATCTCGTTCGAGAATGCGCGGATGGTCTCGAGCGGCATGAACGACGGATCCAGCGCGCGTGTCACGCCATCGAGGTTGAAGAGCGCCTTGGCCAACAAC
This sequence comes from Gemmatimonadaceae bacterium, assembly GCA_039915865.1. GTDB lineage: Bacteria > Gemmatimonadota > Gemmatimonadetes > Gemmatimonadales > Gemmatimonadaceae > AG11. The sequence continues at coordinate 15,842 of JBDSML010000120.1, read as the reverse complement.
GTCATCTCCGCCGGCAGCCGCAACCCGTGCCGATACGAGAGGTCGATCACTTCGTAGAGCACGCGACCGGCCTGGATCTCCGACGCCGTCAGCCCCAGGTTGCGCGCGATCAACGTCGCGATCTCGTTCGTGTAGCCGGCCCGGTCGAAGTCCGTCGACGGCACCGCCATCTCGATGAGCGTCGCCGCCACATCGTCGCCACGATGGTCGCCGAGCGCCATCAACAGCCGCGTCGCGGAATCGCGCATGCGTGTCGACAACCGAGCCGTCATCCCGAAGTCGATCAGCGCGAGGCGGACATCCACCTCTTCGGGCACCGGCGACGCTGCGGCCTGCGCCTCCACCTCGAGCTTCGCCAACGGCGTCGTCGCAGGACGTACGTCGCCACGCCGCTCGTCACTGACCACCTCAGCCGGCGTGAGCGGGTTCTGCGTCCCCGGCATCACGACGAACACGTTGCCCGGATGCGGATCGGCGTGGAAGAATCCGTCGAGCGTGATGCCCTTCAGGTACGCCCGCGTCAGCTCTTCGGCCACGGGTGTGAAGTCGTGATCGAGGCGCGCCAGCGGTGACACCGCATCCACCTTCACCCCGCGCACACGCTCGGTGGTGAGCACGCGCTCGGTGGAATACGCCTCGATGACCTTCGGCACCACCAACCTGGGGAATTCGGCGAGCGAGCGACGGAATGTCGCCGCGCTCCGCGCTTCCACGCGGTAGTCAAGCTCGTCGACGAGCGCGCGCTCGAGCTCCTGAATGACGCCAACGACGTCGAGCCGATGACCGACGCCCGTATGGGTCGCCATGAACTCGGCGAGCTCGCGAAAGAACAGGATGTCGTCGGCAAGCGCCGCGCGGATGTTCGGGCGCTGCACCTTCACGACGACGGCGCGCCCTCCGCGCAGTCGAGCGCCGTGCACCTGCCCCAGACTCGCCGTGCCGAGCGGCTCGGGGTCGAAGAACTCGAACAGCTTGCTGATGCGCGCTCCGAGCTCCTTCTCGACCACCTCGTGCACCTGCTCGAGAGGGATCTGCCCGACGTCGTCCTGCAGCGACTCGAGCTCGCGAATGAACGGTGAGGGCAGCAGGTCGGGCCGCGTCGACAGCACCTGCCCGAGCTTCACATATGCCGGTCCCAGCTCGACGAGCTTCTTCCGGAACCCGGCCGCATTCGCCTCGATATCCGCCAGCTCCTCCGGCGGCAACTCATCGTCGTCGCTCGCGGCCAGCGCGAGCAATCCCTGCTGTCGGGCGACGTCGCGAAGGCCGTAGCGTGTGAACAACTCGACGATGGCGACGAGGCGCGGAAGGTGCTTTGGGGAGAGAAGCATGGTCGCGCACGAAGGCATGGACGGTGCCAGTGATATCTGGCTGTCCACGCACGAGCCACCGCGATAAGTTGCGCCAGCATCACCTTCCACCCGCCAACTATGCAGGCACCGGCTCCGAACGGGCCGACCATTCTCATCGCTGAAGACAGCGTCGAGCAGCGCTCGCTCTATGTCGCGATCCTCACGGGCGCGGGATATCGCGTGCTGGAGGCGGGTGATGGCGCCGAGGCTGTCGCGATCGTGCAGCGAGAGAGGCCTGGCCTCGTGCTGATGGACGTGACGATGCCCGGAACGAGTGGTTGGAACGCTGTGCGTGTGCTGAAGCAGGACCCCGCGACGATCGACATCCCGATCATCGTGGTTACCGGCTTGGCGGGAAGCTGGGATCACGACGCGTCGATCGCCGCCGGCGCAGACGAGCATCTCGCGAAGCCAGTTTCGCCGCACAAGTTGCTGGCGGAAGTCCGGAAGTTTCTGCCGCAGTGATAGTCGGCCATCTCGGCATCGCGGCTGCCGTGCGCTCCGGCTCGCGCACGCGGATGGGCTCGATCACGTTCCTTGCGCTACTGTTCGCGGCAGCGCTGCCGGACGCCGTCGACACGCTCTACTGGGCGCTGAACATCTGCAGCCCCTACGGGCTCTATTCGCACACGAGCTACGCGGTGTTGCTCGAGGCGGCGATCGTCGGCGGGGTAGCATTGCTCGCCACAGGCTCGCGCGGGGTCGCGCTGACGTTCGCCATCGTGGTGCTGCTGCACTCGCCCGCGGACTACTTCACCGGCCGAAAGATCTTCGTGCCGGGCGGCGACATGATCGGCCACGGGATATACCATCGCCCGATCGTCGACTGGATGCTTGAAGTGCCCATCGTGGTCGCGGGATGGTGGCTCCTCCGCCGAAGCGGCGGCAGCCCCCGATGGGCGTCGTCGGTCTGGGCGGTCGCCGTCCTCGTACTGATGCAGACAGCACTCGACATGTTCGTGATCGACAAGGGCAGCATCCGCAAGCCGAATGCCTGCCCCGTCGTGACCTCGCCAGTGGTGCCCTGAAGTCTGTCCCGCACAGACCCCATGTGCCAACTTTGCGCGACGGCGGCGGTACTATTTGCTGGCTGAGGGGTATCGCTACCCGGCGTCGTCCCGAACGAAAATGAGGGACCTGCGCTTCCGTAGTTGTATTCAAGCACGGCCGCATTCCGGCCGATTCACAGGACTATGTCCACTTTTCCTGACGACGACGATCCGCTCGCTGCCTTCGAGCTTCCCCAGGACATCATGGGAGCCACCTTCGAGCACGCGATCAGCGACGCCGCGGACACGAACCACGAGCGCGGACACGCCGTCGCCGCCGCGCTGCAGCGTGCCCTCAAGGGCAGCACCGTGGAATACGGCTTTCCCGGCATCGTCACAGCGCACATGAAGTCCGGCGCCATCGCCCGCTGCGGCGGCCCAGGCATCGGCTGGCTCATCGACGTCGAGAAAAAGCCCGGCGCGGACCCCGTCACGCTCGACGTGGACGTCTCGGACGACGAGACGGATCCGCTGCGCGTCGCCGAACTGCTCGCCAAGGCGCTCAAGAAGTACTGAGCCTAGATTCGCGCCGTCACGCGCCGTTCGCTCTCGTCTCGCTGGCCCAGGAATTCGCCGATCGCCGCAAGTGAGGTGATGTGGTCGCAGAAGATCTTGAACGTGGCCAGCAATGGCACCGCCAGGAATGCACCCGCCACTCCCCACATCCAGAAGAAGAACGCCAGCCCGATAAAGATCGCCACCGGGTTGAGCGTCAACCGGTGGCCGAGCAACATCGGCGTCACCAGGTTGGCCTGCAGCAGATTGATGAGCAGGAAGCTGCCGGGAATCAGCAGCGCATGCCCCATATCCGGAAAAGCACTGAGGCCGGCCAGCATCAGAACAGCCGTCGCGGTCATGGCGCCCAGGTAGGGCACGAACTCGAGGCACGCGACGAGCGCTCCCCAGAGCAGCACGTTCGGCATGCCGAGCATCCAGAGCACCAGCGCGACGACCGTGCCCTCCATCAGGTTCACGAGCAACGTCGTGGTGAGGTAAGCCGACACCGCCGCTTCTGTCGCCCGCGCGATTTCGACCGCCTTCACCTTGTCGCTGAAGTGCGGCAACACCTTGATCAGCTTCTGGAGAAAGAGGTCGCCTCCCGCGAGCAGGAAGTAGAGGAGGATGAAGACCTCGATCAGCCCCGCCACGAGTCGTTGCGTCGTGCCGAACAAGCGCGACGACAGCGTTGGTCCCGACTGCACCACGACCCTCGAGGTCTTCGCCTGCGGTCCACCGACGGAATCCGCCGCCTGATCGACGCTGCGCTGCACCTGCTGCATCGGACGGATGATCTTCTTCAGCTTGTTCTGCGCTCGGCCAAAGCTCTGGGGCGCCATGGCTACCCAACCCTGCGCCGGGCCCGAGAGCTCGTAGACCGCTCCGCCAATTGAAGCGATCAACAGCAGGACGACGATCGCCGCACCGAACGGCGGCTTGATGCGAAAGCCGCTCAGCAACCGAATGAGCGGGCTGAGCAAAAAGTTCAGCAAGATCGCGAAGACGATCGGAATCAGGAACGCCCGGGCAAAATACAGCGAGTAGAGCACCGCGAGGACGCTGAGCAGCGTCGCTTCCACCGAGCGAGTGCGCGTCGTGCCGATGGCATCCCCGGTGCGCTCGAGGTTCGGGGTCTTCGCGCCCGCTTCGGCCGGTGTGGCGCGCGCGGACACGTCCACATCGGGATTCAGCGGCGAATCAGTATGGTCTTCAGGAACTGTCACTGCGTGGCGCCCGGAGCTCAGGTTAGACGGCTGTGAGCTTCGTCCCATGCACGATGCTTGCCCAGTTCGCTCCTGCGAGCACGGGGGTCACCTTGTGAGCGCGGCCGTGCGCGCTCAAACTTCAGCGCGCACACGGCTCGCGCGTTGCCAGCCCAATCACGAGAGAGACTGCAGTGCCCGATGAGCCGAACTTCGGTACCCTCGACGTCGCCAACTTCACGGTGGGTGCAATGCTCCGTGCGGGCATCGCGGTGCGGCGCATCGTCCGCGGCGCCGAGAGTATCGAGGCCGCGGCGAATTGCGTCATACAGTACTTCTACGATCACTGCGTCGACTCGAACACCGGTGAGCGGAGCTGTGCCCTCGTGCGCTTCTACAAGACGCACCCCTACGGCGCCCTCGAGCCCGAGCAGCAGCTCTTCGCCGAACGCCTCCTCGGCGAGCAGTCCACGGATGACAACATGCGCTGTCTCGCGCTACTGGCCACCGCCGGCGACGAACCAGAATGGAATTCGCGGCGGGAGTCGACGTCGCACCAGGCCATCCCGCTGCCGAGCGCCGACATCGTGCGCCGCGCGCCGATGATCGCGCGGTTGATCGAGGAGCTCGGGCTCGACATCGAGGCAGTGGTGCGCGGTGAGTCCATTCCGGCACGCATCGGTGAAGCGCGAACCTATGACGTCTTTCATGTCGAAGAGGCGATCGGCAGTCCGCACATCCCCGCCCAGCGCGAGTTCGTACTCCGCTACGGCATCGAGTCGGTCGTGGGTTTCGGGGGGTTGTTGCGGTCGGGTGAGCTCTACACGGTGATCCTCTTCTCGCGCGTGCGGATTCCCAAGGCGAGCGCTGCCCGCTTCCGCGCAATCGCGCTGGACGTGCGTTCCGCGCTATACGCGCTGGACGAGGCGAAGACCTGGGCGGCCCACTGACAGAACGCGCCGGCCTGCTCCATCGAGCAGACCGGCGCGCCATCCACGACCGGCGAGGTTATTCCTCGGCGTCGATATTCACCGACGACACCGCGAGCGCGGTGAGGTCGAGATCTGTCTGCTGCTCTTCGTCGAGCGTCGTCTGAAGCAACTGCGCTTGTGACTCGTAGCCAAGCGTGCGCGCCCAGGTGCGGACAGTGCCGTAGCCGGCCATTTCGTAGTGTTCGACGTGCTGCGCCGCTGTGATCAGGCCGGCATCGAGAACGTCCTTGTCCGGACGCTCCTTGATGAGACCCGAACCCTCCTTCAGCAAGCCTTCCATGCCCTCGCACTTCTTGCCGCGCGGACTGATGTCGAGCTGCTTGCAGATGCGCTCGAGACGGGTGACGTGCACTCGCGTCTGCTTCTCGTGCTTTGCGAATGCTTTCTTGAGCTTCGGGTGCGTCGCCGCCTTGATCATCTTGGGAAGCGCCTTGAGGATTTGATTCTCCGCGCTCCAGAGATCCTTCAGCTCGTCGACGTAGAGGTCCCGCAGGGTTTCCATCTTCATCAGCGTGCTCCGAGTAGTGGGATTGCGTTGAATGGCGCGATACGCACCGTGGGCGACGAATTGGCAAACCACATGCCCAAGGCGCGTTAGTCTTCATGGTACGCGTTTCACCATCGAACACCCGGTGTCTGCATGACGCTTCGCCTGTATCTCCTGCGACACGGCCAGACTGCGATGAGCCGCGCGAACGTCTTCTGCGGTCGCGGACTCGATCCATCGCTCACGGACGAAGGCGTCGCGATGGCCAATGCCTTCGCCGCCGCGCATCGTGAATTGAAGTGGACGGCGATCTACTCGAGCCCTCTCTTGCGAGCGGTCGCCACCGCGACGCCGCTCGCGAGCGTGGTGGGCCTGACCGTCGAGCTGCGCGAGGAGCTCGCTGAGATCGACTATGGTGAGTGGGATGGCCTCACGGCCGGCGTCGTCGCCAGAAAATGGCACGATGAGCATGAACGGTGGTCGGCGGATCCCGCGTGGAATCCTCCCACCGGTGGCGAGACGGCAATCGCCCTTGCGCAGCGCATGACCAACGTCATCGAGGAGATCACCGGCGCACACATGGACGGCAACGTGCTGGTCGTCTCACACAAGGCGTCGATTCGCGTGTTGCTGTGCGCACTGCTCGGCGTCGACGTCGGGCGCTTTCGCTACCGCTTCGGATGTCCCGTGGGTTCGGTGTCGATCGTCGAATTCGGGGCGCATGGCCCGTTGGCGATGGCGGTGGCGGACCGGTCGCACCTTTCCGCGGAGCTGCGGGGACTGGAAGGGACGTAAAGGCGCGCCCGTTGGCCCACCTCGTTACGAGACCGTTGGCTTTCCGCAACCTCGTTCGTCGCCTGCACTCCCCACTGTTCGCTCATCCCCGAGAAGGAAGAGCAGACATGTCCAATGCCCTGCACCACGAACTCGAAGTCGCCGACGACTCGGCGACACTATACCTCTCCGGCACGCTGTGCGCCGACGACGCCTCTTCCCTGCGTAACGCCTGTGGCGCGTTGCCCTCGCGCGTCCACACACTGCGCCTTGACCTGCATGGCATTTCGCATCTGCAGGACGACGCCATGGGCGCCGTCCGCGACGTGCTGCGCTACTGGCGCGAGTCCCGCGGCGGAAGCTTCCGGCTCTCGCTCGCGTCGGAGCGCATCGTCGCCACGTACGGCGAAGGCAGGTTCGCCAACGCGTGGAGCCTCCGTAACGCTCCTTCGCACGTCGTCGAGGCCACACCGGCGCTCACCGCCATGTATCTATAGGGAACGGCGCTCTAGCATCGCTTCTCGTTCCGGCGTAGCTTCGCGCCAATTCCCAATACCGGCGAGGCAGCATGGCGACGAAACTGGACAAGGCGATCAAGCGCGAATTGGTGCAGGGCGACAAGACGTACACCATCACCATCGCGCCCGACGGTCTGAAGGTCGTCGAGAAGGGCAAGCGCAACGGCAAGGAGCTCTCCTGGTCGTCGATCATCAGCGGCGACGCAACGCTCAACGAGAACCTGAAGATTTCCGTCGACGCAACACGCCCGGACACGAACTGACCTCCACGGTGCCGGCCATGGTCCGACGCACCGCCGCACTCTCACTCCTGCTCGTCGCACGCACACTCGGCGCGCAGGATGCGCGTCCGTCGTTCACTGTGGGCACCGCGACGGCAACGCGCGGTACGGCAGCGATGGGAACGCTGAACGTTCCCGCCGCGCTGGATTCGGGGCTGCGCATTCCCGTCGCCGTCATTCACGGTGCACGCAGCGGGCCCGTGGTGGCATTCGTCGCCGGAAGCCACGGCACGGAATACACCTCCATCGTGGCACTCCAGCGGCTCATCCCGCGTATCGACGCGCGCAAGCTGAGCGGCACGGTCATCATCGTGCCCTTGCTCAACATTGCCTCGTTCGAGACGATGACGCCGCACGTGAACCCTGTCGACAAGAAGGGGATGAACGGGCAGTATCCCGGCGATTCCGCCGGCTCGCAGACGCCGCGCGCCCTCGCGCTCGTCACGCGGGAGATCGTCGCACCGGCCGACATCGTCGTCGACTTGCACGGCGGCGACCTCGATGAAGACCTCCGCCCGTACAGCTACTGGTTTCGCAGCGGGCGCCCCCCGCAGGATTCCGCCGGCCTTGCCCTCGCATTGGCGTTCGGGCTCGATCACGTCATCGTCACCGACGTGAATCCGTCAGCGCCCACTGCTGGTCGTTCGCTCTCCGGCCAGGCGCTCGTGCGCGGCAAGACGGTGCTCGTCGCCGAAGCTGGTCGCAGTGGGGTTGTCGATCAGGGAGACATCCGTCTTCTCATGGACGGGGCCCTCAACGTCCTCGGCGCATTGAAGATGATCGATCGCACGGTGCGTCCCATCAAGTCTCCCGTCTGGCTCTTTGGTGGCGCGCGCGTCGCCGCCGACTCGGCGGGAATGTTCTTCGCCACGGTCCGCCGTGACACCCGCGTGAAGAAGGACGCCATCGTCGGCTACACCACCGACTACCTCGGCAAGAAGACCGGCGACATCCGCGCGCCCACCGACGGCATCGTGACCTTCATTCGCGGCGTGCCATCGATGTGGCCGAAGGCGACGCTGGTGAACATCGGCCGAATCGTGCCCACGCCGCCGGCATGGCTCGCGCCCTAGGCGGGCCGCTGTCGGTGCAGCATGTCGTTCAGCCGCTCCTTCACCGCTGGCCACTCACCGTCGACGATCGAGAAGTACACGGAGTCTCTCGACGAGCCGTCCGCGTTGATCATGTGCTGCCGCAGCGTTCCTTCCTCGGCGCAGCCGATGCGGAGCATGGCCGCTCGCGACTTCGCGTTGCGGGACGACGTCTTCAACTCCACGCGACGACAGCCGAGCGTCTCGAAGGCGTGCGTGAGCATCAGCAGCTTGGCGTCGGTGTTCACCGCCGTGCGCTGCCACGCCGGCGCAATCCACGTCCAGCCGATCTCGACACGCTTGTGTGCTGCGACGTAGTTGCCGAAGCGCGAGCTGCCAATGACGCGTCCGCTCGCCTGCTCCACGGTGGCAAAGGGCAGCGCCGTTCCTGCCTTCTGCTCGGCGAGCGCTTCCTCCACGTAGGCGCGCATGTCCGCGTCGGACTTGACGCTGATCGTCGTCAGTGCCCACAGCGACGGGTCGAGTCCGACCTCGCTCAGCGCGGGCACGTGAGCGAGCGTCAGCGGCTCCATGCGGACGACCGTCCCCTCGAGTGTGACAGGCGAGAGTGGCATCGGCTAACCCTGTGCAGCGCGGATGGGCGGCAGAAGCGCCGCGATGCGCGCAGAGCGCTCTTTATGCCGCCCGCCAAGGAGCTCGAATTTTTCCGCGGTGGCGACGTCGCCCGCGGCGCGATTCTGCGCGGCCATCACGGCGCAGTACTCGCTCACCTCGTCCTCGTCCGTCACGTCCTGTTGCGTGAAACCGAATGGCTGCTCATACAATAGCAGCGCGGCAATTGCGTGAGTCGAGAACGGAAGCTTCCCGAATTGCTCCCTGAGATGCGTCAATCCATCCTGTTGCCCGAGCACGCCACTCCACTCGGCGGCAGAAAGTGCTGGTGCTGTGATGTCGGACATGATGGCCTGGATGAACGTGACGGCGCTGGAACGGCAATGACCGTCGCTCAACTTACCTACCATACACGCACGTGAAAATCCTCGTCATCGATGTGGGCGGAACACATGTGAAGCTGCTGTCCACCGGCCGCCGTGTGCCGCTCAAGCTTCCCTCCGGGCCCGACCTCACGCCAGGCGCGATGGTCAGCTCGGTGCTGGAGGCTACGCAGGAGTGGAGCTACGAGGCCGTCACGATCGGCTATCCGGGACCTGTCGCCAAGGATCGTCCCACGCGCGAGCCGGTGAACCTCGGCCCCGGCTGGGTCGACTTCGACTACGCAAAAGCGCTCAAAGTCCCCGTCAAGATGATCAACGATGCCGCGATGCAGGCCCTCGGCAGCTATGACGGTGGGGTGATGCTCTTTCTCGGGCTCGGCACCGGCCTCGGCACTACGCTCGTGACGCACGGGACCGTGGTACCACTCGAGATGGCACATCTGCCATACAGGAAGGAGCGCTCGTACGAGGAGTACGTCGGTGAGGCGGGGCTCAAGCATCTCGGCGAGAAGAAGTGGAAGAAGCACGTCACCGAGATCGTGGCGCTCTTTCTTGCCGCGCTGAATGCGGACTATGTGGTGCTCGGCGGTGGGAACGTGCGCTTTTTCGAGGACGAGCTTCCGCCGAATGCGCGTCGAGGGAGCAACCTGAATGCCTTCCGCGGCGGCTATCGGCTGTGGCAGAAGCAGGCACACCTGCCGTGACGGACGACGCCCTGCGCCCGTCCGTGACGCCGGTGGGGCCAGGAGTCGAGCCGCGATGGACGTCGAGTGCAAAGAGTGGTGTCGGCACGGCACTCGACGGGCGTAGCCACGTGTGGTTCACGATCTCGCACGGCATCATCGACGAGGTCTACTATCCTCGCGTCGATCAGGCAAACACGCGCGACCTCGGCCTGCTCGTCAGTGCGGACGGCTATTTCTCGGAAGAGAAGCGGGACGCCACCAGCGTCGTCCACCTGATCGCACCCGGTGTGCCGGGCTATCGGCTCGTGAACACGTGCGTGCAGGGCCGGTACGTCATCGAGAAGACGGTCATCACGGATCCGGAGCGCGACGTCCTCATGATGCGGACGCGCTTTCGCGCGCTTCAGGGAAAGGTCGAGGACTATCGCGTCTTCGCGCTACTCGCGCCGCACGTGTGCAACCAGGGCTACGGCAACGACGGCTGGTCGGAGATGTACAAGGGTGTGCCGATGCTGTTCGCTCGGCGGCTGGAGGTCGCGCTCGCCCTCGCCTGCGACGTTGGCTGGCGCACGATGAGCTGCGGCTACGTCGGCGTGAACGACGGCTGGCGGCAGGTGAAGGCGAGCGGCTGGCTCAATGAGCCGAGCCACGAGGCAAGGAATGGCAACATCGCGCTGACGGGAGAGGTGAATCTCGCGGCCTGTGCGCGCCCGAGCGAAGACGTCGCCGAGTTCGTGATCGTGCTCGCCTTCGGGCTTGGCTCCGCGGAAGCGGCGCAGCGCGGGCGGATGTCGCTCGCGTCGTCGTTCGATCGCGTGCAGTCCTCGTATGTGCGCGAGTGGACGCGCTTTCACGAGCACACCGTGGGTCCGCGTGCGGCAGCGAATGGCGGTGCGACGAACCCGGAAGTCTCGAGGCAATCGGCCGAGCGAGATCTTGCGGTGCACGCGCATGGGAGCACGCATGCGCACGAGCCGTTGCCCAGGCGCACAAAACCCGAGCGGCGAAAGCGCGCGTCGATCGAGTTGCCGGAGAGCGTGATCGATCTCTATCGCATGAGCGCGGCGGTGCTTGCGATTCACGAGGACAAGCGCGCCTCGGGTGCGATGATCGCGAGCCTGTCCATTCCGTGGGGCAACACGAAGAGCGACCACGAGCTGGGCGGCTATCATCTCGTGTGGCCGCGCGATCTCGTGAATAGTGCGGGTGCGCTGATCGCGCTGGGACACAGCGGGCTGGCGCGTCGGACGCTGCGCTATCTCATGAGCACGCAGGAAGAGGACGGCCGGTGGGCGCAAAATCTCTGGCTCGACGGCACGGCTTACTGGAGTGGCCTGCAGATGGATGAGGTGGCGTTCCCGATCCTGTTCGCCGAGATGCTGCGGCGCGAAGGGAAGCTCGAGGATCTCGATCCGTATCCGATGATTCGCCGAGCGGCAGCATTCATCGTGCGGCATGGCCCGGTCACGGGGCAGGATCGCTGGGAGGAGAACAGCGGCTACTCGCCGTTCACGCTGGCGGTGGAGGTGGCGGGTCTGCTCGCTGCGGCTGAGTTCGCGGAGCGCGCCGGCGAGGACGAGCTCGCGCTGCTCTTTCGCGACACCGCCGACGCATGGAATGCGCGTATCGAGGAGTGGACGTACGTGCGCGACACGGCGATCGCGCGCGAGGTCGGCGTGGACGGCTACTACGTGCGTATCGCGCCCGACGACGTCTGCGATGCTGCGCCGAAATCAGGCGGCTACATCCCCATCAAGAATCGTCCTGGCGGGGCAGATTGGGCGCACTACGCGGAGATCGTGAGTCCCGATGCACTGGCGTTGGTGCGCTTCGGCCTGCGTGATCCACTCGATCCGCGCATCGTGAACACGGTGCGTGTGCTGGATACCACGCTGCGTGCGCTCACTGCGACGGGCCCCGGCTGGTATCGCTACAACCGCGACGGCTATGGCGAGCATGAGGACGGATCGCCCTTCGATGGTGTCGGCGTCGGGCGTCCGTGGCCGCTGCTGGCGGGCGAACGAGCGCACTACGAGCTCGCCGCCGGCCGCCCGGACGTGGCCGTTCATCTACTCGGCGTCATGCGCGCGCAGGCGAGCGATGGTGGAATGCTGCCCGAGCAGGTGTGGGACGGGCCGGATCGCCCGGCGTTCGAGTTGGTCAACGGCCGTCCGACTGGCAGTGCGATGCCGCTCGTGTGGGCGCATGCGGAGTATGCCAAGCTCGTGCGGTCGCTCCACGATGGCCGGGTGTTCGACATGCCGCCGCAGCCGTATGAGCGCTATGTGCGCCAGCGCGTCGGTTGCGACCTGACGATCTGGGCGCCGCATTGCCGTGCGTCGTGCATGCCGGTGGGGAATCGCCTGCGCGTTCAGTCGCCGGCGGACATGGTGGTGCGATGGGCGGTGGGTGATGCGGATGCCTCAGAGGCACCGAGTCGCGATGCGAAGATCGGAGTGTGGCTGACGGATCTCGATACGGAGCGTGTGCCGGTCGGCGCAGTCATTCGATTTACGATCGTCCCGAAGATCGGTGGTGGGTGGAGTGAGATCCACGAGGTTCGGGTGGTGGCGTAAGGCTGTCTGGAACCCGGCGGTCAGAAGTTCTTCGTCTCGCCCACCCTCATCACGTTCAACCGCTTGTCGCCGGCAAACGCCGCTCTGACCTGCGCGTCCGTCGCCAACCCGGGAAACGTGGCATAGTGCATCGGCACGATCACGCTCGGCTTGAAGTACTTGTTCACTTCCCGACGCGCGTCGGCCGGCCCCTGCGTGAATGGTCCGCCGCCGACGCCAAGCAGGATGATGTTCGGATGATACATCTCCTGGATCAGCGCCATGTCGCCGAAGAGCCAGGTGTCGCCCGTGTGATACAGCGTGCGTCCATCCGCAAACTCCAGTACGAACCCGAGCGGCCTGCCGGACGGCTCACTCGAGTGCATCGCGGGCACGAGGTGCACGGTGACGTCGCCGACCTTGAACGTGCCACCGACGTTGCCACCCATCGCCTGCCTCTCGGGCAGGCCGAGGGTGCCCACCCACTCGTACGCCGAGATCACCATCGCGCCGCTCGACATCGCGATCGCCTTGGCATCGAGCGCGTGGTCGGAATGTGAATGCGTCACGAGTATCGCGGCTGGCTTGTAGCGCGCGAGGTTCTTCAGCGAATCGGGAGTGGCCGGATTCCCGCTGAGAAACGGGTCGATGAGGATCTTCGTTCCGCCCGCCGATGTGACTTCGAATGCGGCGTGCCCAAGCCAGCGGACAGCGATGGGCTTCGTGCTCTGGGCAGCAAGCGATGTTGACGCAAAGACGGCGACGAGGCTGATGTAGCGGGCTAGACGAATGAACATGATTGAGTTCGACGTGGTTGCGAGTTGACTAGAACCGACTCCGCAGTCCTTCGAGCAGCGTCGGGATGAATCCACCGAACGCCCCGTTGCTCATCACGAGCACGACATCGCCAGGCTGCGCTTGTGCAATCACCTTCTCCACCAGCTCCGACACATCCGGCGACGCACTTGCATCGATTCCATGCTCGCGCAGCGTCGCCACGACCCTGGTGATGTCGAGCTGCTCGTCGATGGGCACCTTGTCGTGCGGCTCGGGCACGCGAATCGACGCGACGGCCGCACCATCGAAGGCGCTCTTGTATTCGCGCTCATGGATGTTGCGGCGGCTCGTGTTCGAGCGCGGCTCGAACACCGCCCACAGGCGACGCGCGGGATAGCGCAGCCGAATCGCCTGGATCGTCTCACGCACCGCCGTGGGATGATGCGCAAAGTCGTCGATCACCAGCACGCCGCCGATTTCACCACGGATCTCCTGGCGCCGCTTCACACCCGAGAACGACGCGAAACCATCGCGGATCTGGTCTGCGCTCAAACCCAAGGCGCGCGCCGCGGCATACACACCCAACGCATTCTCGACGTTGTGATGTCCCGACATCGGCAGCAGGTACTCGCCGACGGTGCCGCGTGGCTCCTTGATCACGAACCGCGCGCCCTCTGGCCCAAAGCGGAGATTCTCCACGGCGTAGTCCGCGTCGCCATGCGCGGAATACGTCGCCACGTACGCCTTCGACGAGCGCTGCGCGATGGCGACCGCGTTCGGATACGAGGCGGCCACGGCGAGAAAGCCATCCGCGGGCAGCGTCGCGCAGAACTTGTCGTAGGCCGACTCGTAGTGCGCCATGTCGCGATAGATGTCGGCATGGTCGAACTCGACGCTCGTCAACAGGGCCGTGCGGGCGCGGTAGTGCATGAACTTCGGACCCTTGTCGAAGTACGCCGTGTCGTACTCGTCACCCTCCACCACCACGAACGGGCCGTTGCCGTTGCGGAAGTTGCCGTGATAGTTGACGGTCACGCCGCCGACGAGAAAGGTCGGATCGGTACCGGCGGCGACGAGCACGTGCGCCATCAGCGCCGATGTCGTCGTCTTGCCATGGGTACCCGCGACGACGACGCTGTGCTTTCCTTCCAGCACGAGCGAGCCGAATGCCGCAGGGAATGACATCTGTGGAATGCCGCGCTCGCGCACTTCCGTCGCTTCCACATTCACGCGTCGAATGACATTCCCGATGATCACCAGGTCGGGTCGCGCCGCATCGATGTTCGCTGCGGAGTACGGCGTCATGACCTCGACGCCCCACGCCGAGAGCATGTCGCTCATCGGCGGATAGACACTCTCGTCGCTGCCGGTGACATCGTAGCCAGCTGCCTTGAGCATGCCGGCGAATGAACCCATCCCCGTGCCGGCGACGCCAACGAGATGGATGCGCTTCACGGATCCCGGTTCGATGTCGGAGAGGACGTTGCCGTTGTCGTCGGGCATTGTGTCTGGAGTGCGAGGTGCGGCGTAAGGCGAGCGTCGTACGGCGAGCTACGCCGAAGCGTCGCTGGCCGTAGCGTCGGTCGGCTCGCCTTGCAGCGTGAGAACGAAGCCGACGCCGCGACGCGTGCCGATGCGGACGTTGGCTCCGGCGTCGGCGAGCTTGCGACGAATGCGCGCGACATTGACGTCGACTACGTTCGAGCCCGGATCGAAGTGCATGTCCCACACCCGTTCAAGCAGCTCCGAGCGCGAGATGACTTCGTCGCCGTGCAGGAGCAGGTGCTCGAGCAGGGGCAGCTCCTTCGCCGTGAGCGACACTTCGCCGCCGTTGACGAATAGCTGGCGGGAGAGACGGTTGAGCACGACGTTGCCGAAGGCGATTTGTTCGGTCCGTTTCGCGCCGCCACGCCGGATGAGGGCACGGACGCGCGCACGAAACTCGTCGATCATGAGCGGCTTCGTGACGTAGTCGTCGGCGCCGGCGTCGAGGGCCAACACCGTGGTCGCGCGGTCGTTGTTTCCGGTGAGCACCATGACGGGAATCGCCCGGCCACTGCGCCGTAGCGCCTGGACGATCGTGATGCCGTTGCCGTCGGGCAGGCCGAGGTCGAGGACGATGACGTCGTAGTCGGTGACCATGGCGCAGGTGAGTCCTTCCTGTGCCGTCACGGCGACATCGACAGCAAAGCCGTCGCTCTCCATCACGCTGCGGCTGAGCAGTGCGCTGGATGCGTCGTCCTCGACGAGAAGGGCTCTCATGGTGTGGTCATGCTCGTTCCCGGGGCTTGCGACCAGTGTCGAACAGGGGACGCTCGAATGACAGTATTGTAATATTCGAGATCAGGTCCTGTAATAATGACCGGGCTATTCTCTCCGTGTAGCAGTTCACGACACTCACACGGAGACCAGGTCAATGACCATCAAGAATGTAAGCCGCAGCGCAGTCGTTCTCGCCCTCGTTGCCGTCGGCGCCGTCTCGGCCCAGGCCCAGACGGCCAACCAGACGGTGACCTTCCAGGTCAACGCGGTCAACCAGATCGCCTTCACGGGCGCCCCGTCGCTCACCATCACGACCGCCGTTGCCGGTTCCGCGCCGACGTCGGCGACGGACAACTCGGCCT
>JBDSML010000085.1:0-15502 GCA_039915865.1 Gemmatimonadaceae bacterium | reverse complement strand
CCGGCGTGCCGATCTGCATCAGGAACTTGCCGTCGTGCGTGAACTTGAGAATGTGCGAATCGCCGGCGCCGTTCCCGCCGATCCACACGTTGTCCTTGTCGTCGATCGTGATGCCGTGGTTCGAGTTCGGCCACACGTAGCCGTCGCCCGGTCCGCCCCACGCCTTCACGAGATTCCCGGCCGGATCGAACTCGAGGATCGGCGGCGCTGACCGGCAGCACTCGCCGATCGGCGGATTGGCGTCCGCGCCGACCTCGGTGCGCTGATTGAGCGTCGAGTCGCCGCGGTGGATGATGAAGATGTGGTCGCGCGAATCGATGCCCAGTCCAATCGTCGAACCCAGTACCCAGTGATTCGGCAGCGGTTTGGGCCACATCGGGTCGACCTCGAACTTCGGCGCCTGGACGGCCTGCGCGTCGGTGGCCGCCTGCAGCGCGGCCTGTCCTGCTCCGAGCGCGGCGACCAGCCCGATAGCGGTTGCTCCGACAATGATCGCACGACGCTGCATCAACGTCCTCCTCGGTGGGCCAACACGAATACGCAGGGGTCCTGCGCCGTCATCGCGCGCGGTGTATACTCGCGCCAGCGATTCAGACCGGTGATTCTACGACGTGAGACGCGATTCCGTCCAGTGCGCCCCGATACGCCGAACCGGCCTTGCTGCCGCCTTGGCGTTTGCCGTGATGCTCGGCGCCCCCGCCGCGGGAGACGCCCACGAGATTCCGAGCAGCGTGACCGTCGTCGCGTACGTGCGGCCGCAGGGCAATGCGATGCACGTCGTGCTGCGCGTCCCGCTCGCCGCGATGCGCGACATCGAGTTTCCCCTCCGCGCGCAGGGGTTTCTCGACATCCCGAAGTCCGAGCCACTGCTGCGCCAGGCGGCGACGACGTGGCTCGCCGACTACCTCACGCTGTACGAAGGCGACACGCCGCTCGATGCGCCGCGCATTGCCGCCATTCGCGTGAGCCTGCCATCGGATCGATCGTTCGTCACGTATGACGGCGCACTCGCGCACCTGCACGCGCCGGCGCTCGACGCGACTGTCGATCTCCCGTGGGCGCAGGCGATGCTCGACGTCTCGCTCGAGTATCACATCACGTCCGACAAATCGCTGTTCTCCATCCATCCATCGCTCGCGCACCTCGGCGTGAGGACGAGCACGTCGCTGCGCTTTCGTTCGCCGGGAGGCGCCGAGCGTGCGTTCCAGTACGACGGCGATCCGGGGCTCGTTCGCCTCGATCCGCGCTGGTACCAGGCCGCGCTCACCTTCGTCCGACTCGGCTTCACCCACATCCTTGGCGGCATCGATCACCTGCTGTTCGTGCTCTGCCTCGTGATTCCCATTCGCCGAGTGCGGCCACTCGTGGCGATCATCTCTGCATTCACGGTCGCGCATTCGATCACCCTGGCGGCGTCGGCGCTCGGGTTCGCACCCGATGCGCTGTGGTTCCCGCCACTGATCGAGGTGCTGGTGGCGATCTCGATCGTCTACATGGCGCTCGAGAACATCGTCGGCGCGCGCACCGATCGGCGGTGGATGCTGGCGTTCGGCTTCGGGCTCGTCCACGGGTTCGCCTTCTCGTTTGCGCTGCGCGAATCGATGCAGTTCGCCGGTGGACATCTCGCGACGTCGCTGTTGGCGTTCAACGTCGGCGTCGAGCTGGGACAGCTGTTCGTGCTGGTGCTGACGATCCCGCTGCTCGTGTTCCTGTTCAAGCGCGTCGTCGCGGAGCGCATGGGGACGATCATCCTGTCGGCGTTGGTGGCGCACACGGCGTGGCACTGGATGCTGGATCGCGGTGCCGCACTGCGTGAATATCGCTTTCAGTGGCCCTCGCTCGATGCGACGTTCGCGGTGAGTCTCATGCGTGGCTCGATGGTCGCCATCGTCGCGGGCTGCGCCCTGTGGGGGATGTCTGTCCTCGGCGGCCGTCTCGCGCGCGGCGACATGAAGCGCGAAATGGGAGCCAAGCCGTGATGTCGACAGAGGTCGAGTCTGGCGTGCGACGGATTGGTGTCGGGGCCGCTGGTGGCAACTGCAACACGAACAGCGCACACGGATCTGCACGGATATCATCGGATTTTCGCGGATACCACGGAAGGAGACGACTCAACCATTCCTTCGTGCTTTCTGCTCTGTCGTATCCGTGGTCATCCGCTCGACTCCGTGCCCATCCGCGTGCGCTGTTCGGTTTGGTTTCTTGTTGGCTCGCGGCGGCAACCATTCTCATCGCGCCAACGCTCACGGCGCAGACCACCCGCTCAGGCGTCTACACCACCGCGCAAGCCGAGCGCGGACGCATGACCTACGCCTTCAGTTGCCGCTCGTGCCACACCGCCGCGTCCCACACTGGCGTCACCTTCGCCAAATGGTGGAAGGACCGCACGGTCGCCGACCTGTTCGGCTTCATGAGCACACAGATGCCCAAGAACGAGCCGGGCAGCCTCGCCCCGGAGCAGTACGCCGACGTCATCGCCTATCTGCTCAAGATGAACGCCATGCCTGCCGGCACCACCGAGTTGCTCGCCGACTCGACCGCATTGTCTCAGATTCGCATCGAGCTGCCCGCAAAGCCCAAGCTCGCGAGCAAACCACAAAAGCAGACGCCAAAAACCACCAGCAAGACGAGACCCTGATCATGGCCGATCGCGTGAAGCCTCGACGAATCATTCGCGCCACTGCATCCGTCGCCGTCGCTGCGGCGATCGTGGGCGGTCTGCTCGCCGCGCGCACCAACACATCGCGCGCCGTGGAGGGGCAGGCACCTGCACTCGTGCGCGGCAACGCACCAGGCGAATGGCGCTACTGGGGCGCCGACGCATGGAGCACCCGCTACTCCCCGCTCGACCAGATTGACGCGAGCAACTTCAACTCGCTGCAGGTCGCGTGGCAGTGGAACGCCGGCCAATACGGCGAGGACGAATACTTCCGCTCGACGCCACTCTTCGCGAAGGGACGTCTCTTCACCGTCGCGACGAATCGCCGCAAGGCGTTCGCGCTCGATCCCGTGTCCGGCAAGGTGCTCTGGAAGTGGGAGATGAACGAAGGCATCCGATGGCAGAAGGCGCCCCGCCGCTATGCGGGACGCGGCCTCGCCTACTGGACGAGCGGCAATGACGAGCGCGTCGTCGTCGTCACGCCGGGCTATCATCTCGCGTCACTCGATGCAAAGACCGGCAAGCCGGATCCAAAATTCGGCAAGAACGGCATCGTCGACCTCATGACGGGACTCGGCTTCCCCATGGTGCCGCTCGCCGTCGACGACACGGGTGAGCTGATCATCAGCGACGCCGCGCCGGCACGCCGAGCGAAGCCCGGCGAAAAATGGAACGCCAAGGCCCGCACCGGCGCCGACGGTACCGTTGGCATCGATCCCGCGCACGGACAGATCGCCTCGAGCTCACCCGCCATTCTCGTCGGTGACGTCATCATCGTCGGCAACTCGTCGATTCACGGCTACTACCCCATCCGCGCGCACAACCTTCCCGGCTACATCCGCGGCTTCGACGTCCGCACCGGCAAGCAGCTGTGGAAATTCAACCTCATCCCGCAGCCCGGTGAATACGGCGCGGAGACATGGAAGAAGGGATCGAAGATCGGCACCGAGGGCGTCGGCAAGAACGACGCATGGGCCGGTTACTCCGCCGACCCCGAGCTCGGTCTCGTCTACATCCCTGTCGGCATGCCCCTGCTCGACGAATACGGCGGTCTTCGTCCAGGCGACAACCTCTATGGCAACAGCCTCGTCGCGCTTGATGCGAAGACCGGCCAGCGCAAGTGGCACTACCAGATGGTCCATCACGACATCTGGGATTACGACACGCCGATGTTCCCCAACATCATCGACATCACCGTGGACGGCGCGCGTCGGAAGGCGATTGCGCAGACGACCAAGCAGGGATGGGTGTACGTACTCGATCGCGTCACCGGTGCGCCGATCTGGCCCATCGTCGAGACGCCCGTGCTGCAGAGCGACGTCCCCGGCGAGCAGACGTCAGCGACGCAGCCGATTCCCTCCAGGCCTGCGCCATACTCCCAGCAGGGCCTCGTCGAGTCCGACCTCATCGACTACACGCCGGCCATCAAGGATTCGGCACTCAAGCTCGCGAAGCGCTGTCGCATGGGGCCGTACTTCATTCCGGCGTCGCTCGCTGATGGGAGCTCACCATCGAAGCTCACCTGCTCCTGGTACGCACCTGGCGCATCGGGCGGTGTGAACATCGACGGCGGCGCCGCGGTCGATCCCGAAACCGGCGCGCTCTACGTCGGATCGCAGAGCGGGTTGAGCACCGTGCAACTCAAGAAGGATCCCTGCTCTGAATTCCCCTACAGCTCACCGCACGACGCCTGCGGCCTGCTCGGCGCACTGCCTGCTCCCGCCGGCTACACGCCGCCGGCCTCCGGTAACCGCGGCGGTGACTTCGCGGCGCGCTCCTCTGGAACGACTATCGGCGGCGTCTCCATTCTCAAGCCCAAACAACTCGGCGGCATCATCGCCTACGACCTCAATACCGGGGACAAGACGTGGTGGCTGCCGAACGGCGGACAGCTGATCCCGGTGACGTCCAAGGATCCGATCTTCGCTGGCGTCACGCTCCCGGCATCGACCAACGGACGCGGACAGCCGCAGGTGATGAACACGAAGACGCTCGTCATCTACGGCACGGGGCGGAGCTTCCAGCCGCCAGGACCGGCGCAGCTTTACGCCGTCGACAAGACGACAGGCAAGCAGGTTGGCGCGGTGAATATCCCATCGCGCACCACGGCCGTCCCGATGACGTTCATGCATCAGGGCCGGCAGTACATCGTCTTCGCGAATGGTGCTGCCGACGCGACGGGACTCGTGTCGCTCGTGTTGCCGCAGAAGTAGAACGTCAGGGACCGCGCACGTATTTCTTCAGCGCGCGCGGTCCGACCTCGGCGCCATAGATGTTGCCCGCAGCATCCACCGCCACACCCTCCGCGGCACTCGTGCTCGGAGGGTTGTCCGCAGGGTCGGGAATGAACGCCGTCAATGATCCATCTTTCGCGCTGCCGATGCGGATGCCACGCTTCCAGTCCTTCCGCGCCGGCGCGACCGAGCCCGATTCCGAGTCGGCCACATAGATCCGATCGCGCTTGTCGATCGCGATGCCGCTCGGCCGGCTGAACTGATACCAGGTGTCGAGAATCTTCCCGTCCTGGTCGAAGATCACGATGCGATCATTGCCGCGGTCGCCGACGAACAGGCGTCCCTTCGAATCCATCGCGAGTGCGTGCGGCTGATTGAGCTGATCGGGCCCACTGCCGAGCGTTCCCCACGCCTCGATCAGCTTTCCCTGCTTCGAGAACTTGAACACGCGCGCTGTCGAACCCGGCGACGACGAATGTCCTTCGGCGACGAAGATGGTGCCATTCGGCGCCACGAGCACGTCGTTCGGCTGCCAGAAGTACGCGGTATCGCGCCCTCCTCCCGCCTTGCCGAGCGTCAGCAGCAGCTTGCCCGTTGGGCTGAACTTGAAGACCTGATGCCCTTTCGGCACGCTCGTGTCGACGACTGTGCCCGCGACGGGTCGGGTGCACGCGCAGTCGACGACCCACACGTTGCCCGCGCGATCGACCGTGATGCCATGTGGCGACACCAGCCGTCCTTCGCCGAATGAGCGCACGAGCTTTCCCGTCTTGTCGAATTTCAGCACCGACGGAAGCTGCGACCCCGCACAACTGTTCGTTCCACACCGCTCGGCCACCCAGATGCTCGTGCCGTCGTTGTCCACCTCCACCGCGCTCGTCGAGCCCCACGTGCGGCCGTCGGGCAGTTTCGCCCAGCCTTCCACGGTGCGATACGGATTCGGCGCGTCGTTCGTCGGCTTTGCCGTCGACTGCGCGTGTGCGGCGGAGCCGAGGACGAATGCCAGCGCGAGCTGAATGCGGACGGTCATTGGCGTGTCGTGTCGGTGGGTGGGGGCGTCTTGATCGTGATGCGCGCGTGCCGCAGCATCGCGCTGTCGCCGCGAAGCTGCACGGTCCCGCTGGGAAAGCCCGCAAGCTGCAGCACGTAGGCGGTGACGTCGACGTACTGCAGCGCCGTGAGACTGCCCGGGTTGTCCTGTGGCATCGTCGCCGCCACGAGATCGTGGAAGTCAGACAGACGCCGGTCGCGCCAGTTGGCGGCAAAGAGGCTGCCCTGCCACTGCGACGACGCATGACACTTCGTGCACGTCGCCTTGTAGACCTCGGCGCCGGCCACCGCCTGTTCCACCGTGAATTGCGGATCAGCGAACGTTTCGGCTATTGGTGCTGCACCCGCGGCTCCAGCCGCGGGCCGCACGTACGCCGGCGTCGAGACGGCCATCCGGGCGGCGTACGGCGTCTCGCCGCGGTTGCCGCGCCGCGCATCGCACGCGGTAGACGTCAACGTCGTGACGAGTAACAGCAACATCGAGCGTGTAGTGGGCATGTGCTTTTGTTGTCGTCCCGAGCGAAGTTCTTTCGTTGTCGTCCCGAGCGAAGTCGAGGGATCTGCTCGTCCGTAGTTCCGCACCCCAATATTACGCGCGCCTCACGAATTGGCGATTCGAACCGGCGGTTTGATTTGATCCCGTAGCGCGCTCATATTGGCACGTCCACCCACCCGAGCGGAATCACATGGCGTCAGCACCTCCTCGCCCTCCAGCAGATTCTACCGACGCCCCTGGCGACGCGCGCGAGATTCCCCGTCGCGACTTCCTTCGCGTCGCAGGTGCCGGTGCGGGCCTGTTGCTCCTCGGCGGATGCGCCACGGACGCCTCTGCGGCGGTGCCTGGTCTACATCCGAAGCGTCGCTTTCCGAAGCTCGGCGGCGCCAACACCGACGTCGTCGTGATCGGCGCCGGCGTCTGGGGCGGATGGACTGCGCTTCACCTCCAGCAAATGGGCGCGAAGGTCACGCTCGTCGACGCCTATGGGCCGGCCAACGCCCGCGCGACGTCCGGTGACGAGACACGTGGCATTCGCTCCTCGTACGGCGATCGCGACGAAGGCGAGCTCTGGGTGCAGTGGGCGCGGGAAGGGATGAAGCGCTGGAAGGCCTTCGATGCCGAATGGAGCGAGGACGTTCGACAGGGCCTCTGGCATACCACGGGCGATCTCATCATGCGCGCCGAGCCGGAGCCGTTCACGACGCGGACGAAGGAGTGGTGGGATAAGCACAAGGTGCCACACGAAGTCCTCACCGCCGCCGAAGTGCGCTATCGCTGGCCGGTGATCGACGTCGAGGACATCACCGTTGTATTGAGTGAGCCCGACGCCGGCGTCATTCGCGCGCGTCGCGCCGCGCAAACCGTCGTCGCGGCATTCGAGTCACTGGGCGGCAAGATTCAGATCGGTCGAGCGCGTCCGTCGAAGACCGTGAATGGCCAACTGAAGGAGATCACGCTCGACACGGGATACACGATCGCCGGCGACTCCTTCGTCTTCGCGCTTGGCCCATGGCTCGGCAAGATGTTTCCCGACGTCCTCGAGAATCGCACGCGCACGCCGCTTGGATACGTGTGCTATTTCGGCGTGCCGATGAACGACGAGCGGTTCACCTTCCCGAATTTGCCGAGTTGGAATTTCCCGGGAGTCACTGGGTGGCCGGCATTGCCGGTGGACAATCGCGGCTTTCGTGTGCGCGGCAGCGCGCGCCCGAAGACGGTACCTGGCGCGCCGCCACCGCCGCCGCGTCCGCGCGTCGAGACGCCGCCGCAGCAGCTCGACCCCGATCTCAGCGACCGTTGGGCCGATGCGAGCCGCATCGAAGGACCGCGTCGCTTGCTCGAGCAGCGCTTTCCATTGCTCAAGTCCGCGCCGATTCTCCAGACGCACTCGTGCCACTACGAGCTTACGTCGAGTCAGGATTTCATCGTCGACCGCCATCCGCGCATGACGAATGTGTGGCTCGCCGGTGGCGGCAACGCGGAGGGCTTCAAGTTCGGCCCGGTGGTCGGCGAATACATCGCGCAACGCGTCCTCGGCGACGAGGGCGATCCGGCCATCGCGAAACGCTTCAGGATTCCAGCGAAGGAATACGACCCTACTCCTCCGCCGGCCGCTACACCACCTGCTCCAGCAAAGGCTACGAAGTAGCTGCTTGGCCGCTCTTTCGCGCTATTCGGTCGCGATACACTCGATCTCCACTCGCCCGTTGAGCGCGAGCCCGCCCACGCCAGCTGCCGTCCGCACCGGCCGCTTGTCGGGAGCGAAAAACGTCACGTACACATCCGACATCGCCGGCCGATCATTGATGTCCGCCAGCAGCACCAGGCACCGCACCACGCGGTCCATCGACGAGCCGTTCCGCTCCAGCAGCGACTTGATGTTCATCATGGTCTGTCGCGTCTCTTCCTTGATGCCGCCCGGTGCCAGCTTGCCCGTGCTGTCCGTGCCGAGCTGTCCGGCGAGATAGAGAAATCCATTCGCGCGCACGAAGGGCGAAAACGCGCGGTTCGAGTTGGCTGGCACCGGCGCAAACTGCGGTGCGGTGTGCGCTGCTGGCGTGGACGAGCACCCGGCGGCGATCAGACCCAGCGCCACGGTGCAGACGAGCGTGCGTGCGAAGCGAAGCATGATGGAGTGGGACGATGGTGGAACTTCAGGACTCGGGTACCAGCAGCGGGCCCCATGCATCGCAGCACAGGACCCGCCTGTCGAACAGATCTCGCTGCTCAGCGCGACGAACGATCGGACGTTCGCAATATCGTGCCCGGCTCCGGCGCATTCGGCTTGACGCGAACGCTCTTCGCCGGAATGCCGACGTACACGTGATACGGCCGCACATCCTTCGTCGCCACCGCGCTCGCGCCGACCATCCCCTGTTCACCGACGTGCACGCCCGCGAGCACCGTCGCGTGATAGGTCACGCGCACACCCTCGTCGAGTACCGTGAGCGCATTCGTCACGTCACGCTGGTCGACGATGCTGTGCGTATGGCTGTAGATGTTCGCGAAGTCGCTGATCGACACGTTGTTCGCGAGGCGAATCCCGCCGCGATCGTCGAGCAGCACGTAGCGATGCACGACGACGTTGTCGCCCACCTCCATGTTGTAGCCAAACGAGAACTCGACGAACTGGAACGCCTTGAAGTTCTCGCCGCAGCTCTTGAAGATCCGCTTCGCCAGCATGCGCCGCAAGCGGATACCCACCCCGACGTTCTGTGCGCCGAGCACCGTGCGATCGAACGAGTACCACAGCCAGAGAAGCGGCTTCACCGGCTGGAACAGCGCGTCGTCACACTCGCCATAGTATTCCGGCTCGAGCGTGATGTTGCGCGGGTCCAGACCCGACAGCGCCAATCGCGTTCCCATCGCGAGCTTCTCGTCGCTGACCGCAGTCTCCCAATTGGCCGCGTATTCCGGGAAACAGAGCTCAGCGAGCGTCTCGCGGCACAACAGCGCGCGGTCCGATGCGACGTCGACGCCGGGGCTCGCCAGCCGGTCTTCGATGCGCTCCAGCCACGACTCGGCGACGCTCGCGTTGCCCGTCGCCGGGAGGGTCCGTAGGGGGAGAAATGGCATATCCGGAATCTGGCGGATGCCCATCGGTGAGGCAATCGGGCAATGCCCGTCCGTCTCTATCGAACCGCCCCCTGAGCTCGCGACCGAATCAACACGCGCTCCTGTTCAATCGTCTTGAGCTTCACGCTCCACGATTCGTTGCGTTCGCTGCCGAGCGAGACGATCAGCGGTTGGTTGACGTCGAGCGCGTCGTCGAAGAGATAGAGCGCCGTCTGTGTCTCGCGCGGCTGCAGCCGCTGCTCACCAAACCCCGTGCTCAATGGCAGGATTTCCACCGGCCGATAATCGCGCCCCGCCACCGTCACCGTGAGTTCGAGCGGCGAGAATCGCGCATCGGGCGCGAGACCGTAGAACGACACGTGCCACAGGCTGCCACGCAGCAGTCCATGCTGCGACGCGAGACGCATGATCGCCGGACGCTTGCTCTCCGCCAACTCGCGAAACGCGCGATACGAATCCGGCGACAGCGTGCGAATCACACTTTCGTCGAGCGGAGTCAACTTCACCAGCACGCCCGGCAATTGCAGCGGAATCGCAATGTTGTCCTGGCGCAGCGTTCCGAAGCCGGCAGGCACGAGACCAGTGCCAGTCGTGTCGGCGGACGCCACCGCGGGAGTGGCGGGCGTCGGCCTCGAACCAGCTGCCGGTGGCTGCTGCGCACATCCGGCCGACGCATACATCAACGCCGCACCGGCAACGAGGGCGAGACGCAGCGCCAGCGTCTTCACGCCGGCTCTCCCGTGGTCGGCTCGACCAGCGGCACGTCCGCTGTCTCGACTTCGACGGGCTCCGCCACCGTCCGCCATGACGGCATCCTCACGAGCGACACGACCGCCTCGGCAAGGTCATCGCGTCCCTGATTCGTTTCCGCGCTGAACGGAATCATCTGCTCGTCCTCCAGCCGCAGTGCAACGGCGATCTCGTGCACGCGCGTGAGGACTTCACGCGGCTTGAGCTTGTCGATCTTCGTCAGCGCGACGATCGTCGGCACTTCGATCTCCGCGAGGAAGTCGAACATCTGGATGTCTTCGTCCGACGGATGATGTCGCACGTCGAGCAACTGCACCACGCCGCGCAGCGCCGTCGAGGCGCGCAGGTAACCCTCGATGAGCGGCAGCCACTCTTCCTTGCGCGACTTCGCGATCCGCGCGTAGCCGTAGCCAGGAAGGTCGGCCAGCACGAACTCGCTGTTGACCTTGAAGAAGTTGATCTCGCGCGTGCGGCCTGGCGTCTTGCTCACGCGCGCGAATGCCTTGCGACGCACGAGCCGATTCAGCAGCGACGACTTGCCGACGTTCGACCGCCCGGCAAATGCGACCTCAGGAAGGTCGTTCGTCGGACGCCAACCATCCGCTGTCGCCATCGGTCCGATGAACTCCAGCGACTTGATCACCAGCGGATCCTTGATCGCGCTCAATGCGCCACCATCGTTGCCGTCTCCTCTTCGTCCCGGGGCATCACCTTCCGGGCCAACGCCACCGCGAGCACCTCGTCCATCGAGCGCACCGGATGGAACTGAATGCCCGCACGCACTTCGGGCGGCAGCTCATCCAGGTCGCGCGCATTCTCCTGCGGCAGGATCACGTGCGAGATCCGGTTTCGCAGTGCGGCAACCGTCTTCTCCTTCAGCCCGCCGATGCCGAGCACTCGGCCACGCAGCGTGATCTCACCCGTCATCGCGACGTCGCCGCGCAACGGAATACCGGTCAACGCGCTGACGATCGCACACGCGATCGCGATGCCCGCACTCGGACCGTCCTTCGGCGTCGCGCCTGCAGGGATGTGGACGTGGAGGTCGCGCGTGCGCAGGAACTCCCGCTCGAGCCCGAGGGCACTCGCTCGCGCACGCGCATAGCTGAGCGCAGCGCTCGCTGATTCCTTCATGACGTCGCCGAGTGTTCCGGTGAGTTGAAGACGTCCGCGACCCGGCACCACACTGACCTCGATCTCCAGCACGTCGCCACCGACGCTCGTGTAGGCGAGTCCCGTCGCGACGCCCACCTTGTCCTCGATCTGGTTCGCTTCGGGATCGAACGGCGGAACGCCGAGCATTCCTTGCAGCATCGCACGGGTGACGGTGTCCATCTCAGGCACCACCGAGGTCGCACCCGCAAGCGCAGTGCGTCGCTCGGCACGTCCACGCGCGAGCTTCCGCGCGAGACGCGCCAGCCGTCGCTCGAGATCGCGCACGCCCGCCTCGCGGGTGTAGCCGTGCACGATCGCCGGGATGACGTCGGTGTCGAGCGCCACCGTCGCCGGATCGATCCCGTGGAGACGCAGCTGCCTCGGCGCGAGAAACTGTCGCGCGATCGCGTACTTCTCCTGATCGAGATAGCCGGCGAGCCGGATGATCTCCATGCGGTCGCGCAGCGGCTCGGGAATCGTCGCGAGTGAATTGGCCGTCGTGATGAACAGCACCTGCGACAGATCGTAGTCCACCTCGAGGTAGTGGTCGTTGAAGGCCTGGTTCTGCTCGGGATCGAGCACCTCGAGCAACGCCGCCGAGGGGTCGCCGCGGTAGTCGTTGCCGAGTTTGTCGATCTCGTCGAGCAGGATCACCGGGTTCACCGTCTCCGCTCGGCGCATCGCCTGGATGACACGCCCGGGCATCGCACCGATGTACGTACGGCGATGGCCGCGAATCTCCGCCTCGTCGCGCACGCCGCCGAGCGACATGCGGACGAACTTGCGTCCCAGCGCGCGGGCGATCGAACGCCCGAGCGATGTCTTGCCCACACCCGGCGGCCCGACGAGGCAGATGATCGGGCCGTCCAGCCGCGAGACGAGCGCCAGCACGCCGATGTAGTCGAGCACGCGCTCCTTCACGTCGTCGAGGCCGTAATGGTCTTCGTCGAGCACCTGGCGCGCATGCGCGACGTCGAGCACGTCGTCGGTGCGGTCGGTCCATGGCAACGCCGCAATCCAGTCGAGATACGTCCGCGCGACGCCCGACTCGGGTGACATCGACGACAACCGCCGGAGTCGGCGCAGCTCGCGGCGAGCGCGGGCGAGCACCGGCTCGGGCAACCCCTTCGACTCGAGGAGCGTCGACAGCTCGTCGGTGTCGTCGCCATCCTCGCCACCGAGCTCACGGTGAATCGCTTTCAGCTGCTCCTGCAGGTAGAACTCGCGCTGGTTCTGGAACAGCGATCCGCGCACGTCGTCGTCGATCTTCTTCTCGAGCTTGAGCAGGTCGATCTCGCTCGTGAGCGTCTCGCCGAGCGTGTGGAGCAGCGCCGCGAAGTTCGGCGACTCGAGCAGTCCCTGACGACGGTCGAGACGCGTGCCGAGATGCGCGGCGATGCCGAACGATTGCCGCGCTGGCGAGTCCGAGCTCTGGATGAGTGATACGAGCTCGGGCGGCAGACGCCGGTGCACGGCGACGTATTCCTCGAACAGCGTGATCGCGCGACGCAGGTGTGCCTCGGCATCGGCATCCGCGTCGAGCGTCAGTGGCGACATCGGCTCGACGACCGCGCGCAGGCAGTCCGCGCTTGGCACGTAGCGCGTCACGCGCGCCCGTGCGATGCCTTCCACCAGCACCTTCACTGTACCCGTGCCCAGCCGCGAAAGCTGCCGGACGCGCGCTACGACGCCGACGCGGTAGAGATCGGCCGACGCCGGTTCCTGTGTCTCGGGGTCTCGCTGCGCGACGAGCAGCACGAGATTGTCGGTCGCGCTCGCTGCGTCGAGTGCCGCGAGAGACGCCGCGCGCCCGACGAGCAGCGGCATGGCGACGTACGGAAAGACGACGACGTCGCGGAGCGGGAGGACGGGGAGACGGTCCGGTGTCGTGAACGTCTCGCCGTCGACGTGAAAAGAGGCCATTGAGAAACATACCCCCGAATCGGAAACCCGGCTCGGGACCTGAAAAGCAAAAAGGCACACCAAGGTTGGTGTGCCTTTACGCTCTTGAGAAAACCCTCAGGCTTCCTTCTTCCTCTTCGTGGGCGCCAGCTCCAGCAGTGGAGCAGTGCCATTGAGCACGCTCGACTCCGTGATCTTCACCTCGACCACGTCTTCACGCGTCGGCAGGTCGAACATCACGTCCGTGAGCAACTCCTCGAGAATCGCCCGCAGTCCGCGCGCACCCGTGCCGCGCTTCAGCGCCTTCTGCGCGATCGCCCGCAGCGCCGACACCTCGAAGGTGAGCTTCACCTCCTCGAGGTCGAACAGCTTCGTGTACTGCTTGGTGAGCGCGTTCTTCGGCTCCTGGAGGATCCGCACCAGCGACTCCTCGTCCAGACCCTCGAGCGGAACCGTCACCGGCAGTCGGCCCACCAACTCGGGGATGAGCCCGAAGCGCAGGAGGTCGTCCGGCTCCACTTCGGCGAACGCATTCTTCGACAACGTCGCGAGCTTGATGGGATCCGTCTCGACCTTCGAGAAGCCGATCTGGCGACGTCCGGTGCGCGACTCGATGATCTTCTCGAGTCCGTCGAACGCGCCGCCGCAGATGAAGAGGATGTCCTTCGTGTTGATCTGGATGTACTCCTGCTGCGGATGCTTGCGTCCGCCCTGCGGCGGAACGGAAGCGACCGTGCCTTCCAGAATCTTCAGCAGCGCCTGCTGCACTCCTTCGCCCGAGACATCGCGCGTGATGCTCGGGTTCTCCGACTTGCGCGCGATCTTGTCGATCTCATCGATGTAGACGATGCCGCGTTCGCACTCGGCGACGTTGAAGTCGCCGGCCTGCAGCAGGCGGACGAGAATGTTCTCGACGTCCTCACCGACGTAGCCGGCTTCGGTGAGCGTCGTGGCATCGGCAATCGTGAACGGCACGTCGAGGATGCGGGCGAGCGTCTGCGCGAGCAGCGTCTTGCCCACACCCGTCGGGCCGATCAGCAGGATGTTGGACTTGTCGAGCTCGACGTCGTCTTCGCGGACCGAGGCCGAGTTGATGCGCTTGTAGTGATTGTAGACCGCGACCGCCAACGCCTTCTTCGCTCGTTCCTGGCCGATCACGTAGCCGTCGAGCGTGTCCTTGATCTCCTGCGGAGTCGGGACCTGCGTGATGGCCTCCGCGACCTCACGCTCCTCGTCCTCCGCCAGGATCTCGTTGCAGAGTGCGATGCACTCGTTGCAGATGTAGACCGACGGGCCCGAAATGAACTTCCGGACCGAGTCCTTCGACTTGCCGCAGAACGAGCAGCGGAGGTGTTTGTCGTGCGACATGGCGGAGATCCTGCGAGAGGCGCACACCCTGAACTGTCGGGGCGAGGGGAGTGACCGAGAGTTAACTGTAGGGTTCGAGCCGGTCAAGCAAAAGACGATTGTGGCTCGTGAACGTTTTCACAAGCCACTTAACCGCTCATGCCGAACCTTACTTGACTGCCGCCGCCTGCGCCGCAATTACCTGCGGATCGACGAGGTCGCCGCGATTCGAAATCACGTTGTCGATGAGCCCGTACGACTTGGCCTCTTCCGCGGACATGAAGAAATCACGAATCATGTCGCGCTCGATCTGCTCGATCGGACGGCCGGTGTGCTTGCTGTAGATCGTGTTGAGCTGATGGCGCAGGAAGAGGATTTCCTTTGCCTGAATCTCAATGTCGGCGGCGGTACCCTGCGTGCCGCCCGAGGGCTGGTGGATCATGATGCGCGAATGCGGCAATGCACTGCGCTTGCCCTTTCGACCTGCGGCGAGAAGAAACGAACCCATGCTTGCCGCAAGGCCCATGCATATGGTGTTCACCGGCGCCTTGAGGTACTGCATCGTGTCGTAGATCGCGAGGCCGGCCGACACGCTGCCGCCGGGCGAGTTGATGTACACGAAGATGTCGCGGTCCGGGTTGTCCGCTTCGAGGAAGAGCAGTTGCGCGATGATGATGTTCGCGACGTCGTCATTGATCGGCGTACCGAGGAAGACGATGCGGTCCATCAACAACCGCGAGAAGATGTCGTAGGTGCGCTCGCCCCGGCTGGAGCGCTCGATGACGTACGGCGGATAGATGGTAGCCATGGGGTTGCTCACTGTGCGTTACC
>JBDSML010000079.1:0-7852 GCA_039915865.1 Gemmatimonadaceae bacterium | reverse complement strand
CCCTCGGCCTCCGACGCGAGATACTGGGTGCGCGGTTGACCGAGGAAGTCGTCGGTGATCGTGCTGCCATCGCTGCCCGGCGGCGCCGTGCACAGTCCGAACTCCTGCATCAGGGTTGGCCGTGCCTTCCCGGCGAGACCCGCCGTGAGCGCGCAGGCAAAGGGCACGAGCTCGGGGTCCAGGAAGGATCGCGCGTACTGCGAGTAAAGCGGGTACGCGTGCATGACGTCCTCGTCGAGCAGGTCAGCGAGATCGTCGACGCGCATGTGATTGTCCGTCGTCAGCGACGGCAGGTGCGCACCGATTCGCACCGGAGTTCCTGGCGATGCCCGACGAATGGCGCCAGCGATCGCGGAGATCCATGTGCGGGCGGCATCTCGCGATGCGGGACGCTGCGCATCGTCGATCTCATTGGCGATGTCGAATGCGCGCACGGACGCATCGCCGGCGAGCGCGCTGGCACACGCATTCGCGAGCAGGGTCAGTGACCGCAGTATGCCAGGATCGCCATACAGGTCGCCCGGAACGCCGTCGGCAGAGCGCATCCACGCGGGCCACCAGATCGTCCCGCTCATGTTGATCACGACGATCGTCGGCACGATCGCGAGGCCAACCTCCTTCGCCGCGCGCGCGACCTCCACCAATCGAACGATCATCGCGCCGTCGACCCGATCACGCTCGGGGAGAAAGTCCTGCGTCAACGCAAACAGACGCACCGTGTCGAAGCCCATATCGGCAATGTGCGCCAGCTCGTCGCGCACTTCCGCGAGATCGAACTCGCGCCACATGTACATCGCCCGCCGTCGAGGCCAATAGTTGATGCCCAGCTCGAAGGTCACGCGAGGCCGCCGAGTATCTCGGCGAGCGACAAGTCGGCGACGGCGGTGACACCGTCGGCGGCGCCGTAGTAGATGCGCACGACATCCTCGTCCCTGATCAAGCCGCAGGTGAACACGACGCCCCCGAAGAAGCCTTGACGCTCGTAGCGCGTATGCGGCGCGAGAATCGGCTTGTCCGATCGCGCGAGCACGATGGATGGATCCCTCGCGTCGAGCAGCAATGCGCCGAGTGCGTACTGCATCGGCGACTTGCTGACGCCGTGATAGACGGCGAGCCATCCCTCCTTCACGCGGAACGGCACCGCACCGCCGCCGATCTTCGCGTCGTCCCACGAATCGGCGCGCGCGCCGGCGACGAACTTGTGCTCGCCCCACGAGAGCATGTCGGGCGACGACGCGCTCCAGATCGTCGGCTCACCGATGCCTTCGGGCATGGGACGATGCAGCGCGACATATCGCCCGCCGATGCGTTCGGGAAAGATCGTGACATCGCGGTTGTTCGGCGGAAAGATGATCCCGTGCCGCTCGAAGCTCACGAAGTCGCGCGTCGACGCGAGCGCCGTTGCGATGCCGAGCGACGAGACGGCGGTGTAGTTGATCCAGTAGGTACCGTCGATGAGCGTGATGCGCGCGTCTTCACAGCCGAACGCCTCGAGCTCCGTGGCTGGCGAGAGTGCGGGCAGTGGCTCGACGTCGAAATGGATGCCGTCGCGCGAGCGTGCGACACGCAAATGCGAGATGGAGGTAAGCCAGCTCTTTCCCTCGAAGACGATGACACGCGGATCACTGACGTCGAGGCCCGCGGTACCGGACTTCCAGTGCCGAAAGTCGAGCTGCCCGGTGCTCGCGTTGAAGATCGGCGCGATGACGTCTGACTCCGCTGCCTTCCGCGGCGCCTCCGCGACACGGAGCAGCAGCACGACGTCGTCGCCCTGCTGCGTCGCCGCCGGATTGAACACGCCAACGACCTCGAGGTCCGGGCGCGACGGCCGGATCTTGTGCGGTGTGAGAATTGGATTTTGTGGTGCGCGGGCGGGAGGCATGTGTCGCGAACATACAGCGCGGTTGCTCGGCGGGAAGCGCGGTCGTAAAATCAAGCACCCTGGGAGAGAACAGATGAAGCCGATGTACCTGAAGGATGTGGAAGAGCACCGCGGGACTGGCGCTCGTGCCGACGCAATCGAGGGGATGCGCGCGGCGGGCGTGCCGATTCCGCAGATCATGCATCTCTTCGCGTACAAGCCGGATCGCACCGATCATCTCGCGGCGTTTACGCAGGGGGTGATGCGGGGACCGTCGCCGCTGCTTGCGGGCCAGCGCGAGCTGATCGCGGCGCTGACGTCGAAGCTCAACCAATGCCTCTTCTGAATTGGCTCGCACGCCGCGGTCGCGGCGGAGTTGCTGGGAGATCGTGAGCTCGTCCAGGGCGTGCTGGCCGATCTCGATACGGCGCCGGTGACCGAGAAGGACCGGGCGTTGTATGCGTTCGTGAAGAAGATGGTGGATGATTCGCTGTCGATCGGGCCGGCGGATGTGAAGACGGCGCACGCGGTGGGCTGGACGGACGAGGCGTTGTACGATGCGATCTCGGTCGTGTCGCTCTTTCAGTTCTACAACGCGTGGATCGATGCGAGCGGCGTGGACGACATGCCGGCGATTGGCTATGAGATGTCGGGGAAGCGGATTGCGTATGGTGGGTATGTGATGGGGCAGCCGCCCGTGGGGTGAGTGCTGTCCACTACACACGCCGGACGGCGATTTGTCGTCGCGCCCGGCGCCTCCTACCGCGGCGCCCCTGCGAACTCGGCGAGGCCGGTTCCCACCACGACGCCGAGTTTTTCGAGGTCCACGCGGAGGGCGTTTGCTCCGGCACCGCCCGCGATCATGCCGATGCGGGCCGGCAGCAGGGAGCGTAGCGCACGAAGCTCCGCCAGTACGTCGGCGCGATTCTCCACGTACACCACGCTGAGCGCTACCAGGTGGGCGTCGACATCCGTGGCGCATGCGGCGATGTCTGCGGCAGGGAGGTCGGCGCCGAGGAAGATCACCCGCCACCCTTGGGCGGCGGCGGCCGCGCCGGCGAGGGCAGCGCCGATGGCGTGGCGCTCGCCGGCCGGTGTGGCCACCACCACACGAGGGGCGTCGCCACCCGGCTCCACGTCGCGCATCACACCCAGCACCAGCGCGTGCACCACGGACGAGGCAAGGTGCTCCTGCGGGATCGTCAGCCGGCCCGCGTGCCACTCCTCGCCAATGCGGCGCAGCAGCGACGCGGTCACCTGCTCCAGGAACACGGCAGTGCCGAGGAGGGCAGCGGCACGCCTCAGCACCGCGTCCACCTTTGCGGCGTCCATCGCACGTGCGTGCATCAACGCCTCGGTGACGGCGTCCTCCACGCGCATGTCGGTGGCGGTGGCCGGCGCCTCTGCGCGCGCGGCGGCATCCTCGCGCATGATCCGCTGCAACTCCTCGGTGGAGAGCCGCGCCACCTGGCCAATGGCCCGTCCCGCGTCGGCGACAGCGCGCATGGCGCGCAACCGATCGACGTCATCGTCGCTGTAGTGGCGCTGTCCATCGGGCGCCCGGGTGGGGGTGACCGCGGCGTAGCGGCGCTCCCAGACGCGCAGCACGTCGGGTGAGAGGCCGGTACGCGCCGCCACCACGGCAATGGGATGCCTGGCGGATTCGGGGGCTGAAGAACGGGGGGTGTCCATACCATCATCCTACTTTATGTCTAGTGTTTGTCAATGCACATGATTGAACAGAGGCTTGACAACAGCCAGACAAGTAGGCATTATGCTTGGACGAAGGCTGGACACAACACCGTCATGTTCGCGCCGATCCGGTCGACGGACGCGCCCAGCCACCACAAACGGACGCGTGTGATGCGTCGAAAACCGGGGATTACAACATGAACAAGTACATCATCGCAGCGGTCGCATTCGCGGCCGTTACCACCCTGCCGGCCACCGCGCCGGCCCAATCCATGGGAACCAAGCCAATGCAGAACATCGTCGAGATCGCCGTCGCAAACGGCAACTTCACCACCCTCGTCGCCGCCGTGAAGGCCGCCGGCTTGGCGGAGACCCTGTCGGGCAAGGGCCCGTTCACCGTCTTTGCCCCCACCGACGCGGCATTCGCCAAGCTCCCAGCCGGCACGGTCGAGGCGCTCCTCAAAGACAAGGCGAAGCTCACCGCCATCCTCACGCTCCACGTGCTGTCGGGCAAGGTGATGTCGTCTGACGTCGTGAAGGCCAACGGCGCCAAGCCCGCCTCCCTCGAGGGCGAGAAGCTGAACATCGTAGTCCGGAACGGCGCTGTGTACGTTGACGGTGCCAAGGTCGTGACGGCCGACATCGTGGCCTCGAACGGCGTGATCCATGTGATCGACACTGTGCTGCTCCCCAAGCCGGCGATGGCCGGCTCCCACTAACCGCAGGAGGATCGCGTGCACGGCGTACTGGCGATGATGGTTGCCCTGATGCACCTGCCTGTTGATACCGTCCCGGTATTCCCGGTCGTGGAGGGCAGCAACCTCGAGGGTCGCAGCATGACCCTGCCCGCTGATTTCGGCGGTGACCTGAATGTCGTGCTCGTGGCCTTCCAGCGAGACCAGCAGGCTGATGTGGACACGTGGACCCCGGCGCTCAAGACGATGGCGTCGGAGCGTCCGGGGCTCCGCGTGTACGAGCTACCAACCCTCGGCCGTCGCTACCGGCTGATCCGGGGGTTCATCGACGGCGGCATGCGCAGCGGTATCCCGGATTCCACAGTGCGCGCCGCGACCATCACGCTCTACATCGACAAGGACTCCTTCAAGCGCCCCTTGGGGATCGAGTCGGAGGATTCCATCCACGTCTTTCTCGTGGAACGAGGCGGTGTGATTCGCTGGCGCGGCCAAGGCGCCTACACGCCCGAGTTGGGCCGCCAGTTGTCCGCCGCGGTGGGCGGGCAAACCGCGCATCCGTAGGCAAGTGGCAGGGGAAGCCTAGTACTCCCGCGCCCGATCGATCGTCCGCGCGGGGTGCCGCCCCCGTTCGATCTCGCCCAGACATTCGAGAAACCCCTCCACCGCGCCCTCTACCGTGGTGAGCCCCGACATGTGGGGCGAGATCATCACGCGTGGGTCGTCCCAGAGCGGCGAGGTGGCCGGGAGCGGCTCCACGGCGAAGACGTCGAGCGCGGCGCCAGATAGCCAACCAGCGGAGAGCGCCAGCGGGAGTAGTGACTCGTCCACCACCTCGCCGCGCCCGGTATTGATCAGCACCGCGCCGCGGCACGCGCTCAGCACCTCGCGCCCGATGAGGCCCCGCGTCCCGGACGTGAGCGGTACGGTCACGATGAGCCAGTCCGCGTCGGTCACGAGCTGCGGCAGTGCCGACACCTTCGACAGCGTTGCGAACACCGCGCTGTCGCCCCCGCCCGATCGCGACACGCCGTGCACCTGAGCACCGAGCGCGGTGAACAGCCGTGCGATGCTGGAGCCGATGTCGCCTGTGCCCACGACGACCGCACGCGAGCCACGCACGGAACCCACCTCACGCGGCGTCCACTCGTGCCGGCGCTGGCACTCGGCCAGCGAGAGGAGCAGCTGCCTGAAGGCAAGTGCCCTCGCCAGCGCCCATTCAGCGATGGAGCGTCCGAACGGCTCGGAGGTGCGCGTGAGCAAGATCTCCGGAGGCAGTGGCTCGGGATGGAGCCACGCGTCCACACCGGCGCCGGTGCAATGCACCCAGCGCACGTTGCCCATCGTGGGGAGCGGCGGGCGCTTGAAGCCGAGATAGGTATCGCCCCACATCAGGTCGTCCGCCGTGACGTCGGTGTACTTGCTGCCGCGGAGCTCGAGGTCGCCGCGCCGCGACCGGATCAGCGACGACAGCTCGACGTGCGCGCCTTGACCGATCACGATGCGGCGGGGATGGAGCGGGCGGATCATCTGGTCAAGATGCGCGAGGGACGCGACGGGGCGGAAGCGCGACGTGGTCTGGCTCCCCCGTTTCGCTCGGCGCGCGCGTGCCGAGCGCCGCTTCGGTATACCGGCTCGACGCATTCCACAGCACCCAGCTCTCGATGCCGTTGTCATGCCCGGCGCGAATCTGTTCGCGGATCTGCTCCACGCCGTACTTCGGCTTACCGAGCGTGAAGTCCTGGTACCAGGGGACGATCTTCGCTGCTCCCTCGATCTTCGCGTTGCGCGCGATCCCGTACTTGAGCGCGCGATCGATCACGGCATAGGGCGCGGCATTGGGCACCGGAATGCCATACGTCCCTCGCGGATAGTGCGACGGATACACCATCGGCATCACGACGTCCGCCTTGTCGGCGAACATCTCCCACTTCTGGCCGATGCCCATGTCCGTCGTCACCGACGTCGTCGCCCCGAACACATCGATAGCCATGGTGACGCCGATCGAATCCGTGCGCTTCCTCAGGTAGCCGAGTTGCTCGCGGATCACCTGTGCGCGCGAGCGTCCCTGTGCCATTGCATAGGCCGCCTCTCGTTGTAGCCGAGGCTCGTCGGGAAAGCGCACGTAGTCGAATTGCACCTCGCTGAAGCCGAGCGCCACGGCCTCCTCCGCGAGATCCGCGGCGTATTGCCACACTTCACGCTGATGGGCATCCAGCCAGGGTGCACCCTTGCCGTCGAGCAGGGGTTTGCCGGTGCCACGCGTCTTCACCGACCACGTGGGACGCGCGCGCGCGAGCAACGGATCCTTGACCACGACGATGCGTGCGATGGCATGCACGCCATTCGCACGCATGGTGTCGAGCACGGCGCGCAGGCGCGCGGCGGGGACTGGGCTGGAGTTGTCCGCGCCGATCTGGTGCGCCAGGGGCACGCGAGACCGATAGAGCACCAGGCCGCGATCGTCCTTCACGTCGATCACGAGTGCGTTCACCTCCGTGGTCCTCGCGAGGTGCACGAGGTGCCAGATCTTCGGTGTGAGCATTGCCCAACGGTTCACGTACAGCCCGTGCACGACATCGGGGCGGGGAAGCGGGGTGCGAACGGAGTCGTCCAAGCGGGCTGTCAGCCGTGGCTCCTTTGCCGCACCCAGGATGACAGCAGTGGCAACGAACCAGTTCACAGGCTTCCTCCAGTGAAGACATTCCCGTCAATTTGGCGTCACGTTGATCGAGAGGGATCGGCAATTCTACTGGGCGTGCGCCGGGACGGTATGACCGTGATGCAACGTTCCTCACCAGGATGCGCCATTGTGCTGCTCGTCGTCCTCGCCTGTGCCGCTGGCCCGGGCGCTCCGGCGGAGGAGCTCGCACCCGTCACGCAATGCGGTTTCACCAACCCCGTTGGCGCAGGTGCAGACCCATGGGTCATCCGGAAGGACGACCTGTACTACGCCGTCAAGTCGAGTAACAACAGGATCTGGATCACGCGCTCGCCGACGCTCACCGGTGTGTATCACCTGCCGGCCGTGGCGGTGTGGACGGCGCCCGATACCGGATGGAACCGCAGCAACGTCTGGGCGCCCGAGCTCCACTTCATCGATGGCCAGTGGTACATCTATTACGCCGCCGGCCAGCCCGGAGCGCCGTTCACGACGCAGCATGCCGGTGTTCTTCAATCCACCGGGGCCGATGCACTGGGTGGCTATGCCGACCTCGGCATGCTGTACACCGGTGACAGCACGGGAACGGGCAAGGGGAATCGATGGGCGATCGACCTCACGACGGCGCAGCTTGGAACGCAACGCTACGCGATCTGGTCGGGCTGGGCGAACGATGCCAGCACCGACAAGACCCCGCAGCAACTGTACATCGCTCCAATGGTGAATCCATGGACGATTGCGGCGAATCGCGTAATGCTGTCCGCGCACGTGGAAAGTTGGGAGCGCGGGCCGGAACTCGATCTCCAGGAAGGTCCGGAAGTACTCCAGCATGATGGTAGTGTCTTCGTCGTCTACTCGACGCGCGACTCGTGGCTCAAGGAGTACGCACTGGGGCAACTGCGCCTGATGCCGCCGCCTGCCGATCCGATGAACCCCGCAAGTTGG
>JBDSML010000288.1:0-3597 GCA_039915865.1 Gemmatimonadaceae bacterium | reverse complement strand
GCGGCGTTTCCACGCCACGCAAGGAATTGACGAACAATGGCTGCGTTCACCGCCAAGGATGTCTCCGCCCTCCGCCAGCGCACCGGCGCCGGCATGATGGACTGCAAGAAGGCCCTCGAGGAGAACGGGGGCGATGTCGAGAAGTCCGTCGAATGGCTTCGCACCAAGGGAATCGCCAAGGCGGAATCGCGCGCCGGCCGCGTGGCCTCGGAGGGGAAGATCGTTGCCCTCACGTCGCCGGACGGCAAGACGGGCGTACTCGTCGAGCTGAACAGCGAGACGGACTTCGTTGCCCGTAACGAGGCGTTCGGCCAGACGGCGTACCAGATCGCCAACGCGGTCCACGATCACAAGGAGACCGACGGCATCGTGCACACCGCGGAAGGCTCGCCGATCATGGCCGTCGCCTTCGGCGATTCGGCGAATCTCGCCGAAGCGCTCAAGATGCTCACCGGCACCATCGGCGAGAACATCGTGTTGCGGCGGTACGCGAAGCTCGGCGGCGAAGGCGCCGTCGGCAGCTACGTGCACCACAACGGAAAGGTCGCGGCACTCGTCGAACTGTCCGGCGCACATGGTGAAGAGGCGCAGAAGGTAGCGAGCACCATCGCGGAGCACATTGCCGCTGGCGTGCCGTCCGTGCCAGTCGCCGTCACGCGCGACGATGTTCCGGCGGAGCTGGTCGAGCGTGAGCGTCGCATCTTCACCGAGCAGGCTGCCGCGAGCGGCAAGCCCGAGAACATCGTGCAGAAGATGGTCGACGGTCGCATCGACAAGTTCTACAAGGAGATCACGCTGCTCGACCAGCCGTGGGTTCGCGACGACAGCAAGACGATCCGTGATCTCGTGAAGGCGCTCGGCGCCAACGCGTCCATCCGTCGCTTCGCGCGCTTCCAGATGGGTCAGGAGTGACCTCATCCGTGGCCGAGTTGCACTATCCGCGCGTGCTGCTCAAGATCTCCGGCGAAGCACTCGCCGGAGAGCGTGGGCTTGGCTTCGACTTTCCGACCATCGACCGCATCGCCGACGAAATTCAGTCGGTGGTGCGGACCGGCGCATCGGTCGGGTTGGTGATCGGCGGCGGCAACATCGTGCGCGGTTCGCTGCTGTCGAAGATGGGCATGGATCGCGTCAGCGCCGACTACATGGGCATGCTCGGTACGGTGATCAACGCGCTCGCCGTGCAGGACATCCTCGAGCGCAAGGGGATGGAGACGCGTGTCATGACGGCCATCCGCATGGAGGAGTTGGCGGAGCCGTACATTCGTCGTCGGGCAATGCGCCACTTCGAGAAGGGGCGGATCGTCATCTTTGCGGCCGGCACGGGCAATCCGTACTTCAGCACCGATACGGCCGCTGTCTTGCGAGCCATTCAGATCAAGGCCAACGTCATCATCAAGGCAACGAGCGTCGACGGCGTTTACTCTGCCGATCCGAAGCAGGATCCGAATGCGCGGTTCTACGAGGAGATCAGCTACCGCGACGTGATGCTGGAAGAGCTGAAGGTGATGGACCAGACTGCCGTGACGCTGTGCAGGGAAAATTCGCTGCCATTGATCGTGCTGAACATCCATAAACCGGGCGCGATTGCCGCGGCGGTCCGCGGAGAGCGCGTCGGCACCCTCGTCAAATAGGCCCGATGAGCACAATCCAACAGATCCTGAAGGACTGTCGCACCTCGATGGACAAGGGACTCGACGCTGCCAAGCGCGAGTTTTCATCGGTGCGATCCGGCAAGGCCACGCCGAACATGCTCGACACGGTTCGCGTGGAGATGTACGGCCAGCAGATGAGCCTGAACCAGGTCGCGAGCATCGCCGCCCCTGAGCCGCGGACGATCCTCGTGACGCCGTTCGACAAGACGCAGGCGAAGATCGTGGAAAAGGCGATCCGCGACTCCGACCTCGGCCTCGAGCCATCGTCGCAGGGCGGGGTCATTCGCGTGCCGCTGCCGCAGATGAACGAGCAGCGCCGCAAGGACCTCGTGAAGATCGTGCACAAGCTTGCCGAAGACGGCAAGATCGCCGTGCGCCATGCGCGCACGCATGCGCGCGACGCCCTCAAGAAGCTCACCGGTGTGAGTGAGGACGACGTCAAGCATGCCGAGAAGGACCTGCAGAAGGTCCACGACGATTACATCGGGAAGATCGATGCGATGATCAAGGCCAAAGAGGCTGAGATCATGGAAGTGTGACGGGGCACGCCGTCGCATGAGCGAGCTCGCCCTCCGCATCATCTTCTCCGTCATCGCCGCCCCTCTCGCGCTCTGGATCGTGCTCGCGGGAGGGGCGCCGCTCGCCGCGCTCCTTGCAATCGTGAGTGCGCTCGGCGCGTGGGAGTTCTTCCGCATCGCCCGCGCGTCGGGACATCGTCCGCTCGACGACGTGGGCATCGCACTCGCCGGCCTGACGCCGCTGGCCATTCACGCGCACTACCTCGGCGTGTTTTCCGTGCGGCCCGCGCTCGCTGCGCTTCTCGTGCTCGGCATCATGGGCGCGACCATCTGGCTGCGCGGCGTGGAAGGACGACCCCTTGGCGCGGCGGCGACCACCCTGTTCGGCGTCGTGTATACCGCCGGCATGCTCAGTTTCGGGTATGCGATTCGATATCACGATACGGTCGCCGGATACGACGTCGTCGGCGCGAAGAACCTGGGTTTGCTCGGGCTCTCCGTCGCACCGGGAGGGGTCCTGCTCATCTTCCCGCTCGTCCTCACGTGGGCGTCGGACATCGGCGCCTTCTTCGTGGGGCGTGCCATCGGCGGCAAGAAGCTCATTCCGTCGGTCAGTCCGGGAAAGACGATTTCCGGCGCTGTCGGTGGTCTCGTCGCCAGCATGCTCGTGGCTTACGCATATGGTCGCGGCGTGCTTGCGCCGGTAGCGCATCTCGGCTTTACGCCGGGTGGCGCGTTGCTCTTTGGTGCGATCATCAGCGTCGCGGCGCAGGTTGGAGACTTGTTCGAGTCGCTGCTCAAGCGAGAGGGCGGCGTGAAGGACAGCTCGCGCATCATTCCCGGCCACGGCGGCATTCTCGACCGCTTCGACAGCCTGATCTTCGTGCTGCCGGTCGCGTACCTGCTGCTCGGATGGCTTCCATTTCCAGTGTTTCGATGACGTCGCGCGGCGTGGCGATCCTCGGGTCCACCGGCTCGATCGGCACGACTGCGCTGAAGGTGATCGGCCGGCAGCGCGCGCGCTTTCACGTCGTGGCGCTCACCGCGTTCACGAACGGCGCACTCCTCGAGGAGCAGGTGCGCGCGTTCTCGCCGCAGTACGTGGGTCTCGTCCGCAACGGCGGTGCGGAGCACGGCGCGTGGTGTCACGGCGAGGCGTGTCTCGTCGACGCTGCCACGAGCACGGGTGCCGACATCGTCCTCAATGCGGTCGTCGGTGCAGTTGGGCTCAAGGCGACGCTGGCGGCACTGGGGCAGGGCAAGCGCGTCGCGCTGGCGAACAAGGAGTCGCTCGTCATGGGCGGCGCCCTCGTATCGGATGCGGCGCGCGCCGGAGGCGGCGAACTCGTTCCCGTCGACAGCGAGCACAGCGCGATCCTGCAGTGCATCGGCGCACGTCCGGTGTCCGAAGTGCGCCGACTGGT
>JBDSML010000291.1:0-11847 GCA_039915865.1 Gemmatimonadaceae bacterium | reverse complement strand
AGACGCGTGACGCTGCGGTGAAGCTCTACCAGGCGCAGCTCGGCCACCCGAAGAACCGTCGCCTGCTCAAGCTCATGCAGGAACAGGGCAACAAGCAGCTCGTGCAGAAGACGGAGCTCGAGCATCTGGCCGATCGCAAGCTGCCGCCGAACAAGCAGGCCTTCCGCGACATCGAGGAAGACCTGTTGTTCGTGCTCGACGAAAAGGGACACTCCGTTCATCTGACGGACCGCGGCGTCGAGTTCATGTCGCCGGAGGATCACGAAGCGTACGTATTGCCCGACCTGAGTGAAGCCGTCCACCGGATCGATCACTCGACCGAGCTCTCCGCCGACCAGAAGATCGCCGACCGCCGCAACCTCGAGATCGATTACGCGGGGAAAAGCGAGCGGTTGAACATCGTGCACCAGCTGCTGCGTGCGCATGCGCTCTACGAGAAGGACGTCAACTACGTCGTGCAGGATGGCGAGGTCCTCATCGTCGACGAATACACAGGGCGCACCATGCCCGGCCGTCGCTGGAGTGAGGGACTGCACCAGGCGGTCGAGGCCAAGGAGGGCGTCCGCGTGAAGGGCGAAACGCAGACGATGGCGACGATCACCATCCAGAACTACTTCCGCATGTACGAGAAGCTGGCCGGCATGACCGGTACGGCCGAGACGGAAGAGACGGAGTTCTTCGAGATCTACAAGCTGGAAGTCGCGGTCATCCCGACCAATCGCGACATCATTCGCGACGACCGGCATGACCTCGTCTACAAGACGCGCCGCGAGAAGTACAACGCGATCGTCGACGAGACGCGCCGTCTGCATGGACTCGGCTATCCGGTGCTGATCGGAACGACGAGTGTCGACGCGTCGGAGACGCTGTCGAAGCTGATGCAGCGCGCGGGGCTCGTGCACAACGTGCTGAACGCGAAGTACCATCAGCGAGAGGCCGAGATCGTCTTGAATGCGGGTCAGCCAGGTGCGATCACGATCGCGACGAACATGGCCGGCCGCGGAACCGACATCAAACTGGGGGACGGTGTCACGCCGTCGAAGCCGAGTGTCGTGAAGGATCCGGACGGCAAGGACGTCGACGTGATGGAGATGGGGGGGCTGCACATCGTCGGCTCGGAGCGCCACGAATCCCGGCGCATCGACCGGCAGTTGCGCGGACGCGCGGGACGTCAGGGCGATCCGGGTGCGAGCCAGTTCTTCCTTTCGCTCGAAGATGACCTCATGCGTCTCTTCGGGTCGGAGCGTATCGCCAAGCTGATGGACCGCATGGGCGCGCAGGAGGGCGAGGTGCTCACGCATCCGCTCATCACGCGCTCCATCGAGCAGGCACAGAAGCGCGTCGAGCTGCAGAACTTCCAGAGCAGGAAGAAGCTGCTGGAATACGATGATGTGATGAACCAGCAGCGCGAAGTCATCTACTCGTTGCGCGCGTTCGCGCTCGAGGGTGGCGAGGAGCTGAAGGGCGAAGCCCTGAAGATGGTGGAAAAGGCGGTGGGTCGTCGCGTGGAGACCGTGCTCGCCGAGTTCGAGGATTTCTCCGAGTGGGATTTCGACCTCCTGCGGCAGGAGCTCCTCATGCATTATCTCCTGCAGGTCAAGGAATTCGACGAGGAGAACCTCCGCCCCACGGAGCTGACGTCCGCGCAGATGAACGCCGTGGAGTCGGGCCGCAGTGCATTCGCCGGCAAGCTCGAAGCGCTCGACATGGTGCGCGACCAGGAGGGTGGCTATGCCGACCGCCTGCTGCGCTACGTCATGCTCAACGTCCTCGACGAGAAGTGGAAGGATCACCTCTACGACCTGGATCAGCTGCGCAACGCCATCCACTATCGCTCGTGGGGGCAGAAGGATCCGTTGCTCGAGTACAAGCAGGAGGCGTACACGATGTTCGTCGACCTGATGAACGACGTCGCGGAGACCTTCACGGATCGCTTCCTCAAGGTGCAGCTGGTGATCGAGGAAGGTCCGCCGGCAGAGGAGGCGTATGCGCCGCCGCCGCTGCCCGCCGCTCCGACGCGTCGCTACAACGCGATGGGTGTACTGGAGGACGTCGTTCCCGCGTCCGACGGGAACGGGTCAGGCCCGAACGAAGTGATGG
Source organism: Gemmatimonadaceae bacterium (assembly GCA_039915865.1). Classification (GTDB taxonomy): domain Bacteria; phylum Gemmatimonadota; class Gemmatimonadetes; order Gemmatimonadales; family Gemmatimonadaceae; genus AG11. Next base: position 9,747 of record JBDSML010000291.1, on the reverse strand, counting down.
ATGTGGGCCCGGCAGAGACACCGACCGAGAAAGAAATGACGACGCGGCGCGATCCGGTGATCGTCGGGGCGGGCAAGGCGCGGAGCATGGGAGATATCGAGAAGGCAACGAAGGGTGGTCCGGCGGGCCCGGTCGACTGGACAGCGGTCGGTCGCAACGATCCTTGCCCGTGCGGCTCCGGGAAGAAGTTCAAAAAGTGTCACGGGGCCAACTGACAAAGGGGGCGCTCGCGTCGCTCGCTTAGGGGCCGTTTCGCTTACGGAACGCAGAACACCCGCGGCTGTGCGGCGGCCGCGGGTGTTCTTGCTTGCGGGGCGTGTGCTCTTGCTCGCTCAGGGCAACTCGCAGCCGACCTCCACGAGAATTCCGCTCGGTGCGTGGCAGTAGAAGGTGAGCGATGAGAAGCCGCCGCGTGTCAGCGATTGCACGTCGCCAGGGTTCGCGTTTTCGGCATGAAGCTCGTCATGCTTCGCGCGCACTTCCTCAGGGGAGGCGAGAAAGAACCCGATGTGAAAGTTGGCGGGGAAACCGTGGTCGGATGGCTTCGCGCGCATGACGTTGAGAATGAAGTCGCCCTCGCCTTTCAGGACGACGAACGCGTCGTCGCCGCGGGTGAGCAGGGTTTCGAATCCGAAGTGCCGCACGAGGAAATCGCGCAGGGGTCCGGGTTCGGTGACGGGCAGGTTGGCGTGATTGAGTCGCAGCATGGGTCGATCTCCGAAAGACGTGGCAGGTCGTCCGGGTGACGCCGATGGACGCGCGCTGGGAAGCCTGATCGTGGCGCGGACACACAGCACAGCCGGATACGTCCAGTCATTCGACTGGCATACCTGGCCGTGGGTGCTCCCACCGCTCGAGGCGGTGGCGCGCAGAACCCCATCGTGGGGCGGCCGGACTTACCAAAACCGGCCAGATCTTTTTCGGCATTCGCAAGATAATCGGCGCACGCAATGCGGTCGACCCGCGCGCGGCAAAGTGATGACGCTCGGCGGTCCGCCTGCTGCTAGGATCACCGGCAGACGTTGCAACTCACTCGACCGGTCGCCGATGATCACCTCGACAACACAATCCCGGGTCCTCTCCATCCGCGAGCTCCCCGCCTCCGAACGCCCCCGCGAGCGCCTCATCTCACTCGGGGCCTCCGCGCTCAGCTCGGCCGAGTTGCTCGCGGTTCTCGTCGGTACCGGTACGGCGAGTGGGTCGGCGCTACAGGTCGGTCAGCTCCTTCTGGCCAGCGCGGAAGGATCGCTGCGGCGCATGGCGATGCAGCCGGTGGCCGCACTGACGAAGACCTGCGGGGTGGGACGAGCGCGGGCGGTCACCATCCATGCGGCGCTGGAGCTCGGACGCCGCCTTGCGGCCGAGACGCGCGACGACGGCGCACCTGTCCGCTCCCCGCGCGACGTCGCACGCCTGTTCGCTCCACGCCTCGAAGACCTGCCAGTCGAAGAGTTCCACGTCGCCATTCTCGACGCACAGCACCGCCTCGAGCGCGACGTGACGATCACGCGTGGGCTGCTCACGTCGTCGCTCGTGCATCCGCGCGAGGTCTTTCGGGAAGCAATTGCCGAGCGGGCGGCGGCACTCATCCTCGTGCACAATCATCCGAGCGGTGATCCCACGCCCAGCGCGGATGATCGACTCGTCACCGAGCAGTTGGTTGCCGCGGGCAAGCTGCTCGACATCCCGGTGCACGACCACATCATCATCGGACGCGGACGATACACGAGCTTTGCCGAGGCCGGGCTGCTCTGAGCGTGGGCGGGAGGGGAGCGCCACCCGACGACTTGGGGATGCCGGACTAGAGCGTCGGCAACGCGTCGTCCGGAATGTCGGCCCATCCGGCGCCATCCGGAGGAATCGCTACGTCCACGGACATATCCTCCGCGTCAATGGCGCCCCTCGAGTTCGCGAACGCCGCCTTCACACAGCGTACGTGCAGCCAGAATTGGCTGCTGCCGTGCGCCCGCGATTGCATCGCGAAGGGAACCATCCGGGCCTCGAACGGCGCCGAACAGAAGAGGCATACCTGCCTGGTTCGAACGATGACTCTCATTTGCGGATTGATGTGAGGGCGGCGGAAAACCGTAATCCAGCGGCGTTGGTCCAAGCGCATGGGTGGTTTTGCGCACACTTCGGCGTAGTATACATATCCGGACTCAGGCGGCGGGCGCCTGACGGGCAGGCACTCGAGCCACGGCCGGTGCATCGGTCGCTGACGAGTTGTGCCGCAGGCCTTCTGCGGAGAGCGAAGAGAAGTGACGACCACGGTACTGCGCGAGATCATTCCCGACTGGAGTCTCGACGAGGGCACGAAGCGCCTCGACGCGGATCTGCTCGCGCGCGCCTACCGGTTCAGCGAGGAGGCCCATCGCGGCCAGACGCGAAACTCGGGCGATCCGTACGTCACGCACTGCGTCGAGGTCGCAAAGATCCTCGCCGACCTGCAGCTCGACACCGTCACGGTGGCCAGTGGCCTGATCCACGACGTCGTCGAGGACACGAAGATCACGGTGGCCGACGTCGAGCGCGAGTTCGGCAAGGAGATCGCCGGGATCGTCGACGGGCTGACCAAGATCGCCAAGCTGCCGAACAGCGGATCGAACCAGGACCGTCAGGTCGAGAGCTATCGCAAGCTGCTGCTGTCGATCGCCAAGGACGCACGCGTCATCATCGTCAAGCTCGCCGACCGACTGCACAACATGCGGACGCTCGAATTCCTCCCCGAGGAAAAGCGTCGGCGCATCGCGCAGGAAACGCGCGACCTCTACGCGCCCCTCGCGCACCGCTTCGGCATGGCGAAGATGCGCTGGGAGCTCGAGGACCTCGCGTTCAAGTTCCTCGAGCCGGACGACTACAAGGCGCTGGCCAAGCAGGTCGCACAGAAGCGCGGTGAGCGCGAGGACTTGATCGCCAAATTGCGCGAGCCACTCGAGCGTGAGTTGGCGCGCGCGGGGATCAAGAACGTCGAGGTCACCGGTCGGCCAAAGCATCTCTGGTCGATCTACAAGAAAATGAGGCAGCGCGAGAAGCCGTACGAGGAGATCTTCGACCTCCTCGCCATCCGCGTGCTCGTCAACTCGGTGCCCGACTGCTACCACGCACTCGGCGTCATCCACGACGGCTACACGCCGGTGCAGGAGCGCATCAAGGATTACATCGCGCAGCCCAAGTCGAACGGTTACCAGTCGCTGCACACCACCGTGTTCGGACCCGGGCGGCAGCTGTACGAGATCCAGATCCGCACCAAGACGATGCACCGCACGGCGGACTACGGCATCGCCGCGCACTGGCTGTACAAGGAAGACGCGAAGAACGCCGATGAGCTGGACAAGCACCTCGCGTGGTTCCGGCAGATTCTCGAGCTCCAGCTCGACGCGAAGACGCCTGACGAATTCCTCGAGTTCCTGAAGCTCGACCTCTACGCCGACGAGATCTTCGTCTTCTCGCCGAAGGGCGACGTGCATCAACTCCCCAAGGGTGCGACGCCGATCGACTTCGCCTTCGCCGTGCACTCCGAGGTCGGGCTGCATTGCCAGGGCGCGAAGGTCAACGGCCGCATCGCTCCCCTCTCGCGCGGCCTGCGGAATTCCGAGACGGTCGAGATCATCACGTCCGCAACGGCGCGGCCGAGCCGGGATTGGCTCGCGCATGTGCGGACGGGCCGTGCGCGTCATAAAATTCGGCAGTGGCTGCGGCACGAGGAGCAGACGTCTTCAGTGAAGCTTGGCCAGGACATCCTGGAGCGCGAGCTGAAGCGCCGTCGTCTCCTGAAGCCGTCCGACGACAAGTTCGACACGGCGGCACACGACCTGTCACTCGGCGACGCGACACAACTGTACGCGTCGATCGGTCAGGGCGACGTGAGCGTCGGTCTCGCGATCCGGCATCTGTTCCCCGACCACCAGGAAGTCGAGGCGCCGAAGCCGACGTTCGTTGAGCGGTTGGTCGATCGCGTCCGTGGCACCAAGGGCGTGAAGATCCAGGGCGTCGACGGACTGATGGTTCGATACGCGCAGTGTTGTCAGCCGGTGCCCGGCGATCCGGTCACCGGCTACGTGACACGTGGTCGGGGCGTGAGCATTCATCGTGCGGACTGCCCGAACCTGCTGTTCCTGGCGCACGAGCCCGAGCGTCGCCTGGAGATCGATTGGCAGGAGGCCGAGGGTGAGCGGTTCCTCGTGCGCCTGGCGCTGGAGGGGAATGATCGGCGCGGACTGTACGCCGATCTCGCAGCGGCCGTCACGGATTCGGGCACGAACATCCGCGGCATGGAGCTCAAGAGCACGGACGGCAAGGCGACAGGCGCGGTGCTCGTCGAGGTGGAGAACCTTGCGCACCTGCAGAAGATCATCAAGGCGGCGCGCAAGGTGAAAGGCATTACGGAAGTCGCGCGTCGCGAGCACCTGACACAGGACAGCTGAGCAGCCAACCGCGCACACGCGCCCCAGGGAAACGCCGGGGGGTGCGCCGCGATGGATCGGGGAAGTGCGCGTGGCTCATCCCTTCATGACGTCAATGCGTCAACCCATACACGATGTAATTCACGCCGAGCTTGTACGCCTCATTGTCCTCGGCGATGAGCGTCATGCCCGTGCCTGAAAACTCCCAGAAATCCGATACGTCGGTACTGAAGTTGATCATGCAGAGGATTCGCTTCGTCGGATCGTTGTTCTCGTAGACCGCGCGGAGGATGGGCGGACCGGCATCGTACTTCTGCGGGATGATGCTGAACGAGTTGATCTCGAAGAACGAATGGAAGATCGGGTGCGTCGGCTGGAGGTCGAAGAAGTGCACGTTCGGGATGACGCGCCGCATCTGTGCCTCGAAGTTCGCCCAGCCGGCATTGCCGAAGTTGTTGCGGAAGTCGTCGAAGATGACGAACCCGCCCTTGGCGAAGTACGCACGAAGGCCTGCGGCCTCCTTGTCGGTCATCGTCCAGTAGCCAGCCTCGGTCATGTACGACACGGGGAATTTCATCAGCGCGGGATCATCGAGGGCGAGGACGTTGCTCGCGTCGAGATGCGGCCGGATCTCACTCACTTCGCCGAGGATGCGCATGAGGTTGTTTTCAGCCCGGGGATAGCCGTGGGCCCACGACGGAAGCCCACGATAGTAGAACCCGCCGGGCGCCGTGGTGTACTTCAACCGGGCGAAGATGAAGCGGCCGTCATAGGGCGTCATGTGCGTCGGCGGCTCGGGCGCCGGTCCGCGGTCGAAGAATCGTTGCGCGCACGCCGGCGAAGCCAGGCCGGCGAACAAAGCCAGAGCCACTGCGATTCTTCCCGTATGCATTCGCGGTTCCCTCGGGGTGAAACTCCCTGACTCGAGTACACCTCGAAGCGGTTGGGCGCTGGGACGGCCACTCTCCCGAACATTACCCGAAGAGTATAGATTCCTCGCATGTCATCCCGTGCCAATTTCATTCTCCAGGCGCCGTTCGAGCCCGCCGGCGACCAGCCCAAGGCCATCGCGGAATTGATGCAGGGCCTCAAGCGCCAGGATCGCTTTCAGGCGCTGCTTGGCGTCACCGGGTCGGGAAAGACCATGACGATGGCCAACGTCATCGAACAGTACGGCAAGCCGACGCTGGTGCTCAGCCACAACAAGACCCTGGCGGCACAGTTGTATGGGGAGATCAAGAGCTTTTTCCCGAACAACGCCGTCGAGTACTTCATCTCGTACTACGACTATTACCAGCCGGAAGCGTACGTCCCAACGACGGACACGTACATCGAGAAGGACGCGTCGATCAACGAGGACATCGATCGCCTGCGTCTCCGTGCGACGTCGTCGCTCATGGAGCGCAACGATGTCATCATCGTCGCCACCGTGTCGGCCATCTACGGTCTCGGCGATCCCGTGAGCTACCGGGAGCAGATGGTCACGCTGACACAGGGTCAGAAGGTCAATCGCGACGACATCCTCCGCTCGCTGGTGAAGATCCAGTACAACCGCAATGACGTCGCGTTCGATCGCGGCAGCTTTCGCGTGCGCGGCGATACGGTCGAGATCTTCCCGGCGTACGAAGAGCAGGGCGTGCGCGTCGAGCTGTGGGGCGACGAGGTCGAGCGGATCTCGAAGATCAATGTCCTCACGGGCGAGACGATCGCGATCCTCGAGCGCGCAGCCATCTACCCGGCGAAGCATTTCGTCACGCAACGCCCCACGCTGGAGCGCGCGGTGCGTGTCATCCGCGGGGAACTCGTCGAGCGGCTTACGGAGATGCGCAACAACGGACGCCTGCTCGAGGCGCAGCGGCTCGAGAGCCGCACCAACTTCGACATCGAGATGATGTTGGAGATCGGCACCTGCGCGGGCATCGAGAACTACTCGCGTCACCTCTCCGGTCGTGTCGCCGGCGAGCGTCCGGCGTGCCTCTTCGACTACTTCCCCGAGGACTTCCTCGTGGTGGTCGACGAGTCGCACGTCACCTTGCCGCAGATCGGTGGAATGTTCAATGGCGATCGCGCGCGCAAGCTGACGCTCGTGGACTACGGTTTCCGCCTGCCGAGCGCGCTGGACAACCGGCCGCTGATGTTCGACGAGTTTCTTTCGCTCACGCCGCGCGCCGTGTTCGTGTCGGCCACTCCCGGTGAGCTCGAGCTGCGGCTCGCCGAAGGTGTCGTCGTCGAGCAGATCATTCGGCCGACCGGATTGATCGATCCGGAGATCGAGATTCGCCCCGTACGTGGACAGGTCGACGACCTCCTCGGCGAGATCCACAAGCGCACGCAGGTCGGGGAGCGCGTGCTCGTCACGACGTTGACCAAGCGGATGTCGGAGGATCTCACCGACTACCTGCAACAGGTCGGTGTGCGCGTTCGCTACATGCATAGCGACATCGACGCAATCGAGAGGATGGAAATTGTTCGAGGGCTCAGGCTTGGCGAATTTGATGTGCTCGTCGGCATCAACCTGCTGCGCGAGGGCCTCGACATGCCCGAGGTGTCGCTCGTGGCGATTCTCGACGCCGACCAGGAAGGCTTCCTCCGCTCCGACCGCTCGCTGATCCAGACGGTAGGTCGCGCAGCGCGCCATGTGAACGGCCGCGCGATCTTCTATGCCGACAAGATCACGGGCTCGATGCAGCGCTGCATGGAGGAGACGGCACGTCGTCGCACGATCCAGACGGCGCACAACGTCGAGCACAACATCACGCCGACGTCGGTGTCGAAGAGCATTGACCAGGTCCGGTTCAGCACGCGTGTGGCCGACGCGCGCATCGAGCGCGACGAGGAGCGTCCGAAGCGCGGGAAGAAGGTCGCCGAGGCGGAGGCGCCGAGCTATGACATGGTCGAGCCGGAAACGCTGGTGAAGATGCTCGAGGAGCAGATGCGGGACGCGGCGGTTGCGCTCGACTTCGAGGCGGCAGCCCGACTGCGCGACCAGTTGTTCGAGGTGAAGGCGCGGATGAGTGGCGGCGCGACGCGCGACAAGGTTGCCGCCGATGCCAAGGCCGCGCGATGACCGGCGCTCCATCAGGCGACGGCCACGAGCTGCACGGGCATCACGACCATCCCCCGCTCGTCCCCCCGCGCGCCGATCATGGCGCGTTGGCGATGAATGAGGGAGAGCTTCGCGATTGGGGTCGTCGCTTCGGGCGGTCGGCGCGGGCGCCGTTGCTCGTCACGATCACGGGCGAGCTCGGGGCGGGGAAGACAACACTCGTTCAGGCCATCTGCGCCGGCTATGGTGTCACCGACGAGGTCACAAGTCCCACGTTCGCGCTCGTGCACGAGTATCAGGCGCCGAAGTCCGGCGTGCATCATCTCGATCTGTATCGCCTCGATCGGCCGGACGAGCTCGACGTCCTCGCCTGGGACGAGATCATCGCCGGTCCGGGACTCGTGCTCATCGAATGGCCGGAGCGGGCGGGTGCTCGCATTCCTCCCGGCCACGTGACGCTGTCGTTGCAACACCTGCCGGACGATCCCGACCGTCGCTTGCTCTACGCGGGTTGGCACACGTGATCACGCTCGTGCTGGAGTCGTCGACGTACAATGGAAGCGCGGCGCTGATCGACGACGACGGGCTGCTGGGCGCGCGCTCCGTCGCGATGCGCGGCCGCGAACACGAGGCGCTGATGCCCGCCGTCGCCGAGTTGCTCGCCGAGGCTGGCGCCGGGCCAGAGATGCTGGGTCGGGTGGTTTGCGGCTCTGGGCCGGGCAGCTTCACGAGCCTTCGCATCTCGGGTTCGATCGCGAAGGGAATCGCGATGGCCGCTGGCGTGGGGCTCGTTCCGGTATCATCACTGGCGTTGCTCGTGGCATCGCGGGCTCCGCAGCACGCTGGCCGATTCCTCGCGGCCGTCGACGCGATGCGCGGGGAGCAATACATCCAGCTGTTCGAATCCGAGTCCGACGGAGCCGTGCTGCCGATCGAGGCCATGAAGCTCGTTCCCGCGTCTGACGTCGACCGCATTGCCGAGGAGCTTGGAGCGATTGCCATCGGGCCGGGGCGACACGGGGTGGCGCTCGTGGTGCCGATCGCAAGCGCCGCGTCGCGTATCACAAAACTGATTGATGCGACAGCGGCGGCCGACTTGGCAGCGTGGGAGCCGGCCTACGGTCGCCTCGCGGAGGCGCAGGTGAAGTGGGAGGCGGCGCACGGACGTCCGCTGCAGCCGCAGTGAACGCTGCACCGCTGGTCGTCAGGCCGGCGGAAGCGCGCGACATTCCTGAGGTGCTGCGCATCGAGCGCGCGTCGTTCGCCGACCCGTGGAGCGCCGAGTCCTTTCTCACTTCGCTCGAGTTGGACCGCATGCGATTCCTCGTCGCCGAGGAGCGTGGGGAAGGGGACGTTGGCAAGACTGGCGACCGCATGCTGCTTGGCTACGTTATAGCACTCATGCTGGCCGAAGAGGCGGAGGTCGCGGACCTCGCGGTTTCATCGGACGCTCGCCGGCGAGGAGTCGGCGGGCTGTTGCTGGATCGCGTGACCGACGAATTGGCGCAGCGCGGGGTCCGGTCAGTGTATCTCGAGGTTCGCGAATCGAACGCGGCGGCTCGGGCGCTGTACGAATCGCGTGCGTTCCGGCAGGTGGGACGACGGCCTGGGTACTATCGGCATCCGGCCGAAGATGCGCTGCTCCTCAAGCGGGATATTGAGCCGAGTTGAAGTGAAGTGTCACGTGAGGTTGTAGGTGCAAGATGCTGTATCGAAATAGTTTGTGGACGGGCGCAGTAAATTGGTGGTGCTCGATTGGACTTTATCTTTAGCGTGTGGACGAGGCATAGACATCTCGTCCAGGGAGGAAGGTATGAGCCGGAGCTTGAACAAGGTGACGTTGATTGGGAATCTCGGGAACGATCCCGAGGTCCGCTCGACCACCGGTGGGAATCGGGTGGCGACGTTTTCGCTGGCGACCAGCCGGTCGTGGAACGACGCCGGCGGTACGAAGCAGGAAAAGACGGAGTGGCACCGCTGCGTCGTATGGAATACGAAGAGCTCGCAGCTCGCCGACATCGTCGAGAAGTACGTGAAGAAGGGCGACAAGCTCTACGTCGAAGGACGGATCGAGTATCGCCAGTGGCAGGACAAGGAGAACCAGACGCGCTACTCCACGGAGATCAACGTGCGTGAGCTCATCATGCTCGGCGGCGCTCCAGGTGGTGGAGGTGGTGGTGGCCGAGGCGCCGGCGACTTCGAGGCCGAGGGCGCGAATGGACGTCCGCGTGCGGCGGCTCCGGCCAAGGCGAAGAGCGGTGCCGGAGGCGACGACTTCGAGGATTTCCCCGGCGCGCT
>JBDSML010000108.1:0-4359 GCA_039915865.1 Gemmatimonadaceae bacterium | reverse complement strand
CGCTCGTCGGCGAAGGGGTGCTCGAGGTGCTGCCCGAGGGCTACGGCTTCCTGCGCAGCCAGGATTGGAACTACCTCTACAGCCCCGACGACATCTACGTCTCGCCGTCACAGATCAAGCGCTTCGATCTCCGCACCGGCGACACCGTGAGTGGCCAGGTCCGCCCACCAAAGGAATGGGAACGCTACCTCGCGTTGCTCAAGGTCGAGATGGTCAACGGCGGCGAGCCCGATGCCGCCAAAGCGCGGATCGACTTCGACAATCTCAAGCCACGCTATCCCGACGGCCGCCTTCGGCTCGAGACGGAGTCCGGTGACTTGAGCATGCGCGTCATGGATCTCGTCGCTCCCATCGGCAAGGGACAGCGCGGTCTCATCGTCGCACCGCCCCGCGCCGGCAAGACGATCCTGCTGCAGAAACTCGCCAATGCCATCGCGGAGAACTATCCGGAGATCACGCTCATCGTGTTGCTGATCGACGAGCGTCCGGAAGAAGTCACCGACATGCAGAAGCACGTGAAGGGCGAAGTCATCAGCTCGACCTTCGACGAAGAGCCGACGCGCCACGTGCAGGTCGCCGATATGGTGATCGAGAAGGCTCGGCGACTCGTCGAATCCGGAAAGGACGTCGTCATCCTGCTCGATTCGATCACGCGTCTCGCCCGCGCGCACAACTCCGTGATTCCGAGCGGCGGCAAGATCATGTCCGGTGGCCTCGACGCGAAGGCGATGGAGAAGCCGAAGAAGTTCTTCGGGGCCGCGCGCAACGTCGCCGACGGCGGATCGCTCACGATCATCGCCACGGCGCTCATCGAGACCGGCTCGCGCGCCGACGAGATGATCTTCGAGGAGTTCAAGGGGACCGGCAACATGGAGCTCGTCCTCGCGAGAGAGATCGCCGAGCGGCGCATCTATCCTGCGATCGACATCAATCGGTCGGGTACTCGAAAGGAAGAATTGCTGTTCACCCCAGAGGAACTCAACCGCGTCACGCTCCTGCGCACCTTCCTCGCCGACATGCCCGAACCCGAGGCCATCGAATTTCTGCTCAAGCAGATGTCTCGCTCGAAGAACAACAAGGAGTTCTTCGTGCAGATGCGCGAGGGGTGAGGTGACTCCATGAAGCCGGGCAGATGGATGGCGATCGACTGGGGCGAGCGCCGGATCGGACTCGCCATCAGCGATCCCACCGGGACGATCGCGTCGCCCGCTGGGGTCATCGAGCGTCGCAAGGGCAAGCGCGCACCCATCGCGGAGCTCGTACGTCGCGCCGCGGCACTCGAAGCACTGGGCATCATCATGGGCTTGCCGCTCGACGGCGAGGGCGACGAGACGCCGCGGTCCATCGAGTGCCGCCGTGTCGCCGCCGAACTCGCGCGTCGGACCAGTCTCCCCGTCGCGCTGCTCGACGAACGCTTCACAACCGCGATCGCACTCCGTGCCGTGCACGAGATGGGCGGCAATGCGCGCGATCGCAAGGGCGACGTCGACGCACTCGCGGCCACCGTGTTGCTCCAGCAGGCGATGCGCATGCACGAACTGCCCCTCGTGGATCCGGCAATCGAAGACGAGGCACATGCGACCTGACCGACGTATCCGCGCCGCCGTCGCACTCGGCGCACTCGGCATGCTCGGCGCGTGTGGTGGTGCGAACGAGAAGAATGTCCGCGTCGTCATTCCACGCGGTGCGAATCTCGGCGTGGCTGCGGAGTCGCTGCACACGGCCCAAGTCGTCCGCAATGCGACGGCCTTTCGCTTCTACGCGATGTTCAAGGGCGGCGACCGGTCGATCAAGGCGGGGACGTATGTCTTCAAGCCCGGTCTCTCGTGGGGCGAAGTGCTCGACCTGCTGCGCGGCGGCAAGAGCATCGAGCGCCGCATTACCATTCCGGAAGGATGGTCGCTCGAGCAGATCGTGCCGCAGCTCGCGCGCGTGCTCGGGGCACCGGTGGATTCGGTGGAGGCCGCCGTGCGCGACACGGCACTTCTTCACGTGCTCGACATTCCGACACCGACGCTCGAGGGATATCTCTTCCCCGACACGTACGTCTTTCCCGAGGGTACGACGCCGCGCGCCGCCGTGAAATTGATGGTCGGACGCTTCCAGCAGGTCTGGCAGCCCGCTTGGGACACCACGCTTCAGCAGCGCGCCATGAGCCGGAACGACATCATGGCGCTCGCTGCCATCGTCGAGAAGGAAGCGCGGTTGCCCGAAGAGCGTCCCGTGATCGCTGCCGTGTATATGAACCGCATCAGGGCGGGCATGCTGCTCCAGGCGGATCCCACGGTGCAGTACGCCATCGGTCACCACGTTGCTCGCGTGTTGTACAAGCATCTCGAGATCGATTCGCCGTACAACACCTACAAGTACAAGGGTCTGCCGCCCGGTCCCATCGCGTCGCCCGGTAAGCCGTCGATCGTCGCGGCGCTCAACCCGGCGAGCGTGCCGTATCGCTATTTCGTCGCCCATCCCGACGGGCACCACGAATTTACGACGGACTTCGCCGCGCACTCGATCGCGGTGAAACAGGCGCGCCGGGAATGGGATTCCGTCGCCACCGTGCGTCGCGATACACTGCGTACCGCGCCTGCGAGCGTACTGCCCGGCTCCGTGTCGTCGCCCGCCGCCATGCCGGCGACGCCAGCTCCAAAACGGAATCGCTGATGGCGTCCGGCGCGCGGTTCGATCCGGCGTCGCTCAGACTCATCGCGATCACCGATTCGCTCCGCGACGGCATCGACGGACTCACCGCTCGCGCGCTGAGCGCCGTACTCGGCGGCGCCACGATGTTACAGCTTCGTCTCAAGGACGAGACGCCGCGCACGCTCGTCGAAGTCGCCCGAGCACTTCGCACGGCGGCGCCCGCGGTGCCGCTGCTGGTCAACGATCGCGTTGATGTCGCGATGGCCGCGGGTGCGCAGGGCGTGCACGTCGGCGTCGACGACATCTCGCCCGCCGCGCTGCGGAAAGTCCTGCCGCGCGAGATGGTGATCGGCGCGTCGGTGGGTACGGAATCCGAAGTCGCGCGCGCCGCCGGCGCGGACTACGTCGGAATTGGTCCCGTGTTCGGGACTGGCAGCAAGTCGGATGCGGGCGTCGCCATCGGCATCGAGCGGTTCGTCGAGCTCGCACGGCTGTGTGGTCTTCCCGCCGTGGCCATCGGTGGTTTGTCGGCCGCCAATGCCGGCGACGTGATGGCCGCCGGCGCGAGCGGCATTGCCGTGATCAGCGCTCTGTTCGCCTCGGCTGATCCGTCGCAGGCTGCCCGCGACCTCCGCTCCGCCCAGGACGCCAACGGAAGGTGATGTCGGGGACCTGCTTCTCACGCTCCCCCGTGCGCCTCCGCTTCACCGGTACCTTCCAGAGCTCCACCTCGCGTTCTGCCACGGTGATCTGCTTGAAGACCGGCGGGAGGAGCAACAGATCCACAAGATGCGGATCGAACTCCGTCCCGCGACCGGCGAGGATGATGTCGCGCGCCGTCTCTGCGGAGCGTTCACGGCTGTACCGGCGGCTGTGGGTGATGGCGTCGAACGTGTCGGCGATGGCGATGATGCGGGCAGAGAGCGGAATGCGACTGCCCTTGAGCCCGCGGGGATAACCGGCGCCATTCCATCGTTCGTGGTGTGCCAGCACGCCTTGGGGCAGCTCGGGATAGAACGCCTCGAGCGGCGCGAGCACGTCCGCGCCGCGCTGTGGATGCGTGAGCACTGCGGCGCGTTCGCTTGCGGTGAGCTCGCGATGGTCATGAATGATGTCGAAGAGCGCCTCATGGATCTTTCCGACGTCGTGGAAGAGCGCCACTTTTTCGACAAGGCGCTTGTCGTGCTCATCGAGTCCAGCGGCGTCGGCGAGGATGAGGGCATAGGTGGCAACGCGACGGACATGTGCGCCGGTGTCTGCGTCGTTGGCGTCGATGGCGTTGAGCAATGTTTCGAGCGCGGCGGCAGCGAAGCGTTCGGCGGCTTGCCGCGCATTGCGTTCGTGCGTGAAGACGACCGCCGCAGCGGCCGCAGCGGATGCGGCACCGACGGTGGCGATCGTGGAGCGTTGAATTCGCATGAGACCGTTGGTGGGCAAGAGCTGGTCCCCACGGAGGGGAGGACGGGAGGACGGGAGGACGGGAGGACCGGACGGCAGAGCGCGCGTACATCTACTATCGACGCTGTCATCCACTCGTTGGGTCCGTCGGCCACACGAAAAGCCCCCGAGCGTCAAGCGCTCGAGGGCTCTTCTAATAGGTGCCGGCGACGGCCTACTCTCCCGCGTCCTCTCGGACGGAGTACCATCGGCGCTGTAGGGCTTAACGACCGTGTTCGGGATGGGAACGGGTGTGGCCCCTACGCTCTAGTCGCCAGC
>JBDSML010000093.1:0-41269 GCA_039915865.1 Gemmatimonadaceae bacterium | reverse complement strand
TCGGATCGGGGAGCTGCACATCCACCGTCTTCCGCATGGTCGGCAGCGCCGCCATGAAGATGATGAGGAGCACGAGCAGCACGTCGATCATGGGCGTGACGTTGATCTCGTTCGTCAGCCCGCCGCTACCGCCAGAGGAGAACGCCATTTACGGAGTGCCTCCAGGTGGCGGGGTGGCAGCGCCGGGAAGCGTCTGTGCCTTTGAGTCGCCCGCGACCGTCGACACCGTCCCATTCTTCTGGTCGCTGATCAGCCCAATCACCCGGACGCCGTTCTTCGCCGCCATATCCGTGGCGTCGACCACCTTCGAGTACAGCAGATCCTTGTCGGCCTTGAGGTACATGACCTTGTCCGACTCACGCTTCTCGAAGATGCGCTTGATCTCGCCTTCGATGGCGGTCTTGGAGATCGGCTGCTTGTTCAGGTAATAGTTGCCATCACGGTCGATACCGAGCACCTGATCGTTCTCGGCATCCTCCGGATGGTCCTTCAGGTTCTGGCCCTGCGGCGGAACCGCGTTGAAGCCGGCGAGCAGTGCTGGCGTCACCACCATGAAGATGATGAGCAGCACGAGCATCACGTCGATCATCGGGGTGACGTTCGGCTCGGCCTTGACGCTGTTGCCGCCTCCTCCTGCGGACATCGACATTGCGACTACCTCCTCAATGGGATGTCAACGATCAGGTGAGCGGCGAATTGGCGCCCGACGAAGCGTTGAACTCACGGGTGAAGCGCGACCGGCCGAATTCGCCCGACACGCCCTTGATGAGATAGTCGATCATCTCCTTCGAGACGTAGGTCATCTCGACCGTGAGGTTGTCGATCTTCGTCTGGAAGTAGTTGTATGCCCACACCGCCGGGATGGCGACGAGCAGTCCGAGTGCCGTCGTGGCCAGTGCCTCGGAGATACCACCGCCAATGGCGGCGAGACCGCCCGAGCCGGACTTCGACATGCCCTGGAAGGCGTTGATGATGCCGATCGTGGTGCCGAGCAGTCCGACGAACGGCGCCGTGGCGCCCACCGTCGCGAGGACGGCCAGGCCGCGCTTCAGGTTCGTGATCTCGAGCAGCATGTTGCGCTCGACCGCACGCTCTGCCGAGTTGATGTCGGAGACCGTGACCGACCCGTCCTGAATGAGGGGCTTCACTTCGCCAAGCGCGCCGCCGAGCACGAGTGCGACATGCGACTTCTTGTAGCTCTCGGCCAGCTTGATCGCTTCCGTGAGGTTGTCCTCTTCAAGGAACTGCGAGAACTCAGGCGCGAACTTGATCGTTTCCTTCTGTGCCTTCCGCAGGCTCCACCACTTGGAGACCATGACGGTGAGTGAATAGATGGACATGATCGCCATGACAAACACGATGCCCTTGGCGAAGTTGCCCATGCTGTTCCACATGTCCATCAACGAGAGATCCATTCTGCTTCTCCGGGGAGGTGAGTATCGCTCAGCCCTTGCTGAGCGAGAAGGTGAACGGCTGCTGGACGAGCTGCTTGACTTTCTTGCCACCGACCTCGGCCGGATAGAAGCGCATATTGGGCAGCGCGTTCTTCACGGCCTGCGTGAACAGCTCGTGACTGGACTTGAGCACCTTGAAGCTGCCGGCCTCGTAGCGTCCGTCCGCATCCACGACGAACTGGGCGAGCACTTCACCCTCGACGTTCGCCGACCGGAGCATGTCAGGGTACCGCAGGTTGCCCGTGCCCGGGATCTGCTGCACCTGCTTCTCCACCTGGAACTCGAAGTACGGCTGATCGGTGTTCACCGGTCCCGTTCCGCCAACGACGCCCTTGGCGACACCACCGGCGACACCCTTGCCGGTAAAGTCCGCTTCGTCCGTCACTTTCTTGGAAAGGTCGATGTCGGGAAGCACGTCCGGCACCTTGATCGGCGCCGTGAGCACCTGGAACCCCTTCGGCGGAGGCGGCGCGACCACGACCTCCTTCGGAATGGGCTTCGGCTCTTCCTTCGGCGGTGGCGGCTCCTTCTTCTTCATGTCGACGAACTCGACCTTCTCGGCCTTGGGCTTTTCCAGCTGCTCCTTGGCCTGCAGCGTTCCATACACGGCGGCGACTCCGAGAATGCCGTGGAGAATGCCACTGAAGACGAGGCCTCCAGTGGTCCGCTGCTTCTTCGGCTTGGATTCTAGCAAGTTGTTGAACATGTCCTCGCGAACCTACCCTTGGCTAAAGGACGGGACACTTCCCTCTGACTTCAAGCAACCTACGTCGCGACAAGTCGAGCGGAACCAGCGCTGCATTAAGATTTCCTTAAAACGCAGTTAGTTGCTGGTTTCATGAGGCTCATGCGGCGGCTCCGCACCGCCGCTCTCGAGGAACACGAGCTCGGGCAGCACGACGGTGAACACCGACCCGCGCCCCAGTCGCGACTGCGCCATGACACGACCGCCATGCGCCTGCGCGATCCACTGGCTGATCGCGAGACCGAGTCCGAAGCCGCTTCGCTCGCTGCCGCGCGAACGCGCCCGATCGGCGCGCCAGAAGCGGTCGAACACGTACGGCAGATCGGCAGCCGAGATGCCGATGCCGCTGTCGCGCACCGTGAACGTGATCTCGTCACCGACACGCCGGCTGAGCGAGAGCTCCACCTTGCCGCCCCGCGCCGTGTACTTGATGGCGTTGGTGATGAGGTTGAGGAAGAGCTGGCGCAGGCGACGCGCATCACCGTCGACCATCGCTTCCTCGAGCACGCTCATCGTCACCGTCTGGTCGGCATGCTCGCCGAGAATCACCGCCGTCTCGTAGACGTCGCGCACGAGCGGGCCCAGGGCCACCGGCTCGCGATGAATGTCGAAGCGGCCTTCGTCCGCTCGCGCGAGCGTGAGCAGGCTGTCGACGAGATCCGACATGCGCGCGGTCTCCTGCAGCGCCTCCTCGAGTGCCTGCATCGCCTCGCTGCCCGCGGCGTTCGGATGCATCGCCCGTTCGACGTCGGCACGGAGGACGGTCAATGGCGTCTTCAACTCGTGCGACGCATCCGCCGTGAAGCGGCGCAGCGCGCCGAACGACGTCTCCAGGCGGCCGACCATGGCGTTGAGCGTCGTGCCGAGTCGCGACAGTTCTTCGCTGCCAAGATCCGATGGCAGTCGACGGTGCAGCGACCGGCCGTCCGTGATCGCCTCGACCTCGTTGATGATCTGCTCGATCGGCTCGAGTGCCTGCCCCGCGATGGCGTACGACACGCCGATCGACGCGAGGATCAGAAACGGGAACACCACGATCATCGTGCCGATCAACACACTCGGCGTGAGCTCGACGAGATTCGTGGGGACGCCGGCGACCACGCGTGTGATGAAGCGCAGCGCCGAATCGGGCCGCGAGGCCAGTATCAACCCGCCACCGAAATTCGTCTCGCTCACCGGCACCACGGTGCTCTCGCCGCCCGGCGGTAGCCGCACCGCCGCGCGATCGATGGTGAGGCGATCGTCGTCCGACAGCTGGCGAATGCCGACCGAGCTGTAGATCTGCCGGTCGTCGCGATCGTAGACGAGATAGTAGCCCGGCACGCGCTCGAGCAGGTCGATCAGATCCGCCGTCGCGAACACGCACTGGCGATCGCGCGGCTCGCCGCACGGACGCATCTCCGTGAGGGTCCTGCCCTCGCGCGCGGCAGCGCGAATCAGGAAGAGCGTCCGATCACCCTGGTCCACCGCCACGCGGCCCAGCTGACGGAGCTGCAGTCCACGCGAATTGTGCGCGAAATACAGCGCGCCGGCGAAGAGGATGACGTTGCCGACGAGGGCGAACCCGTAGGCCACGGTGAGCCGCGCGCGAAGCGTGGCCATTCCCTGCTACTCCTTCAGGACGTAACCGACACCACGCACCGTCGTGATCAGCTTTCGCTCGTGCTTCGCATCGATCTTCTTGCGCAGGTGGTTGATCACCACGTCGACGATGTTCGTGCCCGGATCGAAATGATAGCCCCACGCGTATTCGGTGATGAGCGTGCGGCTCATGACGCGGCCGGCATGGCGCGCGAGGTACTCGAGCACCGTGTACTCCTTCGGCGTGAGCTCGATGAGCTCACCGGCCCGACGCACCTCGCGTGTCGACTGGTCGAGCTCGAGATCGGACACCTTCATCACGGGCGACGCGATCGCGCGCGGACGACGCGCCAACGCTTCCACGCGCGCGAGCAGCTCCTCGAAGGCGAACGGCTTCGTCACATAGTCGTCGGCGCCAGCGCGCAGCGTCGACACCTTCGCGTCGACGGCGTCCTGCGCCGTGAGCACAAGCACGGGCCGCTCGAACCCCTTCGCGCGCAGCGAACGCAGGACGTCGAGCCCACTCTTCCCCGGCAACCGCATGTCGAGCACGATCAGGTCGTAGGCCTCCGAGCTCGCCCGGCGCTCACCCTCCTCGCCGTCGGCGGTGAGATCCACCGCCCACTGATGTTCCTCGAGACCACGCTTCACGTACTGGCCGACGGTCGGATCATCCTCGATCACGAGAATTCGCATCCGCGCTACTCCAGGCCGCCCGGCCGTTGGAATCCGTACTCACGAATCTTTCGGTACAGCGTCTTGGAGCTGATGCCGAGCGCCGATGCGGCGCGACCCTGATGCCAGTTGGTGTTGTGCAGCACGGACTCGATGTGCCGTCGCTCGAGCTCCGCGAGCGACACGGCCGGTGACGACGCCGGTGTATTGCCGTGCCCCGGCAGTTGCAGTGGCAGATCGCTCGCGCGAATTTGCGGACCCTGCGCCAGCAGTACGGCGCGCTCGATCACGTTCTTCAGCTCGCGCACGTTGCCCGGCCACGGGTATCGCCCGAGCACATCGAGTGCGTCGACGGTGAGCGTTGGTGGATTTGCCTTGCCATACTGCCGGAGGAACTGACGCGCAATGAGCGGAATGTCCACCGCGCGCTCACGCAGCGGCGGCAGCTTGATCATGATCGTGTTGATGCGATAGAGCAGGTCGTCACGAAACAGCCCTTCGCCAGCGCGCGCGGACAGGTCCCGATTGCTCGCGGCCAGCACGCGCACGTCGACTTCCACCTTCTGGGTGCCGCCCACGCGGTAGAAGCTCCGCTGGTCGAGCGCCCGCAACAGCTTGCCCTGCAGCTTTGTGGACAGCTCGCTGATCTCGTCGAGGAAGAGCGTGCCACCCGCCGCGAGCTCCATCAACCCGAGCTTGCGCTCGTCCGCACCGGCGAACGCGCCGCGCTCGTGGCCGAACAATTCGCTGTCGAGCATCCCTTCACTCAGCGACGCGCAGCTCACGTCGACGAACGGACCCGCACGCTCGCTCAAGCGATGCAGCATGTGCGCGACGAGTTCCTTGCCCGTTCCCGACTCGCCGGAGATCAGCACGGCGCTGTCGCTCGGCGCGACCTTGGCCACCACCTCGAGCACGGCTTGCAACGGTGCGTACTGCGTGACGATTTCCGTGGCGCCGCCGGCGCGCTCGAGCTGTGACTGCAAGAGCACGTTCTCGCGCGCGAGGCGGCGCTTCTCCCACGCCCGGCGCACGAGGACGTCGATCTCCGCCATGCGATACGGCTTCGCCATGTAGTCGTAGGCGCCGAGCTTCATCGCACTGATGGCCGTCTCGATCGTGCCGTTCCCCGTGATGATGATGACCTCCGGCGGATCCGCATCGGCGCGCACCTGCTTCAGCACCTCGAGGCCATCCAGCTCCGGCATCACGATGTCGAGCAGTGCGACGTCATACGCCTCGGCGCGCAGCGCCTCGAGCGCGGCACGGCCGTCGGTGACGGTGTGCACGGCGTAGCCGCGTCCCCCAAGAAAATTCGAGAGAATCTGCCCGAGGTGCACCTCGTCTTCCGCCACAAGGACCTTGATCTTCTGCTCGCTCACGGTCGCTCCTCGGTCTCGTCCGCTCTCGGAAGGATGATCCGGAACACGCTGCCTTCGCCCGGCGCACTGTCGACCTCGATGCGGCCGTCATGTTCGGCGACAATCGCATAGCAGATGGACAACCCGAGCCCCGTACCTCGGCCCGGCGGCTTCGTCGTGAAGAAGGGCTCGAAGATCTTCGGCAGATCGGCACGACGAATGCCTTCACCCTGATCGGTGATCTCGGCGATCACCGACCGCGCGTTGTCGCCCCACCGCGTGCGCAGTGTGACAGTCCCCCGGTCCTGCATCGCGTCCATCGCGTTGATGAGGAGCGACATGAAGACCTGCATCAACTGCTCGGAGTTGGCGCGCACCACGTTGCCGATGGTGCGATCCAGGTCCAGATGCACGCCGAGCTTCTTGAAGCGCGTGTGATGCTTGAGGACGTACAACGTTCGCTCGATGGCATCGTTCACGTTGACGAGTGCCTTTGCGCCCGCCTTCGGACGGCTGAAGTCGAGCAGCGAATCCGTGATGCCCTTGCAGCGCTGGACTTCGCTCTGGATGAGGCGCAACCCATCGAGAATCTCGATCGGCGCATTTTCGTACGACAGCTCGAGGCTCTCGGAACACGCGGCGATCGTCGCGAGGGGATTGTTGATCTCGTGCATGATGCCTGCGGCGAGCGTGCCGATGGCCGCCAGCTTTTCCGCCTGCGAGAAGCGGTCGTTCGCCGAGCGCCATTCGGTGACGTCTTCGCCGACGGTGATGACGTGCGTCACTGGACCATCGTCGAGGCGCATGGGAATCTTCGAGATGCGAAAGGTGCGCAGTTCGCCGCTCGCCATCGATTCCATCTGGAAGATCTGCAGGCGCCCCGTCGCGAAGACCTCGTCGAACTCGCGGCGCAGCACGGTGGCGGGCTGGCGATGGAGGATCTCGAAGATCGTCCGCCCGATCGCCTCCTCGCGCGACACGCCCTGCATTCCCGTTTCGCGCTTGCGATTCCACACCGAGATGCGGTAGTCGCGATCGATGACGTAGAGACCGACGGGGAGTGAATCGATGATGCGCTCCGTCACGCGGCGCTCGCGGTCGATCTGCTTGGTGCGCTCGAGCACCTCTGTCTCCAGCCGCTGCGCATAGGCCGCCTGTCGAAGCACGGGAGCGAGAATGTCGGCGACGGTCGCCAGGAAGCTGCGCTGCTCCGGCGCGAGCACGACTGTCGGCGTGAGAACGAGCGCGCCGAGGGAATTGTGCGCGGCGTCGAGGCGGACGACGATCAGTCCGGACGCGGACGACGTGCGGCTCGTGAGCAGCGCACGGACCTGCGCGGCAGTCGGCGCGGTGGGACCAATGCGCGCTTCACAGCGCAGCTCGCCTTCGCCACCGAGCCACAGGGAAATGTTGGAGGCGCTCACCGTGTCGGCCACGCGCTCCAGCACGCCCGGAAGCACTTCCGAGGGCGCGTCACCCGTCGCCAGCGCTGCCGCGATCTGCGCGATGGCATGGAGCAGGGGACGATCCGTTTCTTTCTGAGCGTCGGCAGCGTCCGCCGAAGCATCAGCTACACGGATCGCGGCGTCGCGAGTCGGGGTGCTAGCCAGAACGAGGCTCGGTTAGAGGAGGGATCTGCAAGATAGGACGAAATGTCCGACGAGACAAGATGACCGACGAAAGTCAGCGCGGCCACAAGTCATCCTGCCCGAGACGCCGGCGTTGCGGTTCCCGCGCGCAGTGCGAGATCTGCGCGGAGGTCCTTGCTACGCCCCTTGCTCCGATCGCAGCGCGTTGATCTGCTCGAGCAGTTCCGCGTTCGTGCGCTTCTCGCTCGGGTTCTGCTCGACGTGAACCCAGCGCAGTATTCCCTCCTTGTCGACGAGGAAGTATGCGCGATTGGCGTAGAAGCGGTCTTCGAGCAGCACACCGTAGAGGCGAGCCACGTCGCGCCTGAAGTCGGAGAGGAAGTCCGAGCGGAACGTGTACTTGGCCTTGAACTCCTTCAGCGTCGGCGTCGAATCCACGCTGATCGGGACGACGACGAGGTCATCGGTCGCGAACTCGTCCCAGTCGTCGCGCATGTCACACAGCTCCTTGGTACAGGTGCTGGAGAAGGCGAGCGGGAAAAAGGCGAGGAGGACCATCTTCCCCCTGAGCGCCGAAAGCGAGATCGCGCTGCCGGAGGTCGACGGCAGGCTGAAGTCCGGAGCGGCGGCGCCTACGGCTGGTACGGTGTTGGTCATGATCTGCACGGAGGAGCATCGCGACCGGCACCGATGCGCGCCGTCGACTCGTGCTGAAGTGTACGCGATTCGGCGGCGTTCCCGAAAGACGTCGAAGCTACTCGTATCTCAGGGCCACGATCGGATCGAGGCGTGCCGCTCGGCGCGCCGGCCAGACGCCGAAGAGGATGCCCACCGCACCCGAGAAGACGAACGCCGTGAAGATGGATGACGGCACGATCACCGTCGACCAGCCGAACGACGTGCGGAGCGTCCACGCCGTCCCTGCCCCGACGGCGATGCCGATCAATCCACCGAACAGGCACAGCGTGATCGCCTCGGCGAGGAATTGCGTGAGGATCGTCATCTTCGTTGCGCCCAACGCCTTCCGGATGCCGATCTCACGCGTGCGCTCCGTCACGGAAACCAGCATGATGTTCATGATGCCGATGCCGCCGACGAGCAGGCTCACCGCGGCGATGCCGGAGAGGAGGTAGGTGAACACCTCCGTCGTCGCGCCGAGTGTGTTGAGGAAGTCGGCCTGGTTGCGGATGGTGAAATCGTCAGGCTTTCCGGGACGCAGCTTGTGCGAGCGACGCATGATCGAAGCGACTTCCTCCATCGCGGCGTTCACGCTGTCCTCGTGCATCGCCAGCAGGTTGATGTCGTTCAGGCGGTCGGTGCCGAACACGCGCCAGCGGCCAGTCTCGAAGGGAATGAGCACCTGGTCATCGGGGTCGCCGAAGCCGGACACCTGCCCCTTTGGCGCGAGCACGCCAATGACCTCGAACTGCAGCCCGCGAATGCGGACGAGTTCACCGATCACCTGTGCAGGCTCCGTAATGCCGAGGTTTGCCAGCGGCGTAGCCCCAAGCACCGTGACGCGTCGGCGCGCCTCGTTGTCCTGCGACGTGAACATCCGGCCGGCGGCGAGCTTGTATTTTCTCACCTCGAGAAAGTTGGGGGTCGTGCCGGTGACGGAGCTCTGCGAATTCTGGCGCCCGTACTGGACCATGAGCCGCGATCCTGTTGCGGCTGAATGGCGGAGAGCTTCGTCGCGCGCTCCTCGAGCATCTTCACGTCGGCCATCGTCATGCGCTTCGGGTCGGCGAGTTGCACCCCACCCTGAGCGATGCGCTGCGCGTTGACCTGAAGCAGCGTCGTGCCGAGCTTCGCGATGCGTTCCTGCACCGACTGCTTGGCGCCGGTGCCCAGCGCGACGACCGCGATCACCGAACCGATCCCGATGACGATCCCGAGCATCGTGAGACCAGAGCGCAGCTTGTTGGCGCGCAGGGACCCGAAGGCGATCTGAAGCACTTCGAAGAGCATGGAGCGGTGGCGGAGGTGGGGTATGAGGAGCTACGCACGGCGACGGCAAAGCGATGACCATCTCTACCGCAGTGGCATTTTCTCTGCAATTCATGGCCAGAATCTGTACGATTCCGTACGTACGTTTGCGGCCCTAACTCCATGAGGCCAAACATCTTGCCTGTCAGTTGCGTACACTAATTGCTATAGATGACTTCGGCCGCAGATTCGCGGCGGGCATAGTGCCGAACTTCCCGACTGATGTACCCCCCCGGAATCGTGAACGTCGACATGCCAGGCTACAAGCCACTTCCGACGTCGGTCACAGGACCTGAGGCCGACCAAGTCCGTCAGGCGGAGTCGCGCCGGCGCGGTGGAGACCCTCAATCCGCCGTGCAACTCCTCGAGGACGCGCTCATGGCGAGTCTCGAGCTGCGTCTGGAAATTCCCGGTTGGCTCTGCGGTCGTCTTGCGGCGCTCTACCGAACGCTCGGCCGCTACGACGACGAGGTTCATCTCCTCGAGCGCTATCGCGAGTCGCAGCAGACCGAAGAAGCGCGCACGCGATATGACGCGCGCCTCTCGAAGGCGCGGATCATCGCCGAGCGGAAGCGTCGGCGCGACAGCGGGGCGCTGCAATCGGTGCGCATCTCGATGGGCCGTCCAGCGCATCGACGGTCGGCACTGGTGCACGCCGTCGTCATCGAACCTGCTTCGACGTTCTCGCGCGCCGCTGTCGACGCACTGACGTTCGCCCTGGCGAATGTCACCGCGACCGATACGAAGCAGCTCGACGACGCGCTGGCGCTCGTCTGTGCGGAAGCACACCTCAACGAGAGTCCGGTGGAGGAGCTCGTGGCGGTGTTGCGTCGTGCGTCGGTCGAGTTGCCCAACGCGCCGATCGGCGCGCCGCGCGATTCGCGCTACGACAGCGCGTTGCTGGTGCTACTCGCGTTGTACTACGAGCAACAGACGTAGGAGAGACGGGGCGTCGCGCGCAGCGCGGCTTACGGGGCGCGAATCTTCGGCGGCTTACGGGGCGGGCCGCTGCGCGGTCCTCAGGAGGCGCTTCGCTTCGCTCACTTACGGCAACTACACAACCTGCCGCGAGAAACGCAGCGCCCCTGCAGGTCACCCCACGGCAAGTGCGGCATAGCTCGGTGCCGTTACCAGAGCCACTGCGCCCAACAGCCGATACTCCGCAAGGCTGCTGTCGGGAACGACAAGCGTTCGGCCGGCGCTGCCGGGCATGGTGCCTGCGATCAGGGCCTCCCGAATCGGGGCTTCGAGGAATTCCCACGCCTCGGTGATCTCACCGCCGACGTAAATGCGGCCGGGATTGAAGGCGCTCACGATGAGTGCGAGACCGCGACCGATGTGTGCGGCCGTCTCCACGAGTGCCTGCACGGCGGCTGCCTCGCCGCCGCGGGCGCGACGCACCACCTCTTCGATGCCCGGGAAGCTCGCCTTTCGGGCGCGGCGCGCGATGTCCGTCCTTGCCGGCGTGCCGCTCAGCGTGTCGACGTAGCGATCGACCGTCGCCGCGTTGCAGGCGAGCGACTCCCAGCATCCACGCCGGCCGCAGACGCACTGCGGTCCCGAGGTATCGAGTGAGACGTGGCCGAACTCACCAGCCGTGTGCGTCTCGCCACGCAGCATCTCACCGTTGACGACGAGGCCAACGCCAATGCCTTCCGAGACGCTCACGTACGCAAAGCTGTTCACTGAGCGCGTGGCCTCCGGCTCCAGCCACAGCCGCGCCATCGCGCAGGCGATCGGCGCGCTCTCGACGTAGACCTTCATGCCGAGTCGCGCAGTGATCGCCGCGCGGAGATCGACATCGCGCCAGCCGAGCCGCGGTGCGTAGATGAGCTTCCCGGTCTTGCGGTCGACCATACCCGGCAGAACGATGCCGATGCCCTGGCAGCCCTCGGCGCCATTGGGCGCGTGCAGCCGAAGGAGTCGCGTGACCTCGTTGGCGAGCAGCTCCGCGAGTTGGTCGGGCGACGCGGGTGTGTCGAACGTCTCGCGCGCAAGCATGCGGCCACCTACGTCACTCAAGGCGATCGACGAGCGCCCGGAGCGGACGTCGACGGCGACGACGAGCCTGCCGCGCGTGCGCACACACAGCATCGTCGGACGACGCCCGCGCGCAGTGGCCGCGGTGCCCTTCTCGAAGACCACGCCGCTCTCGACGAGCTCGCGCACGAGCGGCGTGAGCGTGCCGCGGCGCACGCTCATCCGTCGTGCGAGCTCCGCGCGAGAGATGGGCTGATACTCCCGAATGAGATTGAGCACGATCCGCCGATTCACGTCGCGCGGCGTCGAACGTGTGGCCAATCGAAAGTTTCGGGTGTTGATCTTCCGCATGTCGTCGCTCCCGGTCGAGAAGTGTGGAGTCCGCAGTTTCCGTTGCCGTCCGTTTTGGCTATCCCGTGCAGAGTGCAACCGTTCCGGCCATCAATAAAAAACGGCCCCTCGTTTGGAGAGGGGCCGCGCCGAGTGTCATCTCGTTGTCCGCTGCAGTTATGCAGGTGACGTCGCGCCGCCTCTCCCACGGAGAGCCGGATTCGACTGCTGCATAAGGGTGGAGCGGCGGTTGCGTGTCATGCGGGTGCGAAGATGTCGATACGTCCGTCGAACCCAAAGTGGGGAATTTTGCGTGGCACGTCAAGCGTGCTGCCCAGCGGTGACAAAATGAGAGTTCCGGCACGACCGTTCGATTCCGACGTTCGGGCCTCACCGGACAGGTAGCGCATCGTGGATCGCGGAGACGAGCGTCTGCGTCGTGAACGGCTTGAGCAAGTGGAGCGTGATGCCCGGATTGCTGGCGACGAGATCCGGATTCGCGAACCCGGACATCATGACGACGGGGAGCGACGGCCATCGCACGCGAATGTGGTCCGCGAGTTGGCGACCGTCCATCCGGGGCATCGCGACGTCGGAGAGAACGACGTCGAGCGACGATGCCTGCGTCTCGAGTATTCCGAGCGCATCCAATCCATCAACCGCCTCGACCACGGTGTAGCCGGCATCGACGAGCGTGCGCAGGATGATCTGCCGCACCGCATCCTCGTCCTCGACGAGCAGCACTCGGCCTCGGCCTGTCCCGCTCACAGTCGCGTCGATGGCGCGGAGCTCCGGCATGTTCTCCGTGGAGTCGGTGAGCGTCGGCAACAGGACGCGAAAGCTCGTGCCCTGCCCGAGCACTGTGTCTACGACGACCGCCCCGCCGGCCTGCTCGATGATGCCATGCACTGTGGCGAGGCCGAGGCCGGTGCCTTGGCCAATTGCCTTGGTCGTGAAGAACGGATCGAAGATCTGCCGCAAGGTTTCGCTGTCTATGCCCACGCCAGTGTCGCGGACGACGATCGAGCTGTAGTGCGTCGTCTGCGTGGAGCAGCGTGCGGTGGCCGGCTCGTTCTTCGCGTCGACGCGGTGTGTCTCGATCGTGAGCGTTCCGCCCTCGGGCATCGCGTCGCGCGCATTCACCGCGAGATTGACGATGACCTGCTCGATCTGGCCGCGGTCGGCGAGCACTCTCCCGGCGGCGGGGTCGAGATGCGAGACAATCTGGATCTCCGGGCTGATCAAACGCTGCAGAAGGCCTTCAGTCTTTCGAACGGCATCGCTGACGTCGACTGGCTGCGTCTGCAGCACCTGTCGGCGGCTGAACGACAGCAGCTGCCGGGTGAGGGCAGCAGCCCGGTCGGCAGCGTGGTGAATTTCGCGAACGTCCTGTTCGAGTGCCGTACCCTCGGGCAATCCGGCGAGAATCAACTCGCTGTAGCTCGTGATGACGGTGAGGAGGTTGTTGAAGTCGTGCGCGACGCCGCCGGCGAGGCGCCCAACGGCCTCCATGCGCTGCGCGTGACGGAGTTCGTCCTCGAGACGGACGCGTGCCGTCACGTCACGTCCGACGGTGAGTATCGTCGAGCGGCCCTGAAATGGAAAAGGGATCGACACGGATTCGATCTCGACGATGCCCGCGTTGTCGAGCCTGCGAGCCGTGTAGCGCACGAGCGGCACGGAGCGTCCACTTTCGAGCACGTCCATGCGCTCATCGATCAGCTTCCGCGACTGCGGCAACGCGAGGTCGGCGAGATTTTCCCCGTTGAGCGCCGCCGGCGATGCCGCGCCGAGCATGGTCGCGGCGGCACCATTGGCAAAGAGCACCCGACCTCGCTCGTGGACGATGATCGGTTCAGGGAGTAGCTCGACCAGATTTCTGTAGCGCTCCTCGCTCTCGGCGAGCAGCGCGAAGGCGCGTGCGCGCTCGTCGGCAACGCTGCCGAACATCAAGCCGGTGACGACGAGCAGCGCCGTGAACGACTGCACTTCGAGACTTTTCGGCGTCGTACCGGTAAAGTCGTGCACGCTGGCGAGCGCGCCGAGGACAAAGAGCACGTTGGCGAGTGCCGCCACGCGTGGACCATGTGTCAGCGCGATCCAACCGAGGGGAAGGAAGCACAGTGCGTACGAGAAGAAGCCGAGGCTCGGCGAGAGGGCTGCGGCACCAAGGATCGCGACCGGGATGCTGATGGCCTGGGCGACGTTCCGGCGATTCCAGTCGATCGGCGGCAGGTGGACGTCGGTCCCGCGCATCGACGTGAGCCATGCGATGACGACGAGCATCGCGGGCGCGAGGGCCAGCACGGCAACGATGTCTCCGACCCAGAAGGACCGCATCAGCAACAGCTCGTCCGGTGCCGGTTGTCCGAGCGTGATACGCATGGCGACGACGGCCACGATGGCGGAGACGGCGGCGGACGCGGCGAATGCGGTGGCGAAGAGCGCGACGTCGGCGGTTCGTGAGAAGCTCGGGTCGAACCCGAAGCGCTCGAGCGCGCGCGCACCGGCCCAGTACGCGATTTTCAGGAGGGCAGACGCCACGAGGACGCGCCAGAGCGGTTCGCTGCCCATGGGCGCGAGCATGGCGCTGAGGCTCGCGGCGAGGATGATCGGGACGAGTGCGCGGGCGCCCCACCAGGTCACGGCGGCGGCGAGCAATGCGGCGGGGGGATACCAGGCGCGAACGCCAGGCGCCAACTCGAACAGCGGCCCGATGTTGCCGAGGACGATCCACCCGACAAGAAGCCCAACGGCGACCCACACGTTGAATTCGTGTGAATCGCCGCTATACGTGCCGGTGGTGCCGGTGCCCGGACCCGCCATGGTGCCCTCGGGACTCACGCGCCCTCCCGACCGTCCGTGGCATTCGGTGCGGAGGGGCATCAAATCGTATGGAGCGTATCGGGATCGAACCGATGACCTCTGCCTTGCAAAGGCAGCGCTCTCCCAGCTGAGCTAACGCCCCCGAATCTTGCAGGAAGGAAGATAACGACCGACTACCCGAGCGAGAAGCGACCATGACGACAACGCACGAGGAAAACGTGACCGGCGCCCCGACGTTGACGCTGCACTGCCCGAACTGCGGAAAGTGGAACCGTATTCGGGCAGACAGGGCGAGCGATGGACCGAAGTGCGGCTCGTGCGGCACGGCGCTGTCCCTCGACCACCCGGTGCAGCTGGATGACGCGACGTTCGACCGGGTGATCGCCGAAACGGGGGTGCCGATCCTGGTGGACTTCTATGCGGACTGGTGTGGGCCGTGCAAGATGATGGCGCCAGCGGTCGAGACGTTGGCGCGGGAGTCGGTGGGACGCGCGCTCGTGGCGAAGCTGGATACCGATGCGGCGCAGCGTACGGCGTCGCGCTTTCACATCCGTGGGATTCCGACGAGCATCGTGTTCAAGAATGGCCGCGAGGTGAAGCGACAGACGGGGGCGGTTCCATTGGCGACCCTTCGAGCGATGCTGTCGTAGGGCGCGTCCCCTAAGCGAAGAGCCGACGCGGAAGCGTCAGCTCTTTGCGGCCCTGAAGTGCGCGAAGCGCGCCTCACCAGGCTATTCGTGCGCCGGCAGCGGCTCCATCGTCTCCGCGTCGACCGGAATCTGCACCTCGTCGCGATAGGGCGACGTCATGAGCGTCACACGCGCACGCGGGAACGCGTTCATGAACGCGAGATAACACGTGCCCCAGATCCCGATGAAGCCAAGCAGAATGCCGACCTCCCATATGCCGAATGGGAGTGACGCTGCTTCACCGTAGAGCGACGGATAGACCTCGAGATAGCGCACGAGGTACATGCCGACGAGACTGATCACCGCGAACAGCGCAAACGTCGGCCGGTAGACCTTGGCCGCGCGCGAGATCAGTCCGAAGAACGGCGCGAAGAACACGAGCATCACGGCCGACACCGAGAACTGCACCCACGGCGCGATGAGACGAAGGCGCGGCCAGTGCGTCTCCTCGCCCATGTTGCCGTACCAGATCACGAGGAACTGGCTGAACGTCAGGTAACCCCAGAAGGCGGTGAAGGCGAAGCACAACTTGCCGAGGTCGTGAAAGTGGTTCTCCTTCACGAATTCCTCGAGCCCCAGGTAGCGACGCCAGCACATGACGAGCAACGACAGGAGCGTGAGCGAGCAGAGCCACGCGCCCATGAAGAACCACCAGCCGTACAGCGTGCTCTGGAAGTGCAGGCTCATGCCCATCGACAAATCGAACGCGAGGATCGACCAGCCATAGCCGAACACCATCGTGAGGACGACGGCCAGCTTGCCCTGCAGCGAGTGCGTGCTGTGCAGTTCGCGACGCTCGTCGCGGAAGCCGTTGCGCATCCGCGCGCGCAGCCCGGCCGCCCACTTCGCGCCTGCTTCGGGAACGAGGCCGACGTCGAGACGGACCGACGTATAGATGTACCAGACCGACAGGAACGTGATGACGCCGAACGCGATGATGACGCGTGCCGTGAGGTACGTCTGGTTGTACCACGTGATCTTTTCAGATACGGGCGGTGCCTCGTGCGTCCACGGGAAGATGTGGTGGCCGCTGAAGAAGAGCGTCAGCAACAGCATCACGAACGCGACAGGCAGGAAGGCGACGAACCCTTCCTGAAAGCGGATGAGCGGACGCGACCAGCGCGCGGTCGTGATGCGCTGGACGGCGACGAACAGCACGCCGGCGGAGGACAACGAAGTCACGTAGAGCCAGCTGACGTGATACGCGCGCCACGCCCGATCGGGGTCGAGGAAGAGGCCAGCGATGAAGGCGATGATGCCGATGACCGCGAGGCCAAGCATCGCCGTCGTGAGCGCGGCGGGCGTCGCCTTGGTGTCATACGCGCGAATGACCTCATCACGCGTGGGTGTGCGCACAGGATGCAGACTCACCGCTCGCCTCCGGTCTTCGGCGTCGGGGTTGTGGGCGCGGCGGGCGCAGGAGTCGCCGCCGCGGTGGAGTCGGGTTTGGCCGGTGTCGCCGACGGCGAATGCGGAAATGCGTAGCCACCCGTTGCATCAGCCTGCGAGCCGGCATGCTTGTAGTACGGCGACGGACGCGTCGGACCCATCTGCGAGTAGCCGGGCAGCTTGTCACCAGTTTCGCCAGGCAAGCCTACCGGGCCAGTGGCGACCTGATATTTGCCCTGCAGCCCGCGGACGTAGTTCACGACGTCCCAGCGATCCATCTCCTCGATGCGGTCATACGACGGCATGGCACCGCGACCGTTGCGAATGATCGCCCAGAGGTAGCCATCCGTCTTGCCTTCGGCAGACGCACCGATGAGGGGCGGCGGGAAGATCGCCTTAGCGGCGAGAATGGGTCCATCGCCCTTCCCTGCCTCGCCATGGCAGACGGCGCAGTTGATCTGGTAATACATGCGGCCATTGTGCAGCGAGCGCGCGTCGGCGGCCGTGGGATTCTGGATGGACGCCATCGAATCGAGCGTCGCGATGGACGCCGTGTGCGAGTATTGGTAGCTCGGCGCGAGCGTGCCGTACACCGACACGGAATTCTGCGGATTGCCGCGCATCGCGATCGTGTCGCTCGGCGACTGCCACGGTCCAGGCTTCGGCTGTTCCCTGAAGTCAGTGAACCATGAGCAGGCGCTGACTGATGTCACGAGCGCGAGGGAAAAATAGCGTCCCAGGTTAGCGCTCATTGCGTACCTCCTCTGCACCGCTCTTCCGCAGCAGTTCGGACGCCTGCGACGCACGGTCAGGTCCAGCGGCAACCCAGACGCCGAAGTGGCCGCCGCTGAACCGCGGATCGTAGCCGACGGTCAGCGTCAACCGCGGCAAGCGCGCGAGGGCGAACATGCCGAACACGGTGGAGAGTGAGCCGATGAGCACCATCAGCTCGAAGCCGATGATCGTATACGGAACCCAGCTCGCGATTGGCTTGCCGCCCACCACGATCGGCCAGTAGTCGGAAATCCAGATGGGAATCCAGTACCCGAAGGTGACGCCCAGCAACCCGCCGATGAGCGTGAAGCGGCGGACCGCGCTCGTCTTGCTGGCCAGTGCCTCATCCAGTTCGTGGCGCGGCGTGGGGCTGAACACCGAGATGTCGTTGAAGTTCTGCTTGCGCAGCTCCTCGATCGCGTGAACGGTCGAGTCGAGCTCGGAGAACGCGCCAATGACACCCTGCATCAGTCGCCTCCCGAGTTGAGCGTGGGATCGATCGTGAGCGCATCCAGGTCATGTGACCGATCTACCGGGTGCTTCATCTTCGGCGGCAGGATCTCCTTGATCTCGGAGATGGCCATGATCGGCAGCTGTCGCAGGAACAACAGGAACCACATGAAGAACCAGCCGAACGAGCCGATCAGGATGCCGACGTCGACCCAGCTGGGATGATAGCCGCCCCATTGCCACGGCTCGAACTCGTGCGAGAGCGACGGAATGACGATGACGAAGCGCTCGAACCACATGCCGAGGTTGATGAAGATCGACAGGAAGAAAAGCCACGACGTGTTGCGACGGAGCTTCTGCGAGAACAGCGAGATCGGCATCACCATGTTGCAGATGAGCATGATCCACGCAGCCCACCACCACTGGCCGAACACGCGGTTCCAGAAGTACTCCTGTTCCACCCGGTTGCCCGACATCCACGCGACCTGGAACTCGGTGAGGTAGGCGAGTCCGACGACGCACGACGTAAAGAGGCAGAGCTTCGCCGCCGCGTCGAGGTCGTTGATGGTGACGTAATGCTCGAGGTGCATGAACTTCCGGATCGGGATGATGATCGTGAAGACCATGCCGATCCCGGAGAAGATTGCGCCGGCGACGAAGTAGGGCGGGAAGATCGTCGCGTGCCAGCCGGGCACGAGCGACATCGCGAAGTCGAACGACACGACGCTGTGCACGGAGAGCACGAGCGGCGTCGCGAACGCGGCGAGGAAGAGATACGCGCGCGTGAAGTGCCGCCATTCGGTATCGGAGTTCCGCCAACCGAGTGCGAGCGTCGCGAAGATGCGCTTCCGCGTTGGGTTAGTCTCCTTGTCGCGCAGCACGGCGATGTCAGGAATGAGCCCGATGTAGAAGAACGTCGCGGATACGGTCAGGTACGTCAGGATGGCGAAGACGTCCCAGACGAGCGGGCTCTTGGGATTCGGCCAGATGAGCCGCCAGTTCGGATACGGGATGAGCCAGAAGAACTTCCACGGCCGCCCGAGGTGAAGAATCGGGAAGAGACCGGCCGTCATGACGGCGAACACCGTCATCGCTTCCGAGGCGCGATAAATCGTCGTTCGGAAACCGGCGCGGAACAGATACAAAATTGCCGAAATGAGCGTACCGGCGTGACCGATACCGACCCAGAACACGAAGCTGATGATGTACACGCCCCACATCACCGGGGGATGGTAGCCGGCCGCCCCCAGTCCCTCGTGAATCTGGTACGTCCAGGAGAAGGCGCCGATCAATAACGCGAGGATCGCTCCGCCGAGTAGCGCGAACCACCCGAGCGTGGGCTGGAGTGTGCCGATGATCTCGCGATCGACCTGCTCATAGCTGCCGATGCCGGGAAGTCGATTGCCGGCGGATGCAACGTTCGGGCGGCGATCGTCCGGTTTCACCATGGTTGCCATCGTCGCGCCCTTACGCCTTGGCCGGCGACGCCGGACCCGGACGGTGAACCTTCTTCAAGTAGACCACCGCGGTGTAGGTGTTGAGCTCTTCGAACACGTGGTAGGCCCGTTTGTCGTCGACGAGCGACGACACCGACCAGGTGGGATCCGATGCATCGCCGAAGGTGATCGCGCGCGACGGGCAGGCCTGCGCGCACGCCACGGTGAACTCGTCCGCCACGAGCGCGCGTCCCTCGGACTTCGCGCGCGTCTCCGCCTCGCGAATGCGCTGGACGCACATCGTGCATTTCTCCATGACGCCCTTGCCGCGCACCGTGACGTCGGGATTGAGCTGCTGATTGAGCGGCTCGGGGAACGCGTACTGCTTGCGATCCTCCTCGCCGTAGCCGAACCAGTTGAAGTAGCGAACCTTGTACGGGCAGTTGTTGCTGCAATAGCGAGTGCCGACGCAGCGGTTGTAGACCTGGACGTTCAGGCCATCCGGTGCGTGATACGTCGCGTACACAGGGCAGACCGGCTCACACGGCGCATTGCCGCAGTGCTGGCAGAGCATCGGGACGAACCGCGCCTCGAAGTCTTCCGTCCACTGCCCTTCATCGGCACCCTCGAAGTAGCGCTCGAGGCGCAGCCAATTCATCTCGCGACCGCGCGTGATGTTGAAGCCGGGCTTCGCGACGGCGTAGATCGTCGCGTTCTGCCACGATGCGCCGACGGTGGGAATGTTGTTCTCGGCATAGCAGGCCGTGACGCACGCGGAGCAGCCCGTGCAGCGTGCGAGGTCGATGGTCATCGCCCAGCGACGACTCGCCATGCCTGACCAGTGGTCCTCGGCGTACATGCCCTTGTTCTTGCCCTGATCCTTCGCGGTCGGTGAGCCGAGCTCACCCTGTGCGTCGGCGGCGACCGGCGACCTGAGCCCAGGCAGAAAAGCGCCACTCGGTTCGCCGGGGATCTCGTGACCGCCTTCCTTGGCGTGACCTTCCGGCTTTGCGCCCTCGAGCAACTCGCTCATCGGGATCGCCTGCGCGATCCCACGTCCGTGCTGGCGCGCCGAACCTTCCGTCGACACGAGCGTCTCGCTCTCGCCTGTCCTGGTGAGCGACGCCTTCGTGCTCACGAGCGAGAAGCCACCCGCCGCATTGCCTCCTGCGCTGAGCAGGTCGTGTGCACGGACGCCGATGTCGCGAGCGTATCGGCCGTAGCCCCACTGCGTCGGGACGTCACGGTGATTCTTGCCATCATGCGCATCGAGCTTCGTGACCGACGTGTGTCCCTGCCCGATGGCGAGTGCGATGGTATCGGTGCGAATGCCGAGGTAGAGATAGGCCGGCGCGCGCATCTTGCCGTTTGCCGTGCCCACTTCGACGATGTCGCCACGTTCGATGCCGAGGCGGTTCGCCGTCTCAGGATGGATCTCGACCCACGAGCTCCAGAGCACCTTCGTCACCGGATCGGGCAACTCCTGCAGCCACGGCTTGTTCGCGCCGCGACCATCACCGAGGACGGGGGACAGATAGGTGAGGAGGAAGAACTCACCCTGCGTCGTTTCGATCGCCGGCGCGGCGGGCACCGGAGCGGATGCCGCGATGGTGCGGGGCCCCGCACTCCCCGACGCGATGCCTGTCTGCAGCGCGGCGGTGAACGCATTCACGCCACCGGGGAAGCGACCCATCAGCCACGCGCGATAGTCCTTCTGGGCATACTTCGCTGCGTTGGCGGGGTCCTTCTGCGCGAGCTGGATGAGGACGTCGGCAGTCGCCCGCGGTCCGCCGGTAAAGACGGGATCCATGGCTGGCTGCTGCATCGACATCGTGCCCTTCGCGGCGTCCGCATCGCCCCAGGATTCCAGCGAGTGCAGATCGGGAAGAATGAGGTCGCAGAGCTCAGTCGTCTCGTCGGGATAGAGCGAGAAGCTGATCTTGTACGGCACCTTTGCAAACGCCTCGGCGAATTTGGCCGAGGCGGGGAGGCTGTAGGCGGGGTTGACGCCGCGTACGAATGCGACGGGTACCTGTCCGGCGCGCATGCGCTCGACCGCCGCAAGCACGTCGCCATAGTGCGCGACTCCATCGAAGCCGGAGAGCGACTCCGCAGGACGGATCGTCGTACCAACGGCGCCACTGGCCTGATTGATCGCTGCGACGGCCAAGGCGAGATCGAGCGCATTCGCTGCCGAGCCGCCAGCCAGGACGAGCGCGGGCTTCGCACCGGCGAGCTCCTGCTGCAAGCGCACGAGCGTATCGGCCGGGACGCCGCTTGCTGAGGCGGCGTCGGGTATGGAACCGCGTCCGGCCAGCGCATTGGCGATGGCGAGCTCGGTGCCGGGCTTGCACGCGATCCACTGATCGGCATTCAGGCCGGTCAGCGACCTGCGCGGTCCGATATAGATGAAGCGAGGCGCGCTCTCGAACTTCGCGCGCGCGTCGGCGAAGTCGAGCTGCTGTGGAACCGACATGCCCCACGTCTCGAGGAAGTCGGCGCCGAACGAGACGATGAGCTTCGCGTCGGCGAAGGAGAGCTTCGGCCACGCGACGCCGTAGGAGCGTCGGTTCGCTTCGATGACGGCGCTGTCGGCCTCGAAGTCGACGCTCAGGTGTGGTCGCATGCCGAAGCCAGCGAGCCACGCGTCGAGGAAGCCGGGGAAGCTGCCTGTCTCGTGCTGATTGAGGAACACGCCATTGCCGGCGACGCTGCGGCTCCGTGCATCGCCGAGCTTCTGGCTCACGAGCGTGAGCGCCGACTCCCAATCGATGACCTTCCAGACGCCGCCCTGCTTGACCATCGGGCCGCGAAAGCGATCGGGATTGTAGAGGCCCTGCAGCGCGGACTGCCCGCGCGCGCAGAGCGCGCCGCGATTGAGCGGATGCTCGGGGTTGCCCTCGAGCTTCGTGGTGCGGCCATCGCGCGTCTCGGCGATGATGCCGCAGCCAGCGGCGCATTCGCGGCAGGTGGTGGCATAGTAGGTCGAGACGCCGGATACCGTCTGGTCGGGGTGGACCAGGTATGGAATCAGCTTCGCGACCTTGTCGGTGGAGCAGCCTACCGTTGTGACTGTGGCGCCCGCCGTTCCCAAAACCTTGAGGAAGTCGCGGCG
The DNA here is from genome assembly GCA_039915865.1 of Gemmatimonadaceae bacterium. Classification (GTDB taxonomy): domain Bacteria; phylum Gemmatimonadota; class Gemmatimonadetes; order Gemmatimonadales; family Gemmatimonadaceae; genus AG11. Next base: position 18,889 of record JBDSML010000093.1, on the reverse strand, counting down.
CTTGACGCCCTTCGACCCCGTGTCGTTGCTCATGTGCGGCTCGTCCTCGGGCGATCTAGTAGTGACAGGAGGCGCAGTCGTATCGAGCGCGACGGCGCTCGGACGACAGCGTCGAGGCATTCGGCGTTGCTGCTGCCGAGCCGCTCGCGGACGTGGCGGGTGTAACACCGGTGTTCATGATGCCGGCGAAGGAGCCGGACGTGCCGTACGGGACGCCGCCGGCATAGTTGGCCGGAGGAACGCTGTCGTAGCCAGCGGCCTTCTGCCCTTCCTTTGGATCGTAGCCGTTCACGTGGCAGTTGATGCACCAGCCCATGTTGAGCGACGACGCCTGATAGACCTTGGGCATGCCCTGCACCTGACCGTGACAGGTCTGGCAGGTGACGCCGGCGTTCACGTGACGGACGTGCGGGAAGTGCACGTACTCGGGGAGCTTGTGAATGCGCACCCAGGGGATGGGCTTCGCCTTCGCCCCGCTCGGGTAGTCGGCGTAGGTCTGGATCTTCTTGATCTCGGCCTTGGCCTTGTCCGTCGACCCCATGACGGAGGCGTGACACCCCATGCAAGTAGCGACGGCAGGCATGCCGACGTCGGCGGACTTGTTGGCGGAGTTATGACAATAGAGGCAGTTCATGCCGAGACCACCCTTGGCCACCGGCCCCGCATGCTTCGGGTGCGGGAAGGCGATTGGTTGGTCCGGGGCATTGCCCTGGGAGGAGGAGGCGCCACTGTAGGCGGACAACACGACCGCTCCGATCGCCAGAAACAGGAGTCCTGGGATGGCTGTCCACTTCCTTCGCTGCGTCATCGCGATGGGGTCTAGGAAAGTCGGGATGCGGGTTGCTTGTGAACGAATTCACAAGGTCCCTTACCGGCCAGCAATTTGAACACGCGATGTTGTAGCCGCAAGGCGACCGCATCGCACTTCGCGCACATATAGGAACAAATCATTGTAATCGGTGTGTCGCGTCAACGGTGTCGCGAATACACCCCGGATTTCGGCACCCAATGCGGGAACGAAGGGGAAATTCCCCGAGCTCGATACAAAGGTCAAGTCGGAGATACCCCTACCGCACCAGGGGCGAGCGACGATGCATCCACGATGCCCGCACCGCGAAGATCAGCGGGAAGCAGGTCGAGATTCGCGCGCGGGTTCTGCGTGAGTCGAAGCGGCCAGTGCGTGCCATAGACGAACCGCTCGGCGCCCACGGTGCGCAGCAGGTGGGCGAAGTGGTCTTCGGGCGGACCCCAGATCCAGGCGAAATCCCAGTGCACGCGCCGCTGTTCGTCGGGCGTGAGGCTCCAGTGCGTCTCCTCGAGGAGGTCGCGGCCCGCGCCGACGACGACAATGCGAACGGAGACGTGCGCGCGAGCGAGCGACCGGATGTGCGCGGCGGTGAGGTCGCCGGCGACGTCGAGACCGGAGCGCTGGCGCAGATCCTCGAAGCGAACGGTGAGCAGGAGCGGAATGGCGCGTTCGCCGCAGGCCAGCGCCAAGGCCCGCATCGATGGATCGTGTGGGCCCATGCCCCAATGCATCGGATACGCCCTGACAGCGGCCGCGCTCCTGGCAACAACATCATCAAGTGAATGCTGCCAACCCGGCCAGTCGGGGCGAATGACGGGGGCAGGTCTCAATACGGGGTACGGCGCGAGAGCGGCGAACAGCGCCGCGTTGCCGGGCGCGGGATCGCGTTGCCAGGCCGACGGGAGGTAACCCACCCATGCGCCATCCAGACCTTCGCGCTCGATCACGCGCACGAGCACTTCGGGGTCGGGATGCGGAAGGTGCCGGAACGGAAACGGGCCGATGTACGCCGCGACGTCAATCATGCTTGCCCTGAAGAAACACGGATGGCCCCACGCTCGGCACAGATGGGAAACGAGCCGGCGGGAAACAACCGCGCCGCGTTGCGCCAGCGAATGTCGGCCAGGTCATCAACGGACAGTCCGATCACCTCGAGCGCACGCAGCTTGGCGAGGCCCGTCTCCATCGTGAGATCGCACGCCCAGAGCAATCGCTGCGCGCCAAGTGCGTCAAGCGCCGCATCGAGCATACCGCGGTCGACGCCACTGCCGGAGACATCGGGATAGACATTCGGCGTGTCGCGCACCGCGGGGAGCGTGTGCGCCCAGTCGCCGCCGCCGCCCAGATGCGCGAGGACGAACGAGACGCCCGAATGACGTTCAGCGAGGCGCACGAGGTCGCGGCCGTCGGAGATCTCCTGGTTGGGCCACTCGCGCGTGCGGTGCTGCCAGATGTGATGGAGAAGCGGCAGTCCCTTCACCGCCGCCAATTCACAGACCGGATCGAGGAGCGGATCGTCGGCGCGACGGCTAGCGAGCACCTTCACGCCAATCGCGCCTTGCGCCACGCCGCGCTCGATCTCGGCCAGCGCATGCGCGGTGTGATTCGGATTGACGGTGACATACCAGCGCACGCGCTGCGCCTCGGCAGCGATGGTGGCCATCGCATCGTTGCCGCGCGTGACGTCGTCGGGCGACGGGAAATACGTCGGCGACGTGTGGCCGTACGAGCCGAGCACGCTCGCAACGTGATAGGTGACTCCGATGGCGTCGCCGGCGCGGAAACGCGCAGCGTTCACGCGGGCCCAATCGGAGCGGCCCGCATCCTCGTGATAGAAGTGCGCATGCGCGTCGATGAGCGGCGTGGTGCCGCCGAGCGGCGCGTCGGTGTTCACTCCTGTTCGTCCTCGAGCAGCGACACGAGTGCCGCGCTCGCCGCGCTCTCGATGTCACGCAGCGCGGCTTCGTCATGCGCGATGGCCGCGAAGTTGTACGCGCCACGCTTGAACAGCACGCCTTCGCGCATGGCGTGCGCGATGAAACGATTCTCGCGCTCGGGATCGTCCCACCTGGCGAGCCACATCTGATCGATGCCGAGCGTCGTCACCCCATCGATCCCGCTCGCATCGATCGCATGATCCATCGCCGCGCGCATCTCCTTGCCGGTCTCGCCGAGCGTGGCGCAGATGTCCGCTTCTTCATGCCAGTCGAGAACGGCGAGTGCCGCGGCAATTGCCGTCGCCTCACTCGCGAGCGTCGACGATATCCATGTATCGCGCGCGCTATCCATGATCGGCTGTCGGCCGAGCACGGCGGAGAGGGGATAGCCGTTCGCCATCGCCTTGCCATAGGTCGCGAGGTCGGGCTGCACACCGCACACCTCCGAATAGCCACCAGGGGCGACGCGAAATCCTGTCTTGATTTCGTCGAAGACCAGCACGGCGCCGTGCGCATCACACAGTTCGCGCGCGCGGGTGAGCCACTCGATGGACGGCAGGTGCTCGATGACAGGCTCCAGCACGATGGCGGCGAGCGACGAACCAGCAGCGGCCGCCGCGAGCTCGAGCGCACCGACGTCGTCGAATGGAACCCACGATACCGTCTTGCGCACGCTCGCTGGAACGCCTGGCGAGTCCGAAGACCAGTCGTGCCATCCGAAGTACCCGCACGCGATGACGTGCTCACGCCCGGTGTAGGTACGCGCGAGTCGAACGGCCGCGGCGGTCGCCTCAGCGCCCGTCTTGAGGAACTGCACGCGCTCGCCGAAGGGAATCAGCGAGCAGAGACGCTCTGCGAGCTCGACTTCCCGCCAGCTGGAGAGCCCGCACACGTTGCCCTGCATTGCCGCGTCGACGACCGCCTGCGTGACGCGTGGCTCGGCGTACCCGAGTGCGACGGCACCGAGTGCCATCGTGCAGTCGAGGTACTGCATGCCGGTGGTGTCGGTGATGATCGCGCCGCGCGCCGCGGTGAAGTGCGTCGGCAGATCGTCAACCGTGGCGCCGTAGAGCGATGCCGCGCGCTTGCTGCCCGTGGACGCGCCGGTGGGCAGCACCACTTCGGCGCGGTCGAGCCAGGCGCGCTCGGGTGCGTGCTCGGGATTCGCGTCGTCACCGTGATCGTGAGAGGATTCCTCCTCGGGCTCTGCCGGGCCGTCATCCTCGGGAGGTGGCGGAGGGGTATCGCGGCCGCGGCCGAAGAATCGTGAGAGAGGCATGTCGGAAAGAGGGAGTGGGCGCGCCGTTGCGTCAATGATCGCTGCTGCTGGTGTCGCGCCCGGTGATGTGGCGAGGCGGACGCGGCGACACGTCTTCCGGAAGCGTGCGCTCGACGCGGCCGGTGCGCTCGAGAAACCGAACGACCTCGAGCGCGACGGCCCGCAGGAGCGACAATTCCCGGTCGTCTGGTGTCGCGCGAAACGTGATGGCGCGCAATGAGCGCATGATGTGCTCGGGATAGCGCGTCTTGAAGAACTGCACCGAGTCGAGTGCCTGATGCAGCTCGGTGAAGTAGCGCTCGAAGAGATCGGCCGTCGGTGGCGGCGCTTCCTTGCGCGGACCGCGCACGACGCGGGTGGCGTCGCCGGACGCGAGATGCAGCTCGTAGAGCGCGATGAGCACGGCCTGCGCCATGTTCAGCGACGCGTGATCGGTCGTGGGAATCGTGACCGCGGCGTGGATGCGATCGAGGATCTCGTTGGGCAATCCACGATCTTCGCGGCCGAACACGATACCGACGCGGCCCTCGTCCGCGTAGCCGAGTGCGTCATCCGCGGCTTGCTTCGGATCGAGGACCTCCCACTTCGCCGCGCGGCGACGCGCCGTGAAGCCAACGAGACGCACACAGTCGGCGACCGCAGCATCAAAGGTCTCGTAGTGCTCGATGCCGTGGATGATGTCCCACGTATCGTGCGCGATGCCTTCGAGCCGCACCGGGTCGTACTTGCACGGATTGACGAGCCGCAGCGACGTGAATCCCATGTTCTTCATCGCGCGCACAGTGGCGCCGATGTTCACGGGGTCCTGCGGCTCAAAGAGAACGACGGAGATCTTCGAGAGTTTCGAGTCAGGCATTCGTGAGCGAGAAGCGGAGCAACCGCGACGGGTCGTGACGGTCTCCACGAAGATAGACGAATTCTCCCACGGCGCCCGACAGGACGAGCTGCCCACGCCGGCGTGCTCGGCCGGGTACCACTTCATTCACGAGCACGTCGAGCGAGAACTCGGGCGTGCGGCCGTCGATGTGGATCGTCGCCTCGAGGCGATAGCCCGAGGAGGTCGGCCGCCACTTCGCGTCGACGGTGAGGTCGTTCGTCCATCCGTCGACAGGGCGCTGGCCGACCGACGCCACTTCGGGCACGAGCAACAGCCCGGCGGCGCGTTCGCCCGCCAGGACGTAGAGCTGCACGCTGTCTCCGTTGATGGATGCGGGCTCGTTGTCGAGCTGGTTCTCGGTCACGAGCGGGACGAACAGCCGCTGCGATGACGGAACGTCGACGTCGACCTGCACGGTCCCGGGCGTCGGGCGCGTGACGGCGACGACCGCGCGCGGCGCACCCGCGCCCTGCCACGTGAACTCGGACTGGCGATAGTGCGGCTCGCCCAACTCGAACGTCGCCGGGAGGGCGATCGTCGAGGGCGGGGCGGCCGGACGTGTCGGCGTCGTGTGAAAGTCGCTCGACGAACTCTCGCCGAGGCGCGACACGCGTCCGCCGAGCTCCACGAGACGTGTGCCCTGGCCAGAGGTTTCGATGAGCCATCCCTCTACCGCGCGGCGATGGCGCTGGCGCGTTCCATCCGCGAGCAGCACCACGAGGACGTCGCCATCGCGTTCGACGGACCGAATGGCAGTACTCCAGCTCCATACCGAGAGATACGAGCCTGTCGCCGCGGACTGGCGGAGCAACACCATCGGCATCGTTCCGTCGCGACCGGGCGCGCGCGGCGCCGACGCGCACCATGCCGTGGCCCCCTGCCGTGCGAACGTCCATCCGCGCAGGCGCCCACCGCCACCGAACAGCTCGAACGCGCGATCAACGGGCAGCATCACGCTCGTCGTGTCGGTGAGAAACGCAAAGCCGTCCTCTTCGTCGTTCCCCCCGGCAATTGGCGTCGGTGTCTTCACGACATCCGCGGCGACGTCGACGTCGTGCATCGGCAGTGCGACTTCGTGGACCTCGACGCCTTCCCACTGCAACTCGTCCACGAGATAGTCCGCCATCGTGACAATCGTCCGCTGCACGATGAGACCGGGCGCCAACTCGGCCTGTGCGCTCACCCAGCCATGGCGGTCGTCGTCCTCGTAGGCGAGGAGATCTCCGTGGACGCGCGGCTGTGAATGGCCGTCGACGATCGGTGCGTTGTGCGCGAGCGTACTGCGATACCAGTGCAGCGACGGATCGACATACGAACCCGTGCCCGGGTCGTCGAACCAGCGACGCGTCCCATCCATCAGCGTGAGGTTCAGCCGGTCGGGATGTCCGTGACCTCCGCCGGAGTGTCCGTAGTCGAGTGAGACGTACAGCGAGCCTTCGTTGCGCCGAAGAATGGCAACTCCCTGCGCAGGAAGCAGATCGGAGTGGAACGGCTGCGCAACGAGCGCCGGCAACGTCGGTCGTGCAAAGAGCAGCGCGCGCCACGAGAGGTCCGTGCGTCGAAGCCCGGTGCCCGGCAGGTTGCGCTCGACGTCGGCGGACGAGGCGACGCGTCCGGTGTCGCCGCGGGGGACGGCATCGTCGTACAGGCGCGCGAGCATCCCCGTGAGACGCAAATCGTCGCGCGACGCGAGACCGAGCTCGCACGACTCGGCGAATCGCGGCTGGCGCACGCTCACCGCGTACTGTGAATCTCGGCGCGACGGAAAGGTGAGATCCGGCAATACCGTCCGAAACGGCGCGGCAAAGCCCTCATGAAAGCGGGACGCGAGATTCGGCGGCAGCGGCTGACCAGCGGTGCTGGCGATGCGCGAGCCGTACCAGAGCCCACGGTGTGCGAAGAAGTGATAGTTCTCGCCCTCGTACCAGCTGCCATCGGAGAGCAGCGCGCTGACCAGATGCGTGTGCAGCCCGCTGCGTCCGCGCAGCGCGCGATCGAACATCACGCGATCGTCGAGCATGCGTGCCGCCGCCATGAGCGCCGCGTTGTTCCACACCTGCCGATTGGACGTTCCCTCGTCGTACGAGGAGATCAACGACGCACTCGGCCTGATGAGCCGGTCGCGGACGCGCGAACCGAGCGACGCAAGCTCCGGCAAGGCAATGGAGGACTCGAGGACATCGAGTGCCGTCGTCAGCTGCAGCAGCCAGATCGACTCCAGGTACGTGCTGAAAAACGGCCGCGATGGGCCGAGCACGTTATCGGCATTCGGATATTTCAGGTACTGCTCGGCGAATCGATCGAGGAGGGTCGTCGCGAGATTGATGCACTCGGAATCGGCGAAGAGAACGCCGAGCACCGCGGCGTGCAGCACGCGCTCGGCAAGCCAGAGTTGATACCAGTAGAGACGAAACCTGTCGTACAACCCGCCGGCGTATTCGCGGCCGCACTGCGGACATCGATGTCGCTTGTCGAATGGGTCGAAAATGAGGAGCGAGCCGTCGATGGTGCAGCGACCGCCGGACCGACTGAGCAACGCCTTTTCGCGCGGCACATCCGGCGGCTGCGCAATGAGCGGCGCGAGCTCGGCACGCAGGCCGTCGGCGAGGGCGCGCAGCTCTCCGCGCGCGATGCCCTTGCGGGCCTCGAGCTCGACGGCGGTGACGAGCAGGCTCATGACCCTTCCCCGCTCGACGCCAGGCGCCAGTCGTGCAGGGTGACGAGCTCGCCGCGCAGGTCCATGCGCACGCCCTGAACGCGCCGGGAGAGTCCCTGCACGCCACGCGAGTGGTAGAGCCAGGTGGCGGGGGCGAGCGAGTCCAGCGCAACCTGCACGTCGCGCCAGGCGGCAACACGATCCGCGCCGTCCGGCGCCGCCGACGCGCGATCGAGCATTCCGTCGAGCGCGACATCGTGAAAGCCGGTGTAGTCCAGCATTCCGCCGCGCTGCGTGCTGTTGAAGAGTGCGTTCACGTACGAGAAAGAGAGATCACCGGGAATGCCCGTCATGAGCATGTCGAACGTCTTGTTCGTCGCGCGGGCCGCAGTGAGGAACGCACCCATCTCGGTCTGCCGTACCGTCATTGTAATACCACGCGCAGCGAGGTCGCTCTGCACGAGCTGCTCAGCGACGTTGTCGCCGCTGCCGACGGTGAGCAGCTCGACGACGAACGGCCGACCACTGCGCATGCGTCGACCGTCGGGGCCACGACGCCAACCGGCGGCGTCGAGCAGCGAATCCGCAGAGGCAGTGTCGCGCTGTGCCGACGGCGCCCAGGCAAGGGGACTGTCCGGCGGAATGGGTGACGACGCGGGACGCCCGAATCCAGCGAGTGCGATGTCGACGATACGCGGTCGCTCGATCGAGCGCGCGACTGCGCGACGTACGCGTCCGTCGTCAAACGGAGCCCGCGTGGTGTTGAAGCACAGCGCCGTGCCGAAGAGCACCGGATAGGTGAGCAGCCGGAGCGTGGCATCGCGCTCCGCGAGGGACGCCATGGTCGGCGAAATGCCGGCGACGTCGAGCTCTCCGCTGGCCAGACCGGCGAACTTCGTGGTCGCCTCGTCGACGACGGCCACGACGAAGCCGGCGAGCAAGGGCGGGCCGCCGAGTGAGCGGGGGAAGCTGCCGTTCCGCGCAAAGGTCCAGCGTGCTCCTCGTTTCCGGTCAACGAAGCGAAAGGGTCCATTGCCGACGGGCGAGTCATTGTACGCTGCCGTCCTCATGGTACTACGCGCGACACCGGCCAGGCGATGCGACGGCACGATCGGCAGCTCGGCGAGCAATGGCGAGAGACGCGATTGCGGAGTGGCATAGCGCAGCGCGAGCGTGGTGTCGTCGATGGCGATGGCCGTGTCCAGCGCGGCGAGCTCCGAGCTGCGGGCGAATCCGGTGGCGGGATCCTTCGCCGCGAGGAGCGTGAACGCGGCATCCGTCGCCGTGGTGGCCACTCCGTCGTGCCAACGCAGGTCCGACACGAGCGTCAGCGTGAGCGTTCGCGCGTCCGAGCTCCACTGCCAGCGGCGGGCGAAATACGGCCGTGCCGCGAGCGACGAGTCGTAGCGGAGGAGCGTGACGAACAGCGCGTATCGCTGCACCTGTCGCGAAAGCGGGTGGACGGTGACGAGCGGATTCGCCGATTCGAGGTCGGCGCCGGACGCCATGACGAGCACCCCAGGGCTGCGCTGGGGCGCGATGCACGCCGAGGCCAGACCGACGACCAGCGCGCCGAACGAGAGGAGTCTGCACGAGCGCCGCGTTGACGACGCTCGTGCGTCAAGCGATATCACTGCGTGCGATCCCCCGCCCTTTTGCGTGCGCTCGTCCGCGCCGTTCTGCTGTTCTGGTGCGTGCTCTCGCTCACCTTCGCGCTCCTCCGGCTCGCGCCGGGTGATCCTGCCACGTTCCTGTTGCCGCCGAGCGCGAGTGCTGGTGACGCCGCAAAGATGCGTAGCGAACTCGGCCTCGACCAGTCGATGGCGGTGCAATATGCACGATGGGTGCGCGAATCGCTCGGGGGACAGCTTGGCGACAGCTTTGTCGACCGCCGGCCGGTGCGCGCCGTCATCGCCGACGCGCTGCCGATCTCACTCGCGCTCGGCGGCGCGTCGCTCTTGTTGTCGTTCGCCATCGGCACCCTCGTCGGGTTGCTCCAGGCGGCGCGACGCGGCACTCGGCTCGATCTCGCACTGACGACGGCGAGTGTGCTGCTCGTCGCGTCGCCAGCGTATTGGCTGGGTCTTGGAGCCATCGCGTGTTTCACCTATCTCGCCTCGTCGTGGAGTTTGCCGCTTTTCATGCGCCTTCCGGCGATCGGCATGACGACGCCGGGCGCGGATCTCGATGGACTTGCACACGTCGCTGACCTGCTGAGACACTCGATCCTTCCGGTCACCCTCCTTGCGGCGATCGGTGCTGGCGGCGTCGCGCGCTACGTTCGCACGGGCGCGCTCGACGCGATGGGTGGCGACTGGATGCGCACCGCGCGCGCGAAGGGCGCGGGAGAGCGGCGTGTCTACGGACACCATCTCCTCGCGAACCTGCGCGCGCCGCTGCTCACGCTCTTCGCACTCGCGTTGCCGGGAACGGTGGCGGGCTCGGTGTTCGTCGAGACGATCTTTGCCTGGCCCGGGATGGGGCGACTGATGGTGACGTCCATCGTGGCGCGCGACTATCCGGTGGTGATGGGGTGCGCGGCGACGTTCGCGGCGCTGGTGATCGTTGCCAACCTGCTCGCCGAGGCGTTGCTGCCGTGGGCGGATCCGCGGGTGCGGGGATGAGTCGCGCCGAACGATTCGCGCTGGGGCTGCTCGTGACGTTGACGGTTGCCGTCGTGCTCGTGCCGGCGCTGGCGGCGCGCGATCCGCTGCGCATCGACGATGTGCTGGCGCGGCGACTCGTCGCGCCGTTCGGACGCGACGCGCATGGTGCGTGGCATCTCTTCGGCACGGATCGATTCGGTCGCGATCTGTTCGTGCGGATGATGCTCGCGGGGCGGCTGTCGCTGTTGGTCGGCGTGGTAGGCTCGCTCGTCGCCGGGGTGCTCGGTACGACGCTCGGTGCGGTTGCAGGATGGCGCGGCGGAATGACCGATCGCGCGATCACATCGGCGGCGGATCTGTTGTTGGCATTGCCGCGTCTCGTGTTGTTGCTGGTGGGAGTCGCGCTATGGCAGCCAGGGCTGACGACGATCCTCTCCGTGCTCGTACTCACGGGGTGGATGGGAATCGCACGGCTGATTCGAGCTGAGGTGATGGCGGTGCGACATCGTCCGTTCGTGCCGGCGGCCACGGCACTTGGCGCACGCTCGTCGCGCGTGCTGCTGCGTCACGTGTTGCCGAATGCAATCGGACCGGCGCTCGTGGCGACGACGCTCGGTGTAGGCAACGCGATTTTGCTCGAGAGCGGGTTGTCGTTCCTCGGACTCGGCATTCAGCCACCGGCACCGAGTTGGGGGAACATGATCGCCGGTGGGCGAGATCTGTTGGTGGTGGCACCGTGGGTGGCGTTGGCGCCAGGCGTCGCGCTCGTGGTGACTGTGTTTGCGACGACGATCCTCGGCGACGCGTGGCGTGATCGGTTGGCCGGGGATCGGACGTAGAGAGCAGGTCCCCGACTTCGCTCGTGACGACAAACCTTGTCGTCAGCGCACGAGGATCGTGATGATCTCTCGTGGCGCCGCGTCGAACTGCACGACGCCGCTGTCAACGGTCAACGGGCCGAGCAGCGTTTCGTCGAGACGAGCTCTCTGCGCCTCGGTAATGTCCCGGGAGAGATGCCATTCGCCGCGCACACTCGTGTCGCGCTGATTCACGCAGCGGAGCACGCCCCACCCGTCGCGGTGCGCAGGGAGGGCCGCGCTGAAGCTGAGACCTTCGCCGTGCAGTGCCAATCCTCCGGCCTGACGGGGCTCGTCGAGGTTCGAGCGCAGCGTCTCGCCGGCAAGCGGCAGCAGCTCGTCCTCGGCAAAGCGTTCGATCTCATCGCGCACGCCTGGCGAGTCGGGTGGAAAGAGTTGGAGCGCAACGCGAGACTCATACGGGCCGATGCACTGCGCACCAGGTGTCGGCGCCGGCCAGCCGGCGTGGCCGGGTCGCTCGGGAAGGTCGGCGCGCGACAGCGCGCCGACGGCGCGCACGAGGGTCAGCGCGATGCTGCCATCGACGCCGGTGTCAGCTTCGGCGAGTCCGTCCGAGACGAGGACAGCCCCGCCGCTCTCCGCGAAGCGAGCGACCCATCGATGCAACGGCGCCGTCGAAATCACGTGCTCCATTGCTGCATCCGCTTCAGTGACGTGGAGCGGTTCGCGCACGAGAGGAAAGAACGCCGCATCAGCCAGTGTCGTCGCTCCGGCGAGTCCGGTCGACACACGAAGACGCAGCCGATGGTCGCGCTCCCGATTCTCGCCGACGATGACGATGCGCATCGCGCGAGCATTCGCATCGAGCTGAATCGACACACGACACTTCCCGCCCGACCGGCCGGGGATGCGATACTCGATCACAAGCTCACCGCGCAGGGGGCCGCGATGACTCATGCGCACGCGTTTTACGCGTGGAGGCTCCAGAGACTCACGAATCGCCGGCGTGTAGAGGTCGCCCACATCTCTTGCGCGCTCGAAGCTGATGACGTCGTCGATGCGACGTGCCAGCTCGTGATCCTCGAAACTCACGCGGCCGTCGGCGGCCACTTCTATGCGACAGCGCCCATTGTCGAGCGACATCTCCCCCGCGACGACGGGATGCGGAACTTCACCGCTCGCGCGGCCGCGCTGCATCCTCGTCTCGACCACGTACCCGCCCATCGGTTGTGTCCAGCCGACGGCGCGCGCCTCCAGCACGAGATCCGCGTCGGGATACGCGCGCGGCGACTCGGTCAGTTCGACGCGCTCTTCGCGCGAGAGGATCTGCAGCCGCATCCCGTCGACGCGCCACACGGGTGCCTTGCCGCGCGCGCCCTGACGGCTCGCCGAGCCTGGCCCGACAGCGATATCGGCGAGCTTGGCGCGCAGCGTCAGCTCGACGACGCCCCCTCGCGCGCGCGCCACTGGATTGCGCAGCAAGACAGCTGGCTTCCACTCGAGCCCACTCGTGCGCGCGCGCTCGACGTCGTGCGACACGAGCCGATGCAGCACGTCCGCGCGCGCGCCAAACGATTGCTCCTCGACCGACGTGAGCCTCGCAGCGAACGCGTTCGACACCGCGTCGATCGATGTGCCGCAGAGAGTGTCGTGCGGGTGCGCCTGGAGTAGCGTGCGCCACGCGTGCGCGACGAGCGAGCGCGCCGCGCCGCTCGACGCGCCCGCGAGCATCACCCAGGGCTCCACGTCGCGCACGAGCGTGCGTTCGGCGAGCGCGTTGCGCCGCTTCTCTGACGCCCGCGTGCCCAGCGTGCCTTGCAGCGTCCAGGTGTAGCCGTAGGAGTCGCGCAACTCGCCGACGATCTCGGGAACCTCGACGTCGCGCGAGGCGTCCATGAGCGCGCGCGCGGCGGTGCGCAGTGAACTCGCGTGCACGCGGGTGGTGCCCGCGGCGGACGCGATCGCGCGAATGGCGCCGGCGTGATCGCGCTGCAGCGCATGATGATCCGCCCCGTTGAGCAGCAATGCCGTTCCTGTCACAGCGCGCGCCGTGAGGACGTCAGCGATTCGTCGCCAGCGCTCGGTGGCACCTTCGCGCGACGCCGGCAGCGCGCTCCCGAATTCGTAGCCGTCGGGGGGAAGATGGTAGACGAGGACCGTGTGGCCCGACGCGCCACGCCATCGCACGACGTCGCTCGCGGGTGCACGCGCGCCGCCGAAACCACGCCAGAGAATCACGACGTCGCAGCCGAAGCCCGCGGCGAGCTCGGGAAGGATGGCGGGATGCCCGAAGGAATCCGGGCAGTAGAGCACCGGCGGCGGCTCGCCGCGCAGGCGACGCACCGTTGCTCGGCCCATCGAGAGATTCCGGACGAGCGCTTCGCCGCTGGGGATCAGGTTATCGGCGAGGACATACCATGGACCAGCCTCCAGACGACCGTCCCGGAGGAGCGTCGCCAGTTCGGCGGCGCGTTCGGGACGAACGGCGAGGTAGTCGTCGAGGAGGATCGCCTGTCCGTCGAGGAGGAAGGCCTCGGGGGGGTCGTCGAGCACTTCGTCGATGAGGCGGACGAGTCGCTGATGGAAGCGGTCCTCGGTGTGGTACCACTCGCGATCCCAGTGGGTGTGGGAGACAATGTGGAGATCGTCGAGAGGCGGCATGCCGAAAACCTACAGCTTCGTCGGGCCGTCGTGACGAGTGCGGCGCGGGACGCCGGTGTGTGCCCTTCCTGACGCGGTTGCAGCACAGCGACAAAGCAGGTACCTCGGGACTTCGAAGCCAGAAACGCGAAAGACGTCGTGCTCGCGTGAGCACGACGTCTTCAGCGTTGACTGCCAGACCGTCGCGCTACACGACCTTCTGACCCGTGAGCAAGCGATAGACGATGACGATCAGCGCGATGACCAGCAGCGCGTGAATCAGGCTGCCGCCGACGTGAAAGGCAAAGAAGCCGAGCGCCCACAGAATGAAGAGGACAATCGCGATGGTGAAGAGCATGAGTAGAAGTCCTCGATTGAGAGTGTGTGCTACAAGTTCGACTGCGCTCAAAGCAACGATCGTACCCGCACGACGCCGCTAGGGCCGAGGGCCCCGTTCGATGTACTCGCGCGGTGCGCCGGGAATCTCCGTCTCCATCGACGGACCGTGCAGGGCGCGCGACTGGCGCGCGAGGAGAATTCGCGCCGCACGCACGTCGTGTCCGACGTCGATGAGCAGGATCGCGAGATCGCCCACGCCCCACAGCAGGCCGGCGAGCACGATGAGCCGGCTCGCTTCGCCGAGCAGCGTCGGCACCGCCGCGCCGCCCTGCGCCATCACGCCGGTGACGACTTCCGCGATGAGGAGCAATCCGAGGATGACCCCCATCAGCTTGAAGAGCTTCGAGAGATAGCGCAGCCCCACATAGGGCTCGAGATCACTCTGCCGAATGCCCGGAATCTCGATGACGCCGTCTTCCGCCTTGAGCACCTGCCCCAGTCGCTCGATGGGCCCCTTGGCCGGTGCCTCGGATGCCGCGTCCTGTGTCCGCCGATGTTCGCTCATGATCCTCCTCCGGATCCGATCCAGCGGGCACGATAGCCCCGCGAGTCGATGTGTATGAAAGGTCCGTGCCCAGCCTCAGCCGGATAGACGCCTGCACCCCCGACGAGTTCGGGATGTGCGGCCTCCACGCGGTCCAGCGCCTGCAAAATCACGCGGGCATCGTCGATGGTGATGCGACCGTCATGATTCAGGTCATCCATCACGCCGTTGCCGTCGCTGTCGATGAAGATGTCGGCCGCGTCGCCATACATGTGGCGGCTCAGTCCGGCTCGACCGCCCGTGTTGCCACCGCCCTTGTTGTACTGCGGCGTGCGAAAGCCGCTCAATACCTTCACGCCGCTCACATTCAGGCCGCGTTCGGCGAGGTCGCTCAGCACCAACTCCAGCTTGTCGACGTTACGCATCTCGATCACCAGATACTTGGGCCAGACGTTGGGCTGATCATGTGTGAGGAAATCGCGCAGCCTGAAGTGCTCCGACAGCTTCGTGTCGGCGTTCTGCGGCGTGACCTCGATGAAGCCACTCGGCGGCTCGTAGCGTGCTGGCGGCGCCTTCTTGGGCGCGATGACCTTGCCCGTTTCGCCCGGCCAGTTGCCGAGGTAATACAGGCCGACCCGTCCGTTCTGCTTGTCGCTGCGCGGGCGGAGGCTGATGAGGTTGAAATCCGCGATCGGCCTGATCGCGTTGCCGACGGCGACGGCGAGCTTCCACACGCCGGCCCTGGGAGCGACGGCGGAACCACTGGTCTCCGATTCGGGGACGGTGAGCGTCGCACCTGCCGGCGTCGAATCAACGGCGATGGGCGTGCCGGCGGGCCGAAGCTGCACGCGCAGCTTGCCGCTGGTGCCGCGCAATTCACCCGTCAGTGCGTTGAGTGATGCATCCGTGAGATAGGCAGCGGTGGGTCCGCTCGTCGACGTGAGCGCGGAGGCGATCTGGGCCGTGGCGGACGGTCCGCGATTCACTGGCGGACGCAGCCCTTCGGTCGCGATGGTCCAGATCCATCCGATCACCAGCAGCGAGACGACCGCGATGCATCCGAAGTCGATGAGCCGCTCGGTGCGCGGCGTGACTCCGGCGCGGTGCCACCGGCTCGACGGGGGCGCGGGAATCGCAAGCGCATGGTACCGGGCCAGTGTGGAGTCAGGCGGCACCCCCGTTGACCCTGCCCGAGTGTGTGCCGAACTTCCGTCGCTCACGACGTCCATCCCCCGCCGACCCTCATGCAATCTCTTCTCGATCTCTTCCATCAGCTCACCGACGTACAACAGCTGGTACGTCTTGGCGGATACGTGGGCTTGACCGCGATCATCTTTGCCGAGACGGGGCTGCTCGTGGGCTTCTTCCTTCCGGGCGACTCGCTGCTCGTCACGGCGGGTCTGCTGTCGTCGCAACCCCAGTTCGGCCTCAACATGTGGCTGCTCGGCGTACTGCTGACTATCGCTGCCATCATCGGCAATACGGTCGGATATGCGATTGGCTGGTACAGTGGGCCGAAGTTGTTCAAGCGCGACGATTCGCTGTTGTTCAAGAAGAAACACTTGATCCGTGCGCATGAGTTCTTCACGAAGCACGGCGGCAAGGCGCTCGTCATTGCGCGTTTCATGCCTATCGTCCGCACGTTCGTGCCCGTCGTGGCAGGCCTCGGCCGCATGCCGCTGCGCTCGTACACGGCCTATAACGTGCTGGGAGCCGTGCTCTGGATCTGGTCGATGTTGTTCATCGGCTATTTTCTCGGCCGCATGGTTCCAGGCATCGAGAACCACATCACCAAGGTCATTCTCGTCGTGATTTTCCTCTCGCTGCTCCCGGGACTCATCTCGTGGCAGCGGGAACGATCGCGCGCATCAGCAGCTTAGCCGACCATCGTCCTTCGAACCAACCTGGAGATTTTAATGGCGCACACGCTTCCGCCCCTTCCCTACTCCTTCGACGCACTCGAGCCACACATCGACGCGCAGACGATGGAGATCCATCACGACAAGCATCACAACGCTTACGTCACGAACCTCAACGCGGCGCTGGAGAAGGCTCCGGAGCTTGCCGACAAGCCGCTCGAGGCGCTGCTGAAGGACCTGAACAGTGTGCCGGAGGCCATCCGCACGGCCGTGCGCAACAACGGCGGCGGGCACTTCAACCACTCGCAGTTCTGGCAGACGATGGGTCCCGGCGCCGGCGGCGCCCCGACGGGCAGGCTCGCCGACGCGATCACCAGTGCGTTCGGGGACTTCGACAAGTTCAAGGAGCAGTTCCAGGCGGCGGGCGCCGGTCGCTTCGGCTCGGGCTGGGTGTGGCTGAACAACGACGGTGGGAAGCTCTCGATCTCCAGCACGCCGAACCAGGACAACCCGATCATGGACGGCAAGCCGGCGCCAATCCTCGGCAATGACGTCTGGGAGCATGCGTACTACCTCAAGTACCAGAACCGTCGCCCAGACTATCTCAAGGCGTGGTGGAACGTCGTGAACTGGGCTGAGGTCGCGAAGCGCTTCGGCTGACGTAGTGAGGTTGTGGTTAGTTAAAGAGCAGGTCCCTCGGTCGCGCTACGCGCTCCTGTCGGGACGACACCATCCTTGTCGTCCCGAGCGCAGTCGAGGGACCTGCTCTTCCACCCGCCCTATGGGACAGGTTTGGGTTTCGGCTCGATCCTGAGTGCCCAGAGTCCACTGTTGACGTCGTTCACGTAGGCAAGGCCGTCCTTCTTGTTGACCACGACGCCCCATGCCATCGGCGCGTTGGGGATCTTGCCGCCCGGATCACCCGTCATGAACTCCGCGATCTCGCGGCCCTGCGCCTTCAAGTCGCCGCGGAGCTCGCCCGACACGTCGAACGCGTGGAAGCCCGCGTTGTACGCGCCCATGTACAGGGTGTCGCCGGCCACCCAGACGTTGTGCACGCCACCGTATTCCGGCTCGTACCACGCCACCGGCTTCGGGTGCTCGATGTCGGACACGTCGAGCACGTGCAAGCGTCCATGCGCGCGCGCCGGACCGCCGCCGAACAGCGCCTGCGCGGGGTCGTTGCCGAACACCTCGTCGGCGATGATGACGTAGTTCCTGTAGCGCCACGCCGTGTGCGTGCCACGAATGAAGCCCTTGCCTCCTTCCTTCTCGACGTCGCGATAGAGCGCGTTGAGATCATACTTGAACTGCGACACCATCTTCGGATTCGACGGCGTGCCGCCCTTGATGCCATTGCCGACATCGAGGATGACGAGGCCGTCGTTCCACCAGGCGCCGTACAGCAAGCCATTCTGCACATCGATGTCGTGCAGCGTGCGCCCGGCGCCCGACTGTGGCGGCGCCCACGTCGCCACCTGCTTCGGGTGCACTGGATCGCCGATGTCGATGATGTTGAGCGCGCCGGTACCGTCGTTGGTGAGGTAGATGTGCGTGCCGTACTTCGGCTGGGTGTGGATGAACGTCGAGTGCACGCCACCCGTGACGCCGTCCGTGAATTCGCTGATCTGCTTCGGATGCAGCGGGTCGCGCGTGTCGAAGATGACGATGCCGTTCTTGCGATCGGCGGCGCCTTCGCGCGTCATGACGGCGTAGTTGCCGTCGGGTGTCGTCATGACGTCGTTGATGCCGCGCGCGTTCAAGATCACCGAGTCGACGACGGCGGGTGCGCCGGGATTGCTGATGTCGATGGTGTACACGCGGTCACCACCGAGCTCGGTGGTGAGATACGCCACGGTGCCATTGGGATGGATCCAGAGCTCGCCCGTGGGGAAGGCGCTGCGCAGCAGCTTGCCGACCACCTTCACCGGACGCTTGACGTCGCGGTCGGCGGCGGTGATCACGGCGTCGGCGCTGCGACCGCCGAAATTCGCCGTCACCTGATACGTGCCCGGCTCATAGGGGACGAACGCGCCATCCGGGTCGACGATGCCCTTGCCCGGCGTGAACGTCCAGCTCGGGGTCAGTCCAGCGATTTCACGCCCTGCGGCATCCTTCACCACAGCCTTGAAGCGAACGACGTCGCCGGTGCGGACCTGCACGCGCGCGGGGATGATGTCGACGCTCGCGACCTGACCCGCCACGACCTCGACGGGAACGTGCGCCGTCGCGGAACCAGCGGTGGCCGAGACGATCGCCTTGCCCGCGGCAATCGCCTGCAGGGCTCCGTCAGCGCTCACCCTGATGACGGCGGGCATGCTGCTCGACCACTGCACGCGATCGGCGCGGAGGTCGTTCTGCCGCGAGTAGACACTGGCGTCGAGGCGCAGGCGCTGGCGGGGAAGCAATCGTGTGGGCTTTGGGGAGACGTCGATGCGCGACGCCGGCCCCGCGAGCATCGTCACGTCGAAGCGGTGGACGACGGGCTTCTCGCCCGGGATGAGGGCGATGGCGGCGACGGGCAGC
>JBDSML010000049.1:0-3392 GCA_039915865.1 Gemmatimonadaceae bacterium | reverse complement strand
GGATGGATTTCGGAATAGACTCTCGCCTCGCGCACTCGGCGGGCGATCAGTTGGGTGAACTGCGAGCCGTAGTCGATGATCAGGATTCGGCTTTGCGCCGTCATGTCGTCCAGTGCGCGGGGTCGAGGCTGAGGAACTCCACCGTCTTGTCGTCGAGGTCGAGGATGGCGGCCTTCGGCGTGCCGTAGAGCCAGCCGCACGATTCGCCAGGATTGACGATGAGCGTGTCGCCACGCGTCTTCATCTCCTGCTGGTGCGTGAAGCCGTGCAGCACGATGCTGTGCGCCTCGATGCTGCGGGGCTGCACGTCGCCGATGTCGTGGACGACGAGAATCCGCTGGCCACCGAGCTCGAAGCTGTGCGGCCCCTCGAACAGCTCGGCGCCGAAGCCCGCGGTCGCCTTGGCGAGCAGCCCCTGCGTGTCGCCATCGTTGCGGCCGAACACGCCCGCCAGGGACATGCTCGCCTCCTCGATGGGCCGGAGCGCGAAGGGTGCGCAGTAGTCGCCCGCGTGCAGCAGCATCGAGACGCCGCTTGCCTGCATGATGCGGACGAATTCGGCGATCGCCGGAATCCTGTCGTGGCTGTCGGCCATCAGTCCGACTCGCATCAGGCATCCCTCCATTGTGGGTCTTCGTGCTCGAGATGCACGAGATCTTGGTATCGCTCGCGCGCCGTCGCCACCGCGAACCGTTCGCCGTCCACCAGCACTTCGGCACCGCGCGGACGCGTGTTGTAGTTCGACGCCATCACGTATCCGTAGGCCCCCACATCGTAGACAGCCAGGAGATCGCCAGCGTTGGCATCGTCCATCTCCCGGTCCAGTGCCAGAAAGTCACCACTCTCGCACACGGGACCAACGACATCGGCCGTCATCCGCTGCTCCGTCGCGTGAACCGCCTCGACGCGGTGATACGCATCGTAGTGCGACGGCCGAAGCAACTCGGTCATTCCCGCATCCGTGATGAGAAACTGACGCCCGCCGCTCCGCTTCCGATAGAGGACCCTCGTCAGCAGGACGCCCGAGTTGCCAACGATGAAGCGGCCAGGTTCCATCAGCAGCGTGAGCCCGGTGGGCTGTACACGCGACGTGAGCGCGTGCGCGAACCGATGCAAGTCGGGCGGCTGCTCTTCATCGTAGCTGACGCCAAGACCGCCGCCGATGTCGAGATACTCGATCGTGTCGATGCCATCGGTCTTCAGGCTGGTGAGCAGATCGACCAGCTTTTCGGTCCCATCGAGATACGGATCGAGGCGAAAGAGCTGCGAGCCGATGTGCATGTCCAGCCCAAGCAGCCTGGTGTGCGGAAGCTCCGCTGCAACGCGCGCGACGTCGAGCACCTCGTCGAACGGCACGCCGAATTTCGCACCCTTCTCGCCCGTCTTGATGTAGCGGTGCGAACTGTCGACGGTGACTTCCGGATTGACGCGGATGCCGACGGGCGCCGTGACACCAAGCTCGCCGGCGATGCGGTCGAGCAGGCGGATCTCGGCCTCCGACTCCACGTTGATCAGGAGCACGCCGGCTTCGAGCGCTTCGCGCAGCTCACGCTCCGTCTTGCCCACGCCGCCGAAGATGACGTCCTTGCCGCTGTAGCCAGCGCGCATCGCGCGAAACAGCTCGCCACCCGAGACGACGTCGACGCCCGCGCCGAGGTCGCGCAAGACGTTCAACAGGCCGCGATTGGAGTTTGCCTTGAGCGTGTAGTGGATGCGATGCGGCATTGGCGCGAGCGCCGCGTCGAGCTTCTGGTAGCGATCGCGCACGACGGCCGTACTGTACACGTATGCGGGCGTGCCGACCTCCGACGCGATGCGGTCGAGCGGAACACCCTCGCACGCGAGGGCACCGTCCACACGAGCGAAACCGGAGGTCAGTACGCCTTGGCCCACAATGCCTCGTCGGTTGATGCGTTGCCGCACCGCAGGCACGTCGCCGGTGCCACCGAGGAACGGAACTCCTCGTCGGGAAGACAGCGGATGGTCGCCCTGGTCTCCTCCTTCACCTTCGCTTCGCACGCGGCGTCGCCACACCAGCCCGCGTAGACGAACCCCCCCTTTCCTTCCATCAACTCCTTGAAGGCATCGTATGAGATCGGTGTGCGCACGCTGTTCGCCTCGCGACGCTCCAGCGCCGCGGCGAGCATGTCGCGCTGCATGGCCGACAGCGTCTCCGCAACGTCCTCGCCGAGCGTGTCGAGGGAGACGGCACGCTTCTCCCTGGTGTCGCGACGCACCAGCACGCCCTGATTGGCCGCGATGTCGCGCGGTCCAAGCTCCAGCCGCAGCGGGATGCCGCGCAGTTCCCACTCGTAGTACTTCGCACCAGGCTTCATGCCATCGCGCGTGTCGACGTGAATGCGCAGGCGCGACGCCTCGCGGCGATCCCACGCGCGAAGGGACGTGGCGATGTTGGTCGCCGCCTCGAGCACGAGCGTCCGCTCTTCGTCGGTGCGATAGATCGGAACCACGACCAACTCGATCGGCGCGAGCAGCGGCGGCACACGAAGTCCCGCATCGTCGCCATGCGTCATCACGAGCCCGCCGACCATGCGCGTCGACACGCCCCAGCTCGTGTTCCACGCAAACTCCTCCGTGCCCGATTCGCTCTGGAACTTGAGCTCGAACACCTTCGAGAAATTCTGCCCGAGGTTGTGCGACGTCCCCGCCTGCAACGCCTTGTTGTCCTGCATCATCGCCTCGCACGCGTACGTCCGCAGCGCGCCGGCGAACTTCTCGGATTCGGTCTTCCGCCCCGTGATCACCGGCATCGCGATGTAGCCTTCCATGAAGTCGCGATAGATGCGGAGCATCTGGCGCGCTTCCGCTTCCGCCTCGTCGTGCGTGGCGTGCGCGGTGTGGCCTTCCTGCCAGAGGAATTCCGTGGTGCGCAGGAACAACCGCGTGCGCATCTCCCAGCGCACGACGTTCGCCCACTGGTTGATCAGCAACGGCAGGTCGCGATAGCTCTGCACCCACTTGGCGAACATCGAGTAGATGATCGTCTCCGATGTGGGCCGAACGACGAGCGGCTCTTCGAGCTTCTTGCCGCCGCCGTGCGTGACGACGGCGAATTCGTGCGCGAAGCCCTCGACGTGCTCCTTCTCCTTGTGCAGAAACGATTCGGGGATGAACAGCGGGAAGTACGCGTTCTGGTGGCCCGTGGCCTTGAACATGTCATCGAGGGCGCGCTGCATGCGCTCCCAGATGCCATAGCCGTTCGGACGGATGACCATGCACCCCTTTACGGGCGAGTAGTCGGCCATCTCGCTCTTCAGCACGACTTCGTTGTACCACGCGCTGAAGTCCTTGGCGCGCGTGGTGAGCTTCCTGTCGTCAGCCATTCGATGCGTTGTCGTTCGAGAGTGTCACGAATTCCCGTGCGCCGCTCG
>JBDSML010000046.1:0-45410 GCA_039915865.1 Gemmatimonadaceae bacterium | reverse complement strand
GCTAGCTGCACGTCCACCTGGGTCTCTCTGAGGGACTGAATGAACGGCTACAACTTTACTGAGCGGGTGCGGAAGGTTCTCGCCATGGCGCGCGAGGAAGCCGCCCGTCTCCACCACGAGTACGTGGGCACGGAGCACATCCTGCTCGGCCTCATCCGCGAGGGTGAGGGCGTTGCCGCCACCGTGTTGCAGAATCTCTCTGTGGAGCTCGACGAGATTCAGCAAAAAATCGAGGAGACGGTCAAGAAGGGCAAAGCTGCCCAGACGACCGGCCCCGACCTACCCTATACCTCCCGCGCCAAGAAGGTGCTCGAGCTCGCCATGAGCGAGGCGCGGGAACTGAGCCACTCCTACGTGGGCACCGAGCATCTACTGCTCGGACTCCTGCGCGAGGAGAAGGGCATTGCCGCGCAGGTGCTGACCGACGCGGGCGTCAACCTCGAAGCGGCGCGCGCCGAGACGCTCCGCATCCTCGGGACGGAGATGCCGCAGCAGCAGGGAGGCGGCCAGGCCGCTGCCCAGCCGCAGCCGTCGGCACCGAAAGGCGAGAAGAAGTCCAAGACACCGGCGCTCGACCACTTCTGCCGCGACCTCACGCAGCTCGCTGC
This sequence comes from Gemmatimonadaceae bacterium, assembly GCA_039915865.1. Taxonomy (GTDB): domain Bacteria; phylum Gemmatimonadota; class Gemmatimonadetes; order Gemmatimonadales; family Gemmatimonadaceae; genus AG11. Next base: position 44,802 of record JBDSML010000046.1, on the reverse strand, counting down.
GGAAGGCCAGCTCGATCCAACGATCGGGCGGGCGAAGGAGATCGAGCGCGTCATGGAAGTGCTCACGCGCCGCAAGAAGAACAACCCGGTCCTCATCGGCGAGCCAGGTGTGGGCAAGACGGCCATCGTCGAGGGGTTGGCGCAGCTCATCGCCAATGGCGAGTGCCCGGAGTCGCTCCGCGACAACCGTGTGCTCTCGCTCGACATGGCGGCGGTCATCGCCGGGACGAAGTACCGCGGCCAGTTCGAGGAGCGGCTCAAGGCGGTGATGAACGAGATCGCGCAGAACAAGAACGTCATCCTGTTCATCGACGAGCTGCACACGCTCGTGGGTGCCGGGGCGGCCGAGGGTGCGATCGATGCGTCCAACATGCTGAAGCCTGCGCTCGCGCGCGGTGAGCTGCAGTGCGTCGGCGCGTCCACGCTCAACGAGTATCGCAAGTACATCGAGAAGGACGGGGCGCTCGAGCGTCGTTTCCAGACGGTCGTCGTCGATCCGCCGACCATCGACGAAACCGTCGAGATACTCAAGGGCCTGCGGAAGAAGTACGAGGATCACCACAAGGTGACGATCCCCGATGCGACGCTGCTGCTCGCCGCCAAGCAGTCGGAGCGGTACATCACCGATCGCTTCCTGCCCGACAAGGCGATCGACGTGATCGACGAAGCCGGAGCGCGGGCACGACTCGCCGCGCAGGCGCCACCGCCGGAAGTGGCTGCGCTCAAGGGTGAGCTGGAGAAGGTGAACACCGAGAAGGAGGCCGCGGTCCGCGACCAGAACTTCGAGCGTGCCGCCTCGCTCCGCGACAAGGAGCGCGAAATTCAGGGGGAGATCCGCAAGAAGCAGGAGGAGTGGGAGCAGCGGCGCCAGTCGCATCGCCCGGTCCTCGGCGAGGAGGAGATCGCGTTCATCGTGAGCCGCTGGACGGGGATTCCCGTGACGCGTCTTCAGGAGGCGGAGACCAGCCGCCTGCTGCGCATGGAAGACGAGTTGCACCAGAACGTCATCGGGCAGGACGAGGCCATCAAGGCGCTCAGCCGGTCCATCCGGCGGAGCCGCGCTGGCCTCAAGGATCCCAACCGTCCAATCGGCTCGTTCATCTTCTGCGGTCCCACCGGCGTCGGAAAGACAGAGCTCGCTCGGTCCATCGCGCGGTTCCTGTTCGCCGATCCGTCTGCGCTCATTCGCGTGGATATGAGCGAGTACATGGAGAAGTTCTCCGTGTCGCGTCTCATCGGCGCGCCGCCGGGCTACGTCGGGTACGAGGATTCGGGCACGCTCACGAAGGCGATTCGTCGCAAGCCGTATTCGGTGATCCTGCTCGACGAAATCGAGAAGGCGCATCCCGACGTGTTCAATATCCTGCTACAGGTGCTGGACGAAGGCCATCTGACGGACAATTACGGACGCCAGATTGATTTCAAGAACACCGTCGTGATCATGACGTCGAACGTCGGCGCGCGGGACATCACCAAGTGCAAGGGACTCGGCTTCACGCTGAGCGACACGACGACGTCGTTCGAGCGGATGCAGGAGAAGGTGAAGGAAGAGCTCAAGGTCGTGTTCAACCCTGAGTTCCTCAATCGCCTGGACGACGTCATCGTCTTCCATCCGCTCAGCCGCGAGCACATCACGCAGATCGTGTCGATCCTGCTGAAAGACGTTCGCAAGCGGATGGCCGAGGATGATCTCACGATCCGGCTGACGGATAGTGCGACCGAGCTGCTGGTGAAGCACGGCTACGACGAAGCGTATGGTGCGCGTCCGCTCAAGCGGTCGATCCAGAAGTACATCGAGGATCCGCTCTCGGAGAAGATCCTCCTGGGCGAGTTCACGCGCGGCGACGAGATCGAAGTCGACGCGGCGGCCGATGGTACCAAGCTCGACTTCCGAGTGCTCTCGAGTGCATCGAAAGCATAGGTTTTGAGATGGGAGCAACCTGAAGGAGGCCGGCTGGGTCCAAGGTGGGGGACCCAGCCGGCCTTTTTCGGGTTATATTGTGATGATGCGACGTTTGCTTTCTTCCGCCGTCGCCCTTCTTGTCATGGGGGCGACGGCGCGTGCGCAGGACCCTGCCGCTGTAGGCGGCGGGAAGTGTGCATCACCCGATACCATCGTCTTTCGCGGCTTCACGCGCGCGACGGATGCTTCCTTGCGCGGGGACGCCGGGCTCATTGCGGGCCCCGTGAACTATCGTGCCCTCGATCGCGCCATTCGCGCTCTTTACGCCACTGGCCAGTTCGATGATGTGAAGGCATCGTGCGACCTGACGGCTGACGGGAAGCGAGCGTCGCTCATCTTCGACTTCAAGGAGCGCCCAGTGCTCGGCGCGGTCGACGTGGTGGGCACGGATCGCGTCTCGCGGAACGAGGTGCGGGATCACATCGACCTGCTTACGGGGCGTCCGCTCGATCCCGCACAGGTGGCGCGTTCGATCCAGCGCGTCGATTCGCTCTACCAGGCCGCGGGGTACTATCTCGCGGAGGTGAAGCCAGAGACGACGCTGGTGAACGGACAGGTGAACCTGCTCTTCCGGGTCGATGAGGGAAAACGACTCGCCGTCTCTGGCGTCGATGTCGCCGGCAACAAGGGCGTATCGGACAAGGCCGTCGTCGGAGCGATGGAGACGAAGCCGGAGGGCTTCCTCTGGTTCAAGAAGGGTGAGCTCGACGCCGACAAGCTTGCCGGCGACGTCGGCGAGCGCATCACCGCGCTGTATGCGTCCAAGGGCTACCTCGACGCGCAGGTGTTGAAGGATACGGTCAAGGTCGACCGCACACGTGGCAAGGCACTGGTGGACCTGACGGTGCAGGAAGGTCCGCGCTACAAGATTGGCACCTTCGAGGTGACGGGCAGTCGCCGTTTCTCGAATGACGACTTGATGCGCTTCTATCCGTTCGGCGCCCAGCCGACGACGATCACGAGCGCCGTGAAGGGTGTGTTGCGCGTGGGCCGCGGGAACGACGACGCGGGCTTCTTCGACCAGACCCGCTGGGATGACGCCACGCGCCGCGTCGGCGAGGCATACGCGAACGAGGGCTACATCTACGCCAACGTGCGGCCGGTCGTCGAGCGTCGCTTCGTCGGCAACGACTCTGTGCCGACGGTGAACCTCCGCTGGGAAGTCACCGAAGGACAGCCCGCGATCGTGAATCGCGTGGACATCCTCGGCAACGACATCACGTCGGAAACGTGCATTCGTAATCAGATCTTCGTCGTTCCGGGGGACATATTCCGGAAGGACGCGCTCATTCGCAGCTATCAGAGCATCGGCAACCTGGGCTTCTTCGAGACGCCCATTCCGCCGCCGGACACCAAGCCGAACGAGCAGGGCGATCTCGACGTCATCTTCCACGTGAAGGAGAAGCGGACGGGTAACGTCAACTTCGGCGCGTCGGTGGGACAGGGCGCTGGCGTCGGCGGCTTCATCGGCTTCGACCAGCCCAACCTGTTCGGCCTCTGCAAGCGTGGCTCGCTCAACTGGCAGTTCGGGCAGTACATCAATGACTTCAGCCTCACGTACACCGATCCCTTCATCAGGGAATCGCAGCTCTCCGGTACCGTGACGGCGTATCACTCGCAGACGCGGTACTACGTCAGCGACGTCGGTCGCCAGACGCGTCTCGGCGGACAGCTGCAGGTCGGCTTCCCGCTCATGGGCTCGCGATTTTCTCGACTCTTCGCGTCATACGGCGCCGAGAAGGTCACGTACGGCGATGTGGGTCTCGTGAGCCAGATTGACTGCTCCGTGGTCACCTGCGCCCGCTCCACGTTCGGCCTTTCGTACGAACACGACACCCGCGTTGGTCTTCCATTCCCGACCGACGGCGGCAAGCAGACGCTCTCGGCGCAGGTGAACGGTCTCTTTTTCGGCGGCGCACAGTACACGCGCTACACTGGCGAGATGCGCCACTACGCGTCGCTGGCCCAGTTCGGAGGCGGAGCGATCGGCTCCGAGCCCGTGACGCTTTCGCTCGGCCTGTCGGTGCGCGGTGGTGCGGTGTTCGGCGATCCGGGCGGGTTCTTCGTCTCGCAGAAGTTCTCGCTGGGCGGCGTACAGTACGGTGAGCCGTTGCGCGGCTACGATGAGTTCTCGATCACCCCGAACGGCTACGTGGAGTCGGGCAGTGGCGGAGCGGCACAGGCCCGTTTCGACTCATACGGCAGCGCGTTCTATACGAGCACGGTGGAGCTCGGGCTGCGTATCAACCAGCAACTCAACTTCGACGCCTTCTACGACGCAGGCAACATCTGGGCGCGCCCGCGCGACTTCAATCCGACTCGCCTGTTCCGCGGTGCCGGTATCGGCGCCTCAATCGTCACGCCGCTTGGACCGCTTGGCCTCGACTGGGGGTACGGTTTCGACCGCACCACCAACGGTGTCAAGGATCCCAAGTGGCAACTGCACTTCAAGCTCGGTCAGCTCTTCTAACCTGGAGATTTATGCGTTCGATATTTCGCGCGGCCCCTGTCGCGCTTGCCCTCGTCGCCACTTTGAGCGGGAGCGCTTCGGCCCAAGGCCAGAAGCTCGCCTACATCACGTCGTCCACCCTGCTCGACCAGGCGCCAGGCCGCGCCGAGGCCGAGGCGCAGTTCGTCAAGGAGACGGACGTGTTCAAGGAGCAGATCAAGCGCATGAGCGATTCGCTCAATGCGATGGTCGCCGCGTTCGAGAAGAAGCAGGCGGCGCTCACCGCTGCCCAGCGCGAGACGCAGGGCAAGGAAATCCAGGCGAAGGAAGCGAGCTATCAGACGCGCACGCGCGAGCTCGAGCAGAAGGCAAATCAGCGCCAGAGTGAGCTCGTGCAGCCGATCCTCGACAAGATCAAGCTCGCGATCGAAGACATTCGCATCGAAGGCGGCTACTCGTTCATCTTCAACGCCGATCAGGGGTCGCCGATCGTCGCGCTCGACAAGAACCTGAACGTGACGGACCGCGTGCTCAGCAAGCTACGCAGCGCGCCGACGACGGCCGCGAAGCCGGCGACCGGTGCTCCGGCACCGGCACCTTCCGGTGTGACGCGTCCGGTGACGCCGCCACAAGACTGATTCGTGGCGGACAGCCCGGACTCAGGGGCGTTCAACGGCGGTGAGGGCTCACGGGCCCTCACCGCCGCGTCCATTGCGGCGTCGGTGGGCGGCACCGTCATCGGCGACGCGAGCGCCGTGGTATCTGGCGTCGCGCCGCTCGATCGCGCGCTGCCGCATCACCTGACCTTTCTCGCCAGCGCGAAGTATGCGCCGCTGCTCGCGACGTGCGATGCCGGCGTGCTGCTCGTCACGCCCGATCTCGCCGACACGCCGGGCACGGCGCGCGCGCGAATCGTCGTCGCCAATCCGCACGAGGCGATGTTGTCGCAGCTCGCCGAGTTGTACCCGGCAGCGCGTCACGTCGCGGGCATTCATGCCACCGCAGTGATCGGACGAGGCGTGACGCTCGGCGACGACGTGTCGATCGGCCCGTACGTCGTCATCGGAGATCGGGCACGGATTGGCGCACGCGCACGATTGCATTCGCACGTCACCGTTGGCGCGGGAGTGGACATTGGCGCCGACGTGGAGCTGTACGACGGTGTCACGCTGTATCCGGGGAGCTCGCTCGGCGATCGCGTGCGTGCGCACGCCGGCGTGCGAATCGGCACTGACGGATTCGGCTACGTGTTCCGCAACGGCGCGCATGAGAAGATTCCACATGTCGGGCGGTGCATCATCGAGCGCGACGTCGAGATCGGCGCGAACACGACGATCGACCGCGGAAGCATCGACGACACGGTGATCGGAGCGGGAACGCGGATCGACAATCTCGTGCAGATCGCGCACAACGTGCGCATCGGGCGGCTCTGCCTGATCATGTCACAGGTCGGTATTGCCGGATCGGTGCATGTCGGTGACGGCGCCATTCTGGCGGGACAGGTGGGCATCGCCGGGCATCGCACGATCGGCGAGGGCGCACGTCTCGCGGGCCGCGCGGGGGTATACGGGGATGTTCCGGCGGGGGAGACGTGGTCGGGGTATCCGGCGCGTCCGCACAGGGAAGCGCTGCGCGCCCAGGCCGCGATGTTCCGGTTGCCGGCGATCATGCGTGCCTTGGAGCGTCTGGTCGGCTCGCGGGGCGGGAAGGAGCAGGGCTGATGCGCCGGACGATCGGGCGTACGGTCTCGGTCCAGGGCATGGGGCTTCATCTCGGCGTCGCCTGCACGCTCGAGTTCATTCCGGCGTCGAGCGGCACGGGTGTTCGCTTCGTGCGGCGGGACCTTCCGGGCGCGTTGCCGATTCCAGCGCTGGTCGAACAGGCGGTGCTCACGGAGCGGCGGACGCAGTTGGGTGAGGAGCCGAACGCGGTGCACACGGTCGAGCACGTGCTGGCTGCTGTGGCGGCGCTGGAAATTGACGATTTGTTGATCTCGCTGGATGGACCTGAGCCTCCGATCATGGATGGCAGCGCGGGACCGTTTTTCCAGGCGCTACTGGGGGCGGGACAGGCGCGGCATCCGGGGTGTGTGGAGGTGGGACGTCTGTCGTCGCCGGTGCGAATGGAGGATGGGGAGTCCGTCTACGAGGCGTTTCCGGCGGACACACTGGAGTTGGACGTGGGGATCGATTTCCCACATCCTCTCATCGGTGCGCAGCGGTTCCGGAGCCGCATCTCGGGCGATTCATTCGCGCGCGAGCTGGCTTTCGCGCGTACCTTTGGGTTCACGCACGAGGTGGAGTATCTCCGTGCGCGCGGCTTGATTCAGGGCGCGTCGACGCAGAATGCGGTGGTGCTCGACGAGACTGCGGTCGTGGAGAATACGCTACGGTCGCCGGACGAATTCGTCCGGCACAAGATGATGGATTGTGTCGGTGATCTGGCGCTTGCCGGTGTGCGCATCAAGGCGCGCATCGTAGCCCACAAACCCAGCCATCGCGGCACGGTGTTGTTCGTGCGCGCGCTGCAGGCATCGCTCAAGCGGGAGATCCAGGTGCTCGGTATCGAAGAGATCATGCAGGTGCTGCCGCACCGCTATCCATTTCTGCTCGTGGACCGCGTGCTCGAGATCGTGCCGCACAAGAGCATCGTGGGCATCAAGAACGTCACGATCAACGAGCCGTTCTTCCAGGGTCATTTTCCCGGACATCCGATCATGCCGGGCGTGCTGATCGTCGAGGCGATGGCGCAGGTGGGCGGCATGCTGCTCATGGGCGAGGTGCCCGATCCGGGGAGCAAGGTCGTCTACTTCACGTCGCTCAACAACGTGAAGTGGCGCAAGCCGGTAAAGCCGGGGGACCAGATCCGGTTCGAGCTCGAGCTGTTGCAAGTGCGCGGACCGATGTGCCGCATGTCGGGCGTGGCCCGTGTGGACGGTGAGATCGTGTGCGAGGCCGAGATGAGTGCGATGGTGCGCGACAAATGACAGCGCGCGTTCACCCCACCGCCATCGTCAGCGACGACGTGCAGATCGGCTCCGATGTGGACATCGGTCCGTTCGCGATCATCGGTGAGGGCTGCACGATTGGCGATGGATGCATCATCGCGCCGCGCGCAACGCTCGAGCGCAACGTCATTCTCGGCACGAACGTGAAGGTGGGTTCGGGGAGCATTCTCGGGGGCGACCCACAGGACCTCAAGTTCAAGGGCGAGCACACGACGGTCGAAGTCGGCGACGGCACGACGATCCGCGAGTACTCGACGATCAACCGCGGCACGACGCAGTCGTACAAGACGACGATCGGCAAGAACTGCTTCATCATGTCGTACGTGCATCTCGCGCACGACTGCCACGTCGGCGACGGCGTGATTCTCGTCAACAGCGTCCAGCTCGCGGGGCATGTGACGGTGGGCGACAAGGCCATCATCGCCGGCGCGAGCGCGGCGCACCAGTTCGTGCGCATCGGGCCGTACGCGTTCGTCGGTGGATGCTCGCGCATTTCGCAGGACGTGCCGCCCTTCATCAAGGCGGTCGGCAATCCGATCAAGCTGTATGGGCTGAACAGCGTTGGACTGCAGCGCAACGGATTCCCGGAGGAAGTCGTGCGCGAACTGAAGCGCGCGTATCGATTGTTCTTCCGCTCCGAGTTGAACCTGACGCAGGCGAAGGAGCGCGCGGCGGTCGAGCTCAAGCCGTTCCCTGAAGTGCAGGACTTCCTCTCGTTCATCGAGAACACCGGCCGCGGAGTCGTCGTTTGAGCGCGCGCGTCCGGATCGGGGTCATCGGCGCGGGAGGGCTCGGCATCCACCACGTGCGGATCCTGCGCGACATGCTGGGGCCGGACTTCGCGGGCTTCTACGAGTCGCGTGCCGACCGCGCGCAGCACGTCGCCACGGAGCTCGGCGTTCGTGCGCATCCGACGCTCGACTCGTTGCTCGACGAAGTCGATGCGGTGACGATCGTCGTGCCGACGCCCAGTCACTACGATGTGGCGAAGCACGCGTTGTCTCGCGGCATTCACGCCATGATCGAAAAGCCGCTTGCCGCGACCCTCGAGGAAGCGGACGAGATGCTGCGACTGGCGCGCGAGCGCGGCGCGATTCTCCAGACGGGCCACGTGGAGCGGTTCAACCGCGCCATTCGCGCGGCGCTGCCATACGTCGAAGTGCCGCGATTCATCGAGAGTGATCGGTTGTCGCCCTTCAATCCGCGCGGATCGGACGTCGCCGTCGTGCTCGACCTGATGATCCACGACATCGATCTGGTGCACACGCTCGTCGGCGGAAAAGCGTCGTCGGTCGCGGCGGTTGGTGTGCCGGTGCTCACGCCGTTCGTCGACATCGCGAATGCGCGACTCACCTTCGACTCCGGCGCGGTGGCGAACATCACGGCGAGTCGAGTGTCGCGCGAGCGCATGCGGAAGATCCGCATCTTCCAGCACAGTGGCTACATCTCGCTCGACCTCGCCGCAGGGAACGGCGAATTCTACCGGCTGCGTGAGGGGCTCGACCTCGCCAGCATGTCCGCTGGGCCGATCGCGCTCGAGCAGTTCGTCGAGCGTATTCCGCTCGAGGCAGAGGACGGCGAGCCGCTGCGTCTCGAGTTCGAGAGCTTCCTCGCGGCGGTGCGTGGCGAAGCACCGATCGCCGTGACAGGCGAGGAGGGGCGAGACGCCCTGGCGGTTGCACTGCAGATCGTCAGCGACATCGAGCGCACGATGCCCGCGCTCGCTGGCCGCTCGTCACTGGGTGCACGTGCGTGAGATTCTCTTCGTCGCCGGTGAGGTGTCCGGCGACCAACACGCCGCGGGAGTAGCCAGGGAGATCCGCGCGTCGAATGCGCCGTTTGCGCTGGCCGGCGTGGGTGGAGACATGATGCGCGACGCCGGCGTCGAGCTCATCGAGCACTCCGGCAGACTTGCCGTAATGGGCTTCATCGAACCGCTCAAGCGCTTGCCGCACTTTCGCCGGCTGCGCAACCAGCTTCGAGCGCGCATCGAGAGTGGACGTGTCGCCCTCGTGGTGCTGGTGGACTATGGCGGCTTCAACATGAAGGTTGCGGAAGTCGCCGCAGCGGCGGGCGTGCCCGTGCTCTATTACATCACGCCACAGGTGTGGGCGTCGCGTGCCGGCCGGATGAAGACGCTGGCTCGCACGGTGACAAAGGCTGCAGTGATCCTGCCATTCGAGGAGAAGCTCCTTCGAGAGAACGGCATCGACGCGACGTTCGTCGGCCACCCACTGCTCGACAAGGCGGCTGCGCTGCCCGACCGCGCCGAAGCGCGGCGCGCGCTCGGCATCGATCCGTCGGCGCGACTGCTCGCGCTCTTTCCCGGCAGCCGGGCGCAGGAGATCGCGCGGCATCTCGATCGGTTTGTCGAGACGGCGCGCGAGCTGCAGCGACGCGATCCGTCGCTGCAAGTGGTGGTGAGCGCGGCCCCGCACGTGTCGATTCCCAGCGAGCGATGCCCCTACCCCTTGGTGCACGCGGCGTCGTTCTCGCTGTTGCGCGCGGCCGATGCGGCGATGTGCAAGAGTGGCACGACCACACTCGAGGCAGCGGTGGCGCTCTGTCCGTTGGTCGTCGCTTACCGCACCGGGCGGATCGAGTACGCCATTGCTCGACGCATCGTCACCATCTCCTGCATCGGTCTCGTGAACATCGTCGCGGGCCGCGAAGTCGCACAGGAGTTCGTGCAGGACGCGCTCGTGCCGCACGACGTCGCCGATACGCTCGAGCCATTGCTCGACCCATCGAGTCCGGCGCGCGCGGAGATGGTCGCGAAGCTCGCGGGGGTACGTGCAATGCTTGGTGAACCCGGCGCTGCGAAACGCGTCGCCGCGATGGCAATCTCGCTTGCGTCCGCCGCATGAGCGACGACGACAAGCGCATGCGGTGGAAGGTGCGTGCCGGTGCATCGCTGCTTCGGCTGCTCGCGAGCACCTGGCGGATGCGCTCCCACAACAGTGAGCCGCTGCACGAAGCGCGCGCCAACGACAAGCGCGTCATCTTCACGCTCTGGCATGGGGAGTTGCTCCCGCTGCTCTGGCAGCATCGTGGCGAGAATATCGCCATCGTCATCAGCGAGCACCGTGACGGCGAGATCGTTGCGCAGATCGCGCATTCGCTGGGATACACTACGGTGCGCGGGTCGTCGTCGAAGGGCGGCAGCCGCGCGCTCATCGGCCTGATGCGTGAGATCGACGCGGGTCGTGACGGCGCGATCACGCCGGACGGTCCGCGCGGACCGGCGCACGTCTTTGCGCCGGGCGTCGCGGTGGCGTCGCAGCGGACCGGCGCGTTCATCGCCCCCATTCGCGCCGTGGCCTCGCGCTCGTGGCGCCTCAACAGCTGGGACAAGTTCCTCATTCCCAAGCCATTCGCTCGCGTCGATGTGCACTATGGAGTGCTCACCGTCGTTCAGGCAGCGTCACCGCGCGAGGCGGCGGAGCAGGCACCCCAGCTACAGGCGCTCCTCGACGCCGTGCCCGGATCGTGAGCGCTGTCCAGGATGTCTGGTACGGCGACACGGCCAGCGATCGCACGGCGCGCGCCGTCCTGACGCCGGCGAGTTGGGTTTACGAAGCAATCATTCGTGTGCGCAACGCCCGCTATGCGAAGTCGGACGCCGTTCATCCGTCTGCCGTTCCCGTGCTGAGCCTCGGCAACATCACCGTGGGCGGAACGGGAAAGACACCCGTCGCCGCGTGGGCGGCCGCGACGTTGCGTGCGCGTGGCGGACGGCCTGCGATCGTCATGCGCGGCTATGGCGACGACGAGCCACTTGTCCATGTAAAGTTGAATCCCGATGTGCCGGTCATTACCGACGCCGACCGAGTGCGTGGCGCGGAGCGGGCGAGAGATGCGCGCGCCGACTGTGTGATTCTCGACGACGGCTTTCAACATCGGCGCATCGCCCGTGTGGCGGATTGGGTGCTCGTGGCGGCGGAACGTTGGCGCGATGACCTGCATCTGCTGCCGGCGGGCCCGCTGCGCGAGCCGACCAGCGCGCTTGGCCGTGCCGACGTGATCATCGTCACCCGAAAAAGCGCGTCGCTCGCGGACGCCGATACGATTTCCGCGCGGCTGTCCGCGCGATTTCCGAAGGTGGGACTCGCCGTCTGCCACCTCGCGCTGGACACGCTCGTCGATGCACTGACCGGCGAGCGCCGACCCCTGAGCTGGCTGTCGGACCGGCGCATCGTGGCCGCAGCGGCGGTGGGTGAGCCCGACGCGTTCTTTGCGCAGTTGCGTGCGCTTGGGGCGCGCGTCGAGGAACGACCGTTCGCCGACCACCACGCATTCGACGGCGCGGAGGCTCGCGCACTGGCTCAAGCCGCCGATCGGCGTGAGGGACTGGTATGCACGCTCAAGGACGCGGTGAAGCTCGCACCCCTCTGGACTCCCGCCGCTGCGCCCATGTGGTATGTTTCCCAAATTGCCGTGATCGAGCGCGGGGCGTCGGTGCTCGATCACGGACTCGAGGCGGTCCTGGCGGCGCGCCAGATCGCGACTTCAACCGCCGGCTGACGCCGGCCGAGTTCTCCACCACATGGCCACCGATCTACGACTGCCGACGGATAGTATCGTCAAGCCGGATAAGGACCGCTTCCTGAACGAGGAGAATCCGTTCGAGGCGATGATGAGCCGCTTTGACCGCGCGGCTCAGCTGCTCGATCTCGAGCCTGGACTGTACAAGGTTCTCCGCCACCCCGAGCGCCAGATCATCGTGTCCGTTCCGGTGATGATGGACAACGGGGAGGTGGAGGTCTACGAAGGCTACCGGGTGCTGTACAACACGTCGCGCGGGCCGGCCAAGGGCGGCATCCGCTTCGACATGCAGGTGAACCTCGACGAGGTGAAGGCGCTCGCGGCATGGATGACGTGGAAGTGCGCCGTGGTGAATTTGCCGTTTGGCGGTGCAAAGGGCGGCGTCATCTGCGATCCACTCAAGATGAGCGCGGGCGAGCTCGAGCGACTGACGCGCCGCTACACCGCGTCGATCATCCACACGCTTGGCCCAGACTCGGACGTGCCGGCGCCGGACGTCAACACCAACGAGCGCGTCATGGCGTGGATCATGGATACCTATTCCATGCATCATCGCCACACCGTGACGGCGGTCGTCACCGGCAAGCCGGTGGAGATGGGCGGGTCGCTCGGTCGTCGCGAAGCGACTGGCCGCGGCTGCACGATCGTCATCAAGGAAGCGCTCAAGCACCTCGGCATGAAGGTGGCCGGGACGACACTTTCCGTGCAGGGATTCGGAAACGTCGGCTCCATCGCCGCCGAATTGCTCGTGAAGGAAGGCTGTGTCATCCGCGGCATCAGCGACCGCACGGGCGGCTACTGGAACAAGGCCGGCATCGACATCGATGCGGCGATCAAGCACGTGAAGCAGCATCGCAGCCTGGAAGGGTTCAAGGGTGGCGACGCGATCACCAACGAGGAGTTGTTGACCTCCGAGGTGGACGTGCTGCTGCCGGCCGCGCTCGAGAACGTCATCACGAGCAAGAACGCCGCGAAGATCCAGGCCAAGATCATCTGCGAGGGAGCGAACGGACCCACGACCGCGGGCGCCGATTCCATTCTCGCCGAGAAGGAGATCTTCGTCATTCCCGACATCCTCGCGAATGCCGGCGGCGTGACCGTTTCATACTTCGAGTGGGTGCAGGATCGCGGCGGCTACTTCTGGTCCGAGGCGACGGTGAACGAGCGGCTCACCGACATCATGACGCGCAGCTTCGGCGACGTGCTCAACCTGTCCACGCTGCACAAGGTCGACATGCGCACGGCGGCGTACATGCTGTCGATCAGCCGCGTTGCCACCGTGCACCGGCTGCGTGGCGTCTACGCGTAGCGCACGGTGCGGGTCGTGATCGTCGCCGTGGGGAAGCCGCGTGACCGGCACCTCGCGGCGGCGATTGACGAGTACGAGACACGAGCGGCGCGGTATTGGCCGCTCGACGTCGTGGAGGTCCGCGAAGCGAGTGGTCGTGGTGTCTCGGCCGAGCAGGCAAAGGACCGTGAAGGTGAGCGTCTGCTCGCCCGGGTGCCCGAGGGAGCCACCATCGTCGCGTGCGACGAGTTGGGCGATCGACTCACGTCGGTGGAGTTTTCCACGATGATCGTATCGTTGCGCGATCGCGCGCGTGATGTCGCGTTGGTCATCGGTGGCGCATTCGGACTCTCGGCGGCAGTTCGCGCGAAGGCGGCGCGCACCATCCAGCTCGCGCCATGGACGCTCCCGCACGAGATGGCGCGCCTCGTTCTTGCCGAGCAGCTCTATCGCGCCGGCACGATCGTGCGCGGCGAGCCGTACCACAAGTAAGTGGCGATGACCTCCACATGACCGACGTTCGCATCATCACCGAATCACTGGGCGGCTCACCGCTCTCGCGATTGCTGCAGCGAGGCGCAGCTCCGGCGGTGTGGGTCCCGCCCACGCCTCGCTCGGCCGCGGCATGGCGCGAGCGCGCGGCCATGCGCGCGCGTGAGCGTGAGTGGGAAGAGTGTTGGACGACCCTCGAGCCAGCGTTCGCCGCCACGGGCGTGGCGGCGGAGCGCATCGCGCGCGTTCGGCGCGAGGGTGGGGTCGTGGTGACGACCGGCCAGCAGCCCGGACTCTTCGGCGGGCCGGTCTACACATGGAGCAAGGCGATGGGCGCACTCGCGCTCGCCGACGCCATCGAGCGGGAAACGGGAGTCGCGACCGTCGCTGTGTTCTGGGCGGCGACAGATGACGCCGACTTCGCCGAAGCATCATACACGGTGCTGGCGCGCACGGGCGGCGCGGACAAGGTGCGCAGCGACAACGCGCCAGCCGCGGGCACTCCGATGACGCTCACGCCGCTCGGCGACCTCACTCACGAACTGCAACGCCTGCGCGACACCGCGGGCAGCGCCTCGGATCCACGGCCGCTCATCGCGACGCAGGCGGCATACAGCAAACCAGATCGCACGGTCGGCGACGCGTACGTCATGCTGCTTCGTGAGCTCCTCGAACCACTCGGCGTCGCCGTCGTGGATGCATCGCACAAGGGTGTGCGGTCGGCGAGCGATCAGACGTTGCGGAACGCGCTGCGTCGAGCGGCTGTCGCGGGGAAATCGCTGTCCGATCGGAGCAAGGAGTTGCGCGACGCCACCTTCGAGCCGCAGGTGGAGGACGTGAAAGGCCTGTCGCTCGTGTTCGCGCGTGAAGGCGCGATCAAGCGACGGCTCACGATCCTCGAGGCCGCGAAGGTGGCGGAAGATCCTGATGTCTGGCTCTCGCCCAACGTGCTCCTTCGTCCCATCGTGGAGCAGGCGATCCTTCCGACGGTCGCGTATGTGGCAGGTCCGGGCGAGCTGTCGTACTTCGCGCAGACGTCGGCGGTGGCCGACGCGATGGGAGTGAATCGTCCGCTCGCCGTGCCGCGGTGGTCGTGTACGCTGATCGAGCCGCCGGTACAGCGGATGCTCGACCGATTTGGCATCACGCCGGACGCCCTCGCGCAGCCCGATGCGTTCGAAGGAATCGTCGCGCGGTCGGCCATGAGCGGCGCGTCGGCGGAGGCGTTGGGAAGGCTCCGGGCCGAGATCGATGCGATGCCCGGCGCGCTCGCAGCGGAGACGGATCCGCTCGGCCTCGACCGTGCAGTGCAGGGGGCGATGCAATCGCTCCTCCATCGGGTCGACCGCCTCGAGCGGCGGCTCGTCGCCGGCATCAAGCGCCGCGAGCGTGATCTCCTGCGCGACGTCGGCACCCTCCGTGGCGCGCTGTATCCGCTCGGGACCAGGCAGGAGCGGGCGCTGAACTTCATCCCGGTACTCAGCCGCCACGGCGTCGCGCTGTTGTCGGAAATGCGCGACGCGGCAGGTGGACACGCGATGTCGCTGATCGGCGGCGGGACGGACAGCCCGTGAGTGCTTCCGTCCCTACGCCGCCACCGGGTAGGGCGGCACAGAGTTCGGCGCGCGGTTCGGCGCTGGTTGCCGCGGGAATATTCCTGTCGCGCCTCTTGGGACTTCTGCGCCAGAGTCTCATCGCGAAATATCTCGGGGTCGGGCTCGTGTCGGATGCGTTCAACGGCGCATTCCGCATCACCAACTTCCTGCAGAATCTGTTCGGGGAAGGTGCGCTCTCCGCCTCCTTCATTCCCGTCTACGCCAATGCGCTGTCGCGCGGTGACGACAAGGAAGCAGATCGAATTGCCGGTGCAGTAGCGGCGATCCTCGCACTGGTCACAGCGTTGATTGTCGTGCTGGGCATCATTGCCGCGCCGTTCGTGGTCAAGCTCGTCGCCTACGGATTTACCGGCGAGAAGCTCGACCTGGCGATACGCCTCACGCGCATCCTCTTCCCGGGCGCGGGCATCTTCGTGATGAGTGCCTGGTGCCTCGGCATTCTCAATAGCCACCGAAAGTTCTTTCTCTCGTACGCTGCACCGGTCTTCTGGAACGTGGCGATGATCACGGCGCTGGTGTTCTACGGCCCGCGGTTTGGTCATGCAGGGCAGGCAGGTGAGGTCGCGTTGGCAATCCGCCTTGGGTGGGCCTCGGTCATTGGCGCGGCGTTGCAGATGGGCGTGCAGCTTCCTTCGGTGTTTCAGCTCGTGCGCCATCCACGCTTCGTCGTGGACTTCGTCTACGAACCGGTGCGCGAAGTGGTGCGCAACTTCCTTCCCGCGTTCGTGAGCCGGGGAGTGGTGCAGCTCAGCGCGTTCGTCGATGTGAACCTCGCGAGCAAGATCGCCGCCGAGGGCGTCTATACGTTGCTGCAGAACGCGCAGACGATTTACGTCTTGCCGATCAGCCTTTTCGGCATGAGCGTGTCGGCCGCCGAGCTGCCAGAGATGGCACGCGACAGCGGAGTCGATGCCGCGGCGTTCGAGCGTCTGCGCGCGCGGCTGAACGGCGCCTTGCCGCGCGTCGCGTATTTCGTGGTGCCGTCTGCTGTGGGATTCCTCGTCCTGGGCGAGGCGATCGCCGGTGTGCTGCTGCAGCACGGAAAGTTTTCGCCGACGAACAGCATGCAGACGTGGGCGATTCTCGCCGGATCGGCTGTGGGTCTGCTGGCGAGCGCGCTGGGTCGTCTCTATTCGTCGACATTCTATGCGCTCCGCGACACGCGAACCCCGCTCTGGTATGCGGTGACGCGCGTCCTCCTCACAGGTGTGCTGGGATACCTCTTCGCGTTCCCGCTGCCCCGATGGCTGGGACTTCCGGCGTGGACGGGCGCGGCGGGGCTCACTGTGTCAGCGGGCATTGCCGGCTGGGTGGAGTTTCTCCTGCTCCGGCGCGCCATCACGGCGCGCATCGGGTCGACGGGCATTCTGCCAAGCTTGCTCGTGCGTCTCTGGGGCGCGGGACTCGCGGCCGGTGCGGCGGGCTGGGGCGTCATGCGCTCGATGGATCCAGGGCATCAGACGATGCGCGGCATCGCGGCGCTATCGACCTTCGCGCTGGTGTATGGTCTCGCGACGTTGGCGCTCGGCGTTCCGCAGGCGAAGCAAATCGCGTCGCGCATTCTTCGTCGATAGGGCGAACGACCCCGTCGTCGCCGGGTATATTTGGTGATGGCTGTTCCCGACTCGATTCTCGACAAGATCCCTCACCTTCCCGAGTCGCCCGGCGTCTACCTCTGGCGAGACGCCGAGGGGAAAGTGCTGTACGTCGGCAAGGCGAAGCGGCTGCGGTCGCGCGTCCGGAGCTACGTGGCCGCGGACCATGTCGACAGCATAAAGACGCGGCACCTGATGCTCCAGGTGCGCGCGCTCGACACCATCGTCGTCCCGAGCGAAGCGCACGCGCTGATCCTCGAGGCGAACCTCATCAAGGAGTACAAGCCGCGATTCAACATCGCGCTGCGCGACGACAAGTCGTATCCGTACATCAAGGTGACGGTGCAGGAGTCCTTCCCGCGCGTCTGGGTGACGCGCCGCCTCCAGAACGACGGCGCGCGCTACTTCGGCCCGTACACCGACGTCGGCGCGATGCGTCGCTCGCTCGACGTGGTGAAGCGGCTGTTCACCGTGCGCTCGTGCAACTACGACATGCCGGCGCAGATGCCGGAGCGTCCGTGTCTCGATTACCACATCGGACGCTGCAAGGCGCCGTGCATCCTCGCGCAGACGCAGGGTGAGTACGCCGCGATGATCGATGAAGTGCTCACCTTCCTGTCCGGCAAGCCGGAAGAGGTCGTACGCACGCTGAAACAGCGGATGGCCCTGGCGGCGGAGTCGCTCGACTTCGAGCGCGCGGCCAATCTCCGCGACGTGTTGCTCCACCTCGAGACGATGGAGGAGCCGACGCTCATCATGCAGATGGAGGGCGGTGACCGCGACGTCATCGGCTATGCGCGTGATGGCGACGACGCGGTGATTGCACTCATGCGCATTCGCGCCGGCAAGCTGCTGGCGCGCGACCACCAGTTCGTCGCGAACACGGAGGGCGAGTCGGACGCGGACATCCTCGAGACGTACCTCGCCGGCCCGTACCGCCTGCTCGAGGAGCGCGCGCAGGAACTGCTCCTCCCGTTCGACGTCTGCGAGCGCGAGGTCGTGGAGCAATCGCTCGAGCGCACGACGATCCACGTGCCGCAGCGCGGCTCACGTCGCGAGCTCATCGAGCACGCGCAGTCCAACGCGCGTCACCTGCTCGAGGAGGCACGTCTCACGGGCGACGAGCCCCCAGAGGAGCGCGCGGGCGACCCGGTCTACGAGCTCCAGCGACAGCTCGGACTCCAGAAGGTGCCGCGCTCCTTCGTCTGCTTCGACATCTCGCACGCCCAGGGGACGGACACGGTGGCGTCGTGCGTCTGGTTCCAGAACGGCCGGCCATATCGCGCCGAGTATCGCAAGTTCAAGGTGAAGACGGTGGAGGGCATCGACGACTTTGCGTCGATGAACGAAGTGGTGGGTCGCTATTTTCAGCGCCGACTCGACGAAGAGCGTCCCCTGCCGGACCTCGTGCTCATCGATGGCGGGAAGGGCCAGCTGAACGCCGCGGCGGACAAGCTCAAGGAGCTCGGCCTCGGCGCGCTGCCGATCGCCAGTCTCGCCAAGCGGGATGAAGAGATCTTTCTTCTGGGCAAGAGTGAGCCACTGCGACTGCCGCGACGCTCGCCGGCGCTGCGCATGCTCCAGCAGGCGCGCGATGAAGCACATCGATTTGCCATCACCTTTCAGCGCAAGCGGCGCAGCGTGCGTACCATCACGTCGGAGCTGTTGCGCATTCCCGGCATCGGTGACAACAAGCGGCGACTCTTGCTCACTACCTTCGGCAGCGTGCAGGCCATTCGCGACGCCACACCTGAACAGATCGCCTCGGTGCCCGGCTTTTCCCTCAAGAGCGCAGCGCGGATTCAGGACGCATTGCGCGCCAGTGACGCCTTGGCGCCCGGAACTCCGGTCGCTCCGGCGGACGAGCATGTCCCTCCACCGCAGCCCGCACTCACCCACGACACCACCAATTCGTGAGCTCCTGGCACCTCGACTGCTCGGCCTGCGACTACACGCAGCCCGGCAACACGCTCGCTTCCGTCTGCCCCACCTGTGGGCAGCCCCTGCTGGTGCACTACGACTCGGCGTGGCCCGATCGCGACGCGATTCTTCCGCGCTGGGACATGTGGCGCTATTCGCCTGTGTTGCCGCTGTTGGATGGCGAGTCGCCCGTGTCACTTGGCGAGGGTACGACGCCGATGCACGAGTTGCCGACGCTCGCGCGCGAGATCGGCGTCGGACGTCTGTGGGTCAAGGACGAAGGGCTCAACCCGACGGCGTCCTTCAAGGCGCGAGGCATGAGCGCCGCCGTTACTCGCGCCAAGGCCCTGGGTGTGCCCGGGCTCGTCGTCCCGACGGCGGGAAACGCCGGTGCGGCACTCACCGCGTACGCGGCGGCCGCGGGAATTCCCGTGCGCGTCTATGCGCCGCGCTCCACGCCGTCGCCGATCCTCGCGACGATCGAAGCGCTCGGCGCCGACCTCCAGCTCGTCGACGGACACATTGGCGATGCAGGAAAGCAGTCGCGCGCGTTTGCCGCCGAGCATGGCTACTTCGACATCTCGACGCTGCGTGA
Source organism: Gemmatimonadaceae bacterium (assembly GCA_039915865.1). Taxonomy (GTDB): domain Bacteria; phylum Gemmatimonadota; class Gemmatimonadetes; order Gemmatimonadales; family Gemmatimonadaceae; genus AG11. The sequence goes on along the minus strand of JBDSML010000046.1, from coordinate 25,332 downwards.
GCCATATCGCATCGAGGGAAAGAAGACGATGGGCATCGAGCTCGCCGAACAACTCGGCTGGACGCTGCCGACGCATGTCATCTATCCCACCGGTGGCGGAACGGGGCTGATCGGCATGTGGAAGGTCTTTGCCGAAATGCGCGACGGTGGCTGGCTCGCCAGCGATGTCGAATTTCCGCACATGGTCGTGGCGCAGGCGACCGGCTGTGCGCCGATGGTGCGCGCGTTCGACGCGAAGGCGGATCGCGCGACGCCGTGGGAGAATCCCGAGACACACGCGAGCGGCCTGCGCGTGCCCGGCCCGCTCGGCGATCGACTGATCCTCCGCGCGCTGTACGAGAGCAACGGCGACGCCGCGGCTGTCGACGAGGAGACGATTCGCACGCAGACGCTGCGATTGAGCCGCGCCTCCGGCGTTGACGCGGCGCCAGAAGGCGGGTGCGCGCTCGGCGTCCTCGAGAAGCTCGTGCGCGAGCAGCGCATTCTCGCTGATGCCGAGGTGCTCGTGTTCAATACGGGGAGCGGCGCGAGCTATCGCTTCTGATCAACGTCGTCCCGACCGAGGGGCCGGCTCTCACACGCTAGTTTAGTTCCGATGCGCCTTGCCATTCTCGATCCATTCAGCGGTATCGCCGGCGACATGACGCTCGGCGCGCTCCTCGCCGTCGGCCTCGATGCCGACTGGTTGCGCGCGCTGCCGGCGACGCTCGGACTCGCCGACGTCACTGTGGCAATCACGAGGGTGAAGCGCGCGGATCTCGCGTGCTTCAAGGTCGATTTCTCCATACCGCCGCAGCCGCACGGGCGGCATATCCACGCCATCCAGAAACTCGTGGCACAGTCGGGTGCACCGGAGCGTGTGCGCGCGCTTGCCGACGCCGCTTTCCTGGCCATCGGATCTGCCGAAGCGGAGATCCACGGCACCACGATCGAGAAGGTGCATTTGCACGAGGTCGGCGCGGTGGACGCGATTCTCGATGTCGTCGGCGTGATCTGGGGGCTCGCGGAGCTTGGCGTGACCGAAGTGCGCTGCGGCGTGCTGCGCGTTGGCGACGGAACGGTGAAGGCCGCGCATGGTCTTCTGCCGGTCCCTGCGCCGGCGACACTCAAGCTGCTCGAGGGACATCAAGTGAGCCCGGGACCCGAGGGCGCTGGCGAGCTCGTGACACCCACCGGAGCCGCGCTTGTGCGCGTGCTGTCGTCGGGGCCGCCGCCCGCGGTCTACACCCCGGTTCGCAGCGGCTTCGGCGCGGGCACCAAGGAGTTCGTGGGCCGAGCGAACGCGCTTCGCATCATCATCGCCGATGTGGACGACAGCGCGTCCCGAAACGGCAGGGAAGAACTCGTGCTGCTCGCGTGCGACGTCGACGATATGTCGCCCGAGTATCTCGCCGCTGTGGCCGATCGCGCGCGGGCCGACGGTGCGCTCGACGTGATCCTGTTGTCGACGACGATGAAAAAGGGTCGCGCGGGCACTCGGTTTGAACTGTTGTGCAGGCCGGTGGACGCCGATCGCTTCGAGCGACTGTTGCTCATGGAGACGACGTCGATCGGAGTGCGTCGAAGCGACGTGAGCCGTGTGGCACTCGCGCGACGCTCGGAGAATGTGGAGGTCCTGGGCCATTCGATCGCCGTGAAGATTGTGGACCTCCCCGATGGAGGGACGCGTGCCAAACCTGAGTTCGACGACGTGCAGCGAATTGCACTGGCGACCGGGCGTCGGTCTGCAGATATTTACCAGCTTGCACTCGGCGCGGCGGAACGGCTTTAGCCCGCGTGGGGTAGCTAGGCAACCCGGGCCCACACCGGAATCAGTTCGATATTCCCAAGGAGAGTACTGATGGCTCTGCTCGCTAAGAAGTGCCTCGCTGCCGGCGCGCTGCTCCTCACTGCTTCCGTGCTTGGTGCGCAGGCTGCACCAGCGAAGTCAGCATGCGATGTCGGCGAGACGGCCAAGGGCAACGCTGCCCGGGCGACGCTCAGCGTGAATCTCGCCCGTGATGCCGCCTCACCGGCTGTGGCATCGACGAATTTGAAGAATGCCGTCAAGCTTGTCGAAAAGGTCGACAAGGGCGACGACGCGGTGACCAACGCGTATGTGCTGGGCGAGGCGATCAGCCTCTGGGGCAACCAACCCGGCATTGGCCTCACGCCGAAGCGCGGCGCCCTGGGTTTCACCACGGACCCCGAGGGCACGCTCGACCTGCCGACGACGATTGACTCGCTGTTCAAGATCGTGGAGGTCGCGCGCCCGAACTGCTCGGACTACACGGCGTACTGGCGCGCGGGCCAGAAGTTCTACCTCGACGTCGTGAATGGCGCCATCAATTCGCTGAACGCCGACAAGCTCGACTCCGCGGAATATTTCGCCGCACAGGCGAACAAGCTGTACGGTGGTTCGCCTTACGGTGACATGGTCATCGGCAGCGTGGCGTCGAAGAAGGGAAACAGTGCGCGTGCGATCGAGTACTGGACCAAGGCCGCCGAGGTTGCGGGCAAGGATTCCACCTATCGCGACGTTCGCCGCCAGATGCTCGCGAACATCGGCAGCGCGTACATGGACGCCGCGAACGCGGCCAATGGCGCCGAGAAGGCGACGGCGGCCCGCAAGGCGGCAGACGCGTATCAGCAACTGATCGACCTGCCGGGATCACGGGGCCAGTACATGACGACGGGCCGCCAGCAGATGCAGACCGCGTATCTCATGGCCGGTGACACGGCAGCCGCGGCGAAGACCTGGGCACCGCTGCTCGCCAACCCGAGCGCCTACGACTATCAGGATCTGCTCAATTCCGCCGTCACGGCCGCTCGTGCGAATCGCACGGAAGACGCGGGCAAGCTGTTCGAAGCCACGCTCGCGCAGAACCCGAACAGCCGGGATGCGCTCTACAATGTCGCCGTCACGTACCTCACCCTCGAGCAGAACGACAAGGTCGGTCCGATCGTGATGCGTCTGGTGACGGTGGACCCGGGCAATCCGGAAAACTACAACCTCGCGGCGCGCGCCTACCTGTCGTTGGCGAAGGCGGCCGAGAAGGCGAAGAAGAATCCGGTCGCGAGCGCCTACAACGACACCACGCTCACCTGGTACAACAAGGGCAACAAGCTGCCGATCGAGGTGACGTTCACCGAGTTCTCGCCGGGTGAGAAGCAGGTCGTCATCGGCGGCTCTGTGCTCGATCGTCGCGACAAGGCGGATGCGAGCGACAATGGGACGCCGGCCGCCAAGCCGGTGAAGGGCAAGCCCGCGCCGAAGCCACCGGCCGCAAAGACGTATCCGCCGAAGCCGGCGCAGCTGACCTTCGTCGCCCTCGACAAGGCGGGCACAGTCGTCGGGACGGAAACGGTGACGACCGAGCCGTTGACGCCAGGCGCTCGCGGCAAGTTCAAGATCACGATTCAAGCTCCGGGCGTCGTCGCCTATCGGTACACGATCGCTGAGTAAAGGGAGTGGCATCAAGAAAGCGCTCGCCTCACGGCGAGCGCTTTTTTGCTGCTGCTCGCCCGGCACTTGGCGCTGCGCGTGCCGCCTCCACCATCCCTGACAAACCGCCACACTTAAACACTACAAGTGCTGGATACGGCTTGATTTCCGTGCCTTTGTCTCCTACCTTGCATGAGGGTGCGACATAGGTCGCCTCTCGCTCATTTTTGAAGGGGGAAGAACTCACTCCGGTGGTCTTCCCCCGTCGCTTCGGTGGAGGTCCCGCAGAGCACATGGTACGCGTCAGTCGAGTTCTGCCGGGCAGCATCTGCGAAGAGATGGGCGTCGTCACAGGAACGGAGCTGCTCACGGTCAACGGCCGTGAGCTCGCCGATTTTCTCGATTGGGAGTTTCTCACGGCGGACGAGGAACTCATCATCGAAGCGCGCCTTCCCGACGGCGAGGAGATCGTCTACGAAGTCGAACGCCCCGAAGGTGAGGGACTTGGCGTCGAGCTCGAGCCGCCGACCATTCGGCGCTGTGCCAACCGCTGCGAATTCTGCTTCATCGAGGGGCTGCCCAAGGGCCTTCGCAAGTCGCTCTACGTGCGCGACGACGACTACCGCCTCTCCTTCGCCTACGGCAACTTCGCGACGCTCTCCAACGTGAAGGAGCGCGACATCCAGCGGATTCTCGAATACCGCCTGTCGCCCCTCTACGTCTCGGTGCACGCCACTCCCTGGGAAGCGCGCAAGATCCTGCTCAACAACCCGCGCGTCCCGAACATCGTCGAGCAGCTCACGCGGCTGGCGGAAGGGGGCATTCAGTTCCACGGGCAGATGGTCATCGTCCCCGGCCTGAACGACGCCGAGGTGCTCGAGGCCTCGCTCACGGATCTCTGGAATCTTGGCGACGCCGTGCTCAGCGTCGCCCTGGTGCCCGTCGGTGTGACCCAGTTCTCGCATCTGTACAACGGCAAGTCGATGGACGCCGAGAACGCCGGACGCATTCTCGCCGCTGTGGAGCACTGGGAAGCACGCGCGCTCGCGGAGCGTGGCGACCGCTGGGTCTACGGCTCCGATGAGCTCTACCTGCTCGCCGAGCGGCCGTTGCCAAACGCGGAGCACTACGGCGACTTCTCGCAGATCGAGAATGGCGTCGGCGCCGTGACGTCGCTGCGCGAGCGCGTGCGCAACGGATTGTCCTCGCTGCCGCGGCTCGACGGCAAGAAAATCGGCGTCGTCACGGGCGTCTCGATGGCAGCACTCATGCCCGAGCTGCTCGAGGCCCTGACGAAACAGACGGGGGCAGAGTTCTCCATGATCGTCATGGAGAACTCGATGTTCGGCCCTACCACCACAACTGCCGGATTGCTCGTCGGCGCCGACATCCGTCGTGCGCTCGCCGACCGGCAGGACCTCGATCTCGCGCTGATCCCAGCCGAGACGATCAATGATGATGGACTCTTCCTCGACGACGAGCGCTTCATCGCGCTCCGTGAGACACTTCCGATGCCGGTATATCCATCGTACGACTTCATCGACGTCTTGACGCTTGAAGGGGAGCCCAGTCTCCCCGGGCAGCGTGCAGCATGAGCGTGCCTGTCGTTGCCCTGATTGGCCGTCCGAATGTCGGCAAGTCGGCCCTGTTCAACCGCATCATCGGTGAGGACGAAGCGATCGTCTCCGAGGAAGCGGGCACCACGCGCGATCGCCACTTCTCCAAGGCGGAGTGGAACGGTCGCGCTTTCTGGCTCGTCGATACCGGCGGTCTCTCCGACGATCCGAACCTGCCGATGGACCTCGAGATCCGGCGCCAGGTGGCGACCGCGATCGAGGAGGCGGACCTGTTCCTCTTCGTCGTCGACGCGCTGGTCGGCGTGCACCCGAGCGACTCACGCGTCGCCGAGATGCTGCGCACGTCCGGCAAGCCGCTGCTGCTCGTGGCGAACAAGGTGGACGATCCGAGCCGCACGGATTTCTACGAGTTCTACCGGCTCGGTGCGGGTGACCCGTTTCCCGTGTCGGCACAGAATGGCAAGAATTCCGGTGACCTTCTCGATGCGGTCGTCGAACGTCTCCCGGAGTCGATCCCTGAAGACGAGGAGGCGCTTCGCGTCGCCGTCATCGGTCGCCCGAACGTCGGCAAGTCGTCGTTCGTCAACCGGCTGCTTGGCGAAGAGCGGTTGGTGGTGAGCCACATCAGCGGAACGACGCGTGACGCCATCGATACGCCGATGACGTACCACGGCCGCAAGATGATCTTCGTCGACACGGCGGGGCTGCGTCGCCAGTCGAAGATCGACGACGGCATCGAGTTCTACTCGTCGCTGCGCGCGCGTCGCGCCATCGAGCGCGCGAATCTCTGCGTGCTCCTCATCGACGCCACGGAAGGCGAGTTCCACAACCAGGATCTCTCCATCGCGCATCTCGCGTGGGAGGCAGGGCGGGGACTCATCGTCGTCGTCAACAAGTGGGACCTCGTGGAGAAGGACGACAAGGCGACGCACAAGTTCGAGAAGAAGGCGCACGAGAAGGCGCCCTTCCTGAAGCACGTGCCCTTCCTCTTCACATCGGCGCTCACGGGCCAGCGTGTGTCGAAGATCCTCGACCTCATCCAGGTCGTCGACGAGCAGTCGAAGACGCGCATCACCACGTCGCAGGTCAATGAGCGTCTCGCCGAGCTGTTGGCGCGCCGCCAGCCGAATCAGGCCGCGGGCCGCGAGGTGAAGCTCAACTACGCCACGCAGGTCAGCGTCGCTCCGCCGACGATCGCGTTCTTCGGCAATCACCCTGAGCTCGTCGAGGAGCACTACGTCCGCTTCCTGCACAACGGCTTTCGTGAGACGTATCCGTTCACGGGCAATCCGCTTCGCATCCTGATGCGTCGCAAGAGCGGCGCGAAGACGGAAGCGTAAATGCATCCAGCCCTGGCGCTCGCAGTAGCGTATACCTCGGGGTCGATCCCCTTCGCGCATCTCGCGGGCATGGCGAAGAGCGTCGACTTGAGGAAGCAGGGCTCAGGGAATCTCGGTGCGACGAACGTCTTTCGTGTGCTCGGCTGGAAGATCGGCATCGCCGTCTTCCTCGCCGACGCGGCGAAAGGCGCGCTGCCGGTGCTGCTGCTGCCGCCGAGAATCGAGAGCGCGCGCGACCCGGTGATGTGGGCCATCATCATCGGCGTCGCGGCGATCATGGGACACGTGCGTCCGGTCTTCCTCAAGTTCGGCAAGGGCGGAAAGGGCGTGGCCACGGCGGCCGGTGTGTTCTTCGCGCTCGCACCGATCCCCATGGCGGCGACGTTTGCGGTCTTCGTGGCGGTCGTCCTCGCCAGCGGCTACGTGTCGCTCGGTAGTCTCATCTCGGCCGTCCTGCTGCCGATGCTCCTCGGAATCACGCTCGGCGTCGGCTCGCCGCTGTTTCTCGTCAGTGTACTCGTGGCGGTCTTTGTCTTCTGGACGCACCGCGCGAACATCGGACGGCTGCGGCGTGGTGAGGAGAACCGGTTCGGCAAGAGAGGCCAGGCATGACGCGCTGCGCCGTCATTGGAGCAGGCGCATGGGGAACGGCACTGGCCGACATCCTCGCGCGAAATGGACATGATGCCGTTCTCTGGGCGCTCGAAGGTGACGTGGTCGCGTCGGTGAACGATCGGCACGAGAACACGCGCTTCCTCGCGGGCTTTCCGCTGGCGGAATCGCTGTGCGCCACGTCGTCGTTCGCGCATGCGCTCGATGACGCCACGCTTGTGTGCGTCGCGACGCCCTCGCAGCACACGCGCTCCGTGCTCTCGACGGCGCGGGCCTCATTCGCTCCGCGCGCGACACTCTGCGTCGCGTCGAAGGGAATCGAGCGCGACTCCCTCGCCCTGATGAGCGACGTGGTGGCCGAGGAAGCGCCCGGTCATTCAGTCGTCGCATTGTCGGGGCCGAGCTTCGCGGCGGAAGTCGCGGCGCAGCAGCCGACGGCGATCGTCGCCGCGTCGCATGACCTGCTCGCGGCCGAGGTCGTGCAGGACGCCTTCAGCAATTCGCATCTCCGCATCTACACGCACGACGACATCATCGGCGTCGAGCTCGGCGGCGCGCTGAAGAACGTCATCGCCGTGGCGGCGGGACTCGTGGAAGGGGTGGGGCTGGGCTTCAACTCGCGCGCGGCGCTCATCACACGTGGTCTTGCCGAGATGACGCGACTTGGCGTTGCGCTCGGTGCGCAGTCGGCGACGTTCGCCGGCCTGGCCGGCATGGGCGACCTCGTGTTGACGTGCACCGGTTCACTGAGCCGCAACCGCGCCGTGGGCATGGCGATCGGCAAGGGCGCGACGCTCGATGAAGCGCTGGCCGGCAAGGAGACCGTCGCGGAAGGCGTGGCCACGACGCGCAGCGCGTTCGCGCTCGCCGCGCGCGAGGGAGTGGAGATGCCGATCGTCGAGATGGTGCACCGCATCCTCTTCGACGGACACTCCGCGCGACGCGCCGTCTCGGAGCTGATGTCGCGCGAGCTGCGCGCGGAGCGTGACGCATGAGCGCCGCCGGCGAGCCGGTCCAGGAATTCTTCAGCATCGGCGAGGTCTGCGAGCTCACCGACCTCAAGCCGCACGTGCTGCGCTATTGGGAGAGCCAGTTCCGCTTCCTCAGTCCGGCGAAGAATCGCTCGGGCAACCGTGTCTACCAGCGTCGGGAGATCGAGTTGATCCTGCTCGTGAAGCACCTGCTCTACACCGAGAAGTACACCATCGAAGGTGCACGTCAGAAAGTGGATGAGCACCGGAAGGGTGGCGAACTGCGCGGCGCAGCGCGTGCGGCGCTCACGGTGCAGACGCTCGAGTCGCTCGAGACGGAGCTCAAGGAGCTCATCCGCTTTCTCGCCCCCGAACAGAACGGTAGCCGATAGGTCATGCGATTTCTCATCACGAACGACGACGGCATCCTCGCCCACGGAATCGAATGCCTCATCGAGGCTGCCGAACCACTTGGCGATGTGTACGTCGTTGCGCCGGATCGCGAGCAGAGCGCGACGAGCCACTCCCTCACGTTGCACCATCCACTGCGGCCCGTACGACGCGCCGAGCGACGCTGGCAGATCGACGGCACGCCGACCGACTGTGTGATGATCGCCGTCGAAGCGCTGATGGATGAGCGGCCCGACTTCGTCCTCAGCGGCATCAACCACGGACAGAACATGGGTGAGGACGTCCTCTATTCCGGCACCGTGGCTGCTGCGATGGAAGGACTCGCCCTGGGCATTCCCTCGATCGCGTTCTCGTTTGCTGGCGGAGACCTGCGGTCGGATCTCACGCACCTCAGGGAACAGGTGAGCGTGTTGACGCCGCTCATCAAGCACCTGACCTCCCTTCCGACGTTCCCCGCGAATACACTGCTCAACGTGAACCTGCCTCCGGTTCCCGTGGATGGTGTGAAGGGAGCGCGGCTGACGCGACTGGGGAGCCGAGTGTATTCGGGTTCGCTCAAGCCGATGCGCGATCCGTGGGATCGCGACATCTTCTGGATCGGTGGCGGCTCGATCACGTGGACGGGAGAGCCGGACTCCGACTTCCGCGCCATCCAGGAAGGATTCATCTCGATCACGCCGCTTCACCTCGACCTCACCAACTACAGCATGCTGGAATCATCGGGGAACTGGTGGCGGGAGCTGTAGAGGGGCAGATGGGCGGCGCTCGGCGCCGACTCGTCGAGCTCCTTCGCGAGAAGGGCGTTCGCGACCTCGCGGTGCTGCGTGCCTTCGACATGACGCCGCGACACGCGTTCGTCCCCACGGGCGTCCGCCATCGCGCGTACGAAGACGCACCACTGCAGATCGGCAGCGGGCAGACGATCTCGCAGCCGAGTATTCACGCGCGGTACCTCGAGATCCTCGCGCTCACGGGCAACGAGAAGGTGTTGGAGATCGGCACCGGGTCGGGCTATCAGACCGTGCTGCTTTCGCATCTTGTGGCGCAGGTGTTCACGATCGAGCGCATTCCCGCGCTGTTCGCGTCGGCGCGCGAGGCGATCAACGTCGCCGGCGCCACGAACGTGTCGATGCTGCTCGGCGACGGCACCGTGGGTTGGCGTGCCTATGCTCCCTACGACGCGATTCTCGTGAGTGCGGGCGGTCCGAGCGTTCCCCCGGCGCTCGTCGAACAACTGGCGGACGGGGGGCGCATGCTCGTTCCTGTCGGCACGAAGGAGGAGCAGACGCTCAAGCTCGTGACTCGGCACGGCGCGAACATCGAGACGAAGGACGTCGCACCCGTGCGGTTCGTGCCGCTGTATGGCACGCAGGGATGGGAGCAACAGTAAGTGCACCTGCTCCATGTTCGCATCAGCGGCCGAGTGCAGGGAGTCGGATTTCGCTGGTTCGTCCGCGAGGAAGCTCGGCGGCTCGGCGTCAGTGGATGGGTGACGAATCTTCCGAGCGGCGACGTCGAGGTTGCGGCAGGCGGGCAAGCGTCGTCGTTGGAGCGGCTGCGGCGGGCGCTCGAGGTGGGACCCACGGGTGCTGGGGTGACTGACCTCGCCGACATGCCCGGCGACATCGGGACGCCGCTGCCGTATCCCTTCACGATTCATCGTTGAGTTGATGAAGCGCGAGAAAGCAGGTCCCTCGACTTCGCTCGGGACGACAGGCGATGAACGCAAAGGCCTGCGCAACCGACTGATCGCCACGCTACGCGACGTGCCGGACTTTCCGAAGGCGGGCATCATGTTCAAGGACATCACACCCGTACTGGCCGACGCTGCGTTGCTGCGCGACGTCGTCGCCGCGATCGCGGCGACGTGGCAGGGGTCTGGCGTCACGTACGTCGCGGGAGTGGAGAGCAGAGGCTTCATCCTCGCCGCGCCCGTCGCGATCGCGCTCGATGCCGGCTTCATCCCCATTCGCAAGGCGGGAAAGCTGCCGTGGAACACAGCTGGGAAAGAGTATGATCTCGAGTACGGCACCGGTCGTCTCGAGATGCATGTGGATGCGTGTCCATCTCCGGCGCGTGTATTGCTCGTCGACGACGTGCTCGCGACCGGTGGAACTGCCGCCGCCGCGTGCGAGCTGATCGAGCAAGTGAATGGATCCGTACTCGGTTGTGCGTTTCTCCTCTCCATCGCCGGGCTTCACGGCGCGCGTCGTCTCTCCCATCGCCGCGTCGAATCCCTGCTCGAATGTTGAGGCGCGCACGCCACGCTCGTATGGAGTGCGTGCAGCAGTTGTAGCGTGATGTTGCAGCCGCGCAACGATGTTCGATTCTTGTTGGTTCTGAGCTCGATGCACCGTATCTTGCCGCATCGCGCTCACTCAAGTCCGCTGTAGTTCCACTGGACCAGTCGCGCGCCCCCCCGGCTCCAGGACAGTCCGTCGATGAGGAAATACGTACTCCCCGCCGCATTGCTCGGCGGGCTGATGTCGTGCAGTGACCTGCCAACCGCTCCGCTCACGCAACAGCGTCCGTCGCCGTCGAGTGTCGCGCGCGACGTGGATCACGTCGTGATTCCGGGCCAGTACATCGTCCGCTTTCGTGCAGGCGGTGCGAGCTCGCTGAGCAATGCGGCGATCGTCGGCAACCTCTACGGGGGCAGGGTCGATCGCGTCTATACGTCGGCCATCAATGGCGCGTCGATGCAACTCGCGGACGATGCGGCGGCGGCACTGCGCGCCGATCCACGCGTGCTGTCGGTGGACCAGGATGAAGTGGTCCGGAAGGATTCATGGACGCAGGTCGGCGCGACGTGGGGACTCGATCGCATCGATCAACGCGCGCGTCCACTCGGCGGCTCGTATGTCTATGGTGCGACGGGCAGCGGGGTCACGGTCTACATCCTCGACACGGGCATCAACTTCGGTCAGGCGGATTTTGGCGGCCGTGCGCAGACGGGCTATGATGCGATCACGGCGGGCGGAACGGCGGCCGACTGCGAGGGACACGGCTCGCACGTCGCCGGTACGGTAGGTTCGACGACGTACGGCGTCGCGAAGGGCGTGCGGCTCGTCGCGGTGCGCGTGCTCGATTGCCAGGGCAACGGAAGCACGTCGGCCGTATTGGCTGGCATCGATTGGGTGACGACGCACAGGACGCTCCCCGCCGTCGTGAACATGAGCATCGGCGCGGGAGTCAGCATTCCCGTCAATCAGGCGGTGCAGAACTCCATCGCCGCCGGCGTCACATACGTGGTCTCCGCAGGCAACGCCTCCGCCGACGCCTGCAATCAGTCACCGGCCAGCGCGCCGGACGCACTCACCATCGGCGCCTCGGACGCCGCTGATGGCTGGGCCAGCTTCTCGAACTTCGGCACGTGCGTCGACCTCATAGCGCCGGGTGTGGGGATCACCTCGTGGTGGACGGGATCCGGGTCGATCGCGCTGAGTGGAACGTCGATGTCATCACCGCATGTGGCGGGGGCTGCGGCGCTCTATCTCCAGCTCAACCCAACGGCGACGCCGGCCCAGGTCCGCGCAGCGCTCATTGGCAACGCGACCGCAGGAATCGTCACCGGTGTGCCGAGCGGGACACCCAATCTTTTGTTGTACGCGGGATTCATCCAGGCACCGTCGGCGCCGGTGGCGAACTTCACGTCGACCTGCGTATTGACCGTGTGCAGCTTCGACGCGAGCAGCTCGACGTCGTCGTGGGCCACACCGTCGTATCAGTGGACCTTCGGCGACGCATCGAGCGGCAGCGGAAAGACACCCACGCATACCTACGCCGCCGCAGGCACGTATACGGTGACGCTCACCATCACCGATCCGAATGGGACCAGCACCAGGACGTCGACCGTCGTCATCAATCATGCGCCAACGGCGGCGATCACGACTCCGGCGAACAATGCGTCGTTCGTGCAGGGCACGTCGGTAGCATTCACTGGAACCGGCACTGATCTGGAAGACGGCGCGCTGAGCGGCGCGTCGCTCGTGTGGACGAGCAGCAGGGATGGCGTGATTGGCACGGGTGCATCAGTGGCGACGACCGCGTTGACCGCGGGGAGCCACGTGGTGACGCTCACGGCGAAGGACGCGCAGAACGCGACCGCGACGGCGACGCTCACCATCACCATTACGGCGAATCAAGCGCCCACCGCCAGCATCGCCACGCCGACCAACAACGCCGTCTTCCTGCTTGGCGCCACCGTCGCGTTCAACGGTGCCGGCAACGACGTCGAGGATGGCACACTGACGGGCGCGTCGCTCGTGTGGACGAGCAGCATCAATGGACAGATCGGGACGGGGGCATCCGTCGCGAGCAGCACGCTCTCCGGCGGCACGCACACGATCACGTTGACGTCGAAGGACTCGCGCGGTGCGACGGGGGTGGCGTCGATTTCAGTCACGATCAACCAGGCTCCGAGCGCGGCGATCAGCGCACCGATCAATAGCGCCAGCTTCGCACCAGGCACGCCGGTGATCTTTGGGGGCGTCGGTACCGATCCAGAGGACGGCGTGCTCACAGCGGGCTCGCTCGTGTGGACCAGCAGCCGCGACGGTCAGATCGGGACCGGCGTGACGTTCTCGACGAGCGCGCTGTCGCTCGGCGCGCACACGATCACCCTCACCGCAAAGGACACTCGCAACGCCACTGGTACGGCGACGCGAAGCATCGTCATCGCATCGGCGAACCAGCAACCCGTCGCACACTTCACCGCATCGTGCCCGACATCTCAGTGCACGCTCGACGCGAGCGGATCGAGCGGCAACGTCGGCATCGTGAAGTACGCGTGGACGTGGGGAGATGGCCGCAGCGAGAGCAAGGTCCAGCCGGTCACGAAGAATACCTGGGCACAGACCGGCGTCTACACCATCACGCTCACCGTCACCGATGCCGGTGGACTGACCAACAGCATCGCGAGGCAGGTGGCCGTGCCGGACCTGCCGCCGGTGGTGATCATCAACGCACCGGCGAGCGGCAACATCTTTCCCCAGGGCACACCCATCACCTTCGTTGGTTCGGCGACCGATTTCGAGGACGGCGCGTTGACAGGTAACTCGCTCGTGTGGACGAGCAGCGTCGACGGAGCGCTGGGCAACGGTACGTCGCTCTCGACGAGCACGTTGACGCCGGGTATCCAAGTCATCACGCTCTCGGCCACCGACGCACTCGGCGTCGTCGGCACGGCGACGCGTACGATCACCATCGCCGCGAACCAATCGCCCGCCGCAATGATCACGGCGCCGGCGGCCAATGCAAACGTCGTCGCCGGGACGAGTGTGACGTTCAGCGGAAGTGCGACCGATCCCGAGGACGGCACGCTGAGCGGCGCATCACTCGTGTGGACGAGCAGCCGAGACGGGCAGATCGGCACCGGCACGTCGGTCTCGACGAGCACGCTGTCGGCAGGCACGCACATCATTACGCTGACGGCGAAGGATTCGCGCAATGCCACGGGCATCGCGACGCGCAGCATCACGGTGACGTCGCCGGCCAACCATGCGCCTGTCGCAAACTTCAGCATGAGCTGTCCGACGATGAACTGTGTGGCCGATGCGAGCGCATCGACCGACGACAACGGTATCGTGTCGTACAGCTGGGAGTGGGGCAATGGCAAGAGCAAGACGGTCTCGACCCCAACGACGACAACGACGTTCGCCATGCCTGGTCTCTACACCGTCACGTTGACGGTGAAGGACGCCGGTGGCCTGACGAGCACCATCGTGAAGCAGGTTCCCATCGGCAACCAGTCGCCGTCGGCGGTCATCGTGTCGCCGGCGAACAACGCGAAGTTCACACAGGGCGCGGTCGTGACGCTGAACGGATCCGCGAATGATCCAGAGGATGGGGTACTCGCAGGCGCGTCGCTGGCGTGGCGCAGCAGCCGAGATGGGGCGTTGGGTGTCGGCGCGTCGGTGTCGGCGAACGCGCTGTCGATCGGGACGCACACCATCGCTCTCATCGCGACGGACGCTCAAGGTGCGACGGACACGGCGTCGGTGACGATCACGGTCGCCGCGAACCAATCGCCGACGGCGACCATCACGACGCCGGTGAACAACACGACGTTCCTGCTGGGATCGAGCGTCAGGCTCAGCGGCGCGGGCAGTGATCCGGAGGACGGTGTGCTGAGTGGTGCGTCGCTCGTGTGGAGCAGCAATCGCAGCGGCCAGATCGGCACCGGTGCGTCGGTGTCGACGAGCAACCTGGCGGCGGGCGCACACACGATCACGCTGATGGCGAAGGATTCACGGAACGCCACGGGCGTCGCGACGGTCACGATCGTCATCAACACGCCGCCGACGGCGAGCATCGCGTCGCCGGCGAACAACGCAAGCGTCTCACAGGGTGCGAGCGTCTCGTTCAGCGGAAGTGGATCGGACGCTGAAGACGGAGCGCTGAGTGGCGCGTCGCTCGTCTGGACGAGCAGCCGCGATGGGCAGATCGGCACGGGGACATCGTTCGCGACGACCACGCTGTCGGTCGGCGTGCACACCATCACGCTCGGCGTGCACGACTCGAAGTCCGCGACCGCGACGGCGTCGATCATCCTGACCGTGACTACCGCGGCGAACCACGCGCCGACAGCGACGATCGTGGCGCCATCGAGCGCCATGGTCTTCGGTCCAGGAGTGAACATCACGTTCAGCGGAAGCGGCGACGATCAGGAGGACGGTGTGTTGACCGGTGCGTCACTGGTGTGGACGAGCAACCGCGACGGCCAGATCGGTACGGGAACGACTTTCACGAAGACCGGCCTGTCACTCGGCGTACACACGATCACGCTCACGGCTCGCGATGCGCAGGGTGCGACCGCCCTGGCCACGCGCGTCATCACGATCTTCGGGTTGAACCAACCGCCAATCGCATCGTTCACGCAGAGCTGCTCGGCTCAGCGGTGTTCGTTCGAGGCGAGCCTGTCGTCCGATGATGTGGGGATCGTTCAGTACGCGTGGACGTGGGGCGACGGCACCGCTGTGACGACGTCAGCGACCTCAACCGTAGCGCATACGTATGGCGCGTCGGGTACCTACACCGTCACGCTCACGGTGAAGGACACGAAGAATGTGATGAACAGTCTCTCCAAGGTGATCACCGTCCCCTAGCGGCCAACGGGCAGCGAACGAGAGCAACGTGTGGCGTCGCTCTCGCGCGTGGGGCGCGTGTGCAAAACATGCGATTGAAAGATCGGTGCGGCTACAAATGAGTATTGATTGCGGCCAGGAACCGGCCCGACTATTCTGTCGGGCGCGAAGCAGCGCGTTCACTTGCCCCCCCTTCGCAGGACCCCCTATGAGGAAAGTCGTACTGCCCGCCGCGCTTCTGTGCGGGCTCGCCGCATGCTCTGACGTTCCATCCTCCCCGCCGGCCGCCACCCCATTCATCCCGACGAGTGCGACGCGCTCGCAGACCGGCGATCCAATCCCGGGACAGTACATCGTTCAGTTCCGGCCGAGCAGCACTGACGCGCTCACCAACGCGAGGTACGCCGAGCACATGGTTGGTGGAGTGACGAGATTCGTCTACTCCAAGGTGTTGAACGGCGCGGCAATGACTCTCGCCGACGATGCTGCCGCTGCACTGCGACTCGATCCGCGCGTCCTGTCCGTCGATCAAGACCACGTCGTCTCGATCAGCGGGACGCAGAACAATCCTCCGTCGTGGGGACTGGATCGCGTCGACCAGCGCAATCTCCCGCTCAGCGTGCGTTACAACTACGGACCGACAGGCGCCGGCGTCACGGCGTACATTCTGGACACGGGTCTCAACTTCGGACAGACGGATTTCGGTGGTCGCGCGTTGGCGGGTATCGATGAGATCACGCCCGGTGGTGGCTCCGTTGATTGCAATGGCCACGGCACACACACCGCTGGCACCGTGGGCTCGACGACGTACGGTGTCGCGAAGAACGTGAAGATCGTCGCGGTGCGCGTGCTCGACTGCGCCGGCAGTGGCAGCTATGCCGCCGTCATCGCGGGAATCGACTGGGTCACGGCACACGCCACGAAGCCAGCCGTCGCCAGCATGAGTCTCGGCGGACCGTTCTTCCAGCCGCTCAACGACGCGATCACCAACTCGATGAGCGCCGGCATTCCATTCGTGGTTGCCGCAGGCAACGCCGGAACGCCCGCATGCAACGACTCTCCGGGCGGCACGCCGGGCGCCATCACGATTGGTGCGACGAGCATCACCGATGGATGGGCGTCGTTCTCCAACCGCGGTGCGTGCGTCGCGATCAACGCGCCTGGTGTGAACATCAAGTCGCTCTGGATCGGCGCGAACGGCACGACGAACACGATCAGCGGAACGTCGATGGCGACGCCGCATGTGGCTGGTGTCGTCGCGCAATACCTCGAGGTCAACCCAACCGCGACGCCGGCGCAGGTGCGCGCGGCGCTCATTGCCAACGCGACATCTGGCGTCATCAGCGGAGTGCCGGCGGGGACGCCAAACCTTCTGCTCTACAGCGGCTTCCTTAACGGGCCGACGAACCAGGCGCCGGTCGCACGCTTCGCGATCACGTGCCCGACACTGCGGTGCAGCGTCGACGGCGCGACCTCTACCGACGACGTCGGGATCGTCTCCTACCAGTGGAATTGGGGCAACGGACGCAGCGAGACGCATTCGGGTCCAACAGCGAACAACACGTGGGCTGCAGCGGGGACGTACAACATCACACTCACGGTCACCGACGGTGGCGGACTGACGAACGCCATCACCAAGCAGGTGGTGATCCCGACGCCCGCGGCGAACCAGGCGCCGACGGCAACGATCACAGCGCCAGCGAACAACAGCAGCTTCACGCAAGGCGCTTCGGTGTCCTTTGCCGGCACCGGCCAGGACCCGGAAGACGGCGCGTTGACGGGCGGCTCGCTGGTGTGGACGAGCAGTATCAACGGTCAGATCGGCTCGGGGACGGCGTTCAGCGTGAGTAGTCTCTCAGTGGGAACGCACACGATCACGCTCAGGGCGACGGACGCGCAGGGCGCGAACGGAACAACGATTCGTACGATCACCATAACGCCGCCGGCGAATCAGCCGCCGGTGGCGAACTTCACCTACACCTGCAGCACGACGGGCGCACACCGGTGCTCGTTCGACGGCAGCTCGTCGACGGACGATCACGGCGTGGTCTCGTACAGCTGGAATTGGGGCGATGGCCGCACGGAATCGCACACGAGAGCGACGTCGAACAACACGTGGCCCTCCACAGCGACGTTCAGCATCACGCTTACCGTCACGGATGCGGGCGGCCTCACGCATTCGATCACCAAGCAGGTTGCGGTGCCGTAGATTCGCGGACCGTCTCGCGGAAGACAATCGGGGCAGGACGCGTTTGCGTCCTGTCCCGACGTCGTACGATCGTGTGTGTGTCTTACGGGACGATGACGGTCTTCGTCACCGAGTTGGTCAAGCCGCTGCCGTCCGTCACCTTGAGCGTCACGTTATACGTACCGCTCGGCGTCCACGTGTTCTTCGCGCCCGCGCCGACGTGCGACTCGCTGCGACCATTGCCCCAATCCCACGTGTACATCGTGATGCCGACGTCATCGGTGGAACCACTGCCGCTCAGAGCGCACTGGCGAGTGATGCCAGTGGCGCAATTCCACGTGAACGAGGCGACGGGCGCCTGATTCGCGGCACTGATCGTGATCGTGCGCGTTGCGGTGGCGGTCGAGCCCTTCGAGTCGGTGGCGGTCAGCGTGATGGTGTGCGTGCCTGTCGAGAGGTTCGCTTTCGCGAACGAGGTACCGGTGCCGATCTGGCCATCGCGACTGCTCGTCCAGACGAGCGACGCGCCGCTGAGCGAACCGTCTTCCGGATCCGTTGCGCTACCGGCGAACGAGATGCTTGTGCCTTGCACCGTGGTCGCGTTCAGCGCCGGCGTTGCAATCGTCGCCGATGGCGCCTGATTCACAGCAGGACCGGTCACGACCAAGACTCGCGTCTTCGTGATCGTGCCGCCAGCGTCGGATACCGTCAGCGTGGCGTTGTACGTGCCGCTTGCAGCATATGTGCGGCTGACGATCATGCCCGTCGCCGTCGAGCCGTCGCCAAAGTTCCAGCTGTACGACGCCGCTGGCTGCGCGGTCGTCGCCGTGGCGTTGAAAGAGCAGGTGAGCGCCGCACACGAGGAGGTGAACCGTGCGATGGGTGCGACGGGCGGGACCGGAGGCGTACCGCCGATGAAGCCTTCATAGAGAAGGAGGTTCGGCGTCGACGCGGGTAGACTCGTGATGACGTTCGCCGTTGCGTTGCTCGTGAGCGCGCTGCGCACCTGCGCCGGCGTCGCCGTCGGATTGGCCTCGAGATAGAGCGCGGCGACACCGGCCACGTGCGGCGACGCCATCGACGTTCCGCTGATGGTGGTCGTCGTACCGCTCGCGCCGATCCAGAGCGACGTGATGCCCACGCCAGGTGCGTTGATGTGAACGCAGCTGCCGAAGTTCGAGAACGACGCGAAGTCGTCCGCACTGCCCGTCGCGCCAACGGAGATCACGTTGGGTGCCGCCGCCGGCGACTGGTTGCACGCGTCGGCGGAGCTATTGCCCGCCGACACCGCGTACGTGACGCCGGCGAGGATCGAGTTCTCGACGGCGGTATTGAGGGCGGGAGAGAGATTGCCACCGAGGCTCATGTTGGCGACAGCGGGGCGGCTCACGTGCTGCGTGACCCAGTCGACGCCCGCGATGACACTGCTCGTGCTGCCGTTGCCGACGCAGTTCATCACCCTCACCGCGACGAGGCGAACTTTTTTCGCCACACCGTATGTCGTCGCACCGACTGTGCCGGCCGTGTGCGTGCCGTGTCCATTGCAATCCTGCGCATTGCCGCCCGCGGTGATCGCGTCGTATCCCGTGACTGCGCGTCCGCCGAAGTCAGCCTGCGCGAAGTTGATACCGGTATCGATGATGTACGCGGTGACGCCGTTGCCAGAGACGCTATAGCCGTACGTCTGGCTGAGCGGACGTGCACGCTGGTCGATGCGATCGAGTCCCCACGACGGCGGGCTGTTCTGCACCGCAGAGACGGAGAAGACCTGGTCCTGTTCAACGGAGAGGACGCGGGAGTCGTTGCGCAATGCGGCGACCCCGGCGTCGGAGAGCTGCATGACAGCGCCATTCAGTGCGGTGGTATACACGCGCTCGACAGTGCCGCCGTACATCTGTGACACGACCGCCGCATTCTTCGCGAGGGTATTCGTGCTGCTCGCGCGAAACTGCACGATGTAGCGACCGGGGATTGGTGTGCTCGGCGTCTGCGGGAGGTTCGCCCTTGTCGCAGCAACGGTAGCGATGGTGGACGCTGGGGCGTTTGCAGAGGGCAAGTCGGAGCAAGCGGCAACGCCACAGACGACTGCGGCGGCAAGGATGCGTTTCCTCATTCAGCTGATCCTGGGGCGGGGCGGAGGCGGGAGAAGGGCGGGCGGGCTCTGAGTGCTGGGCCGCTGCGACGCTCTGGTGTTCGGTAAATAGACGTTTGGGGTCCAGAAAAAGCAACAAAGGTTACTAAATTTCTTATAACTCAGTTACTCACGTAACTGTAGTGCTCGCTATGGTGTGTGGCGAGATTGGTGACGGGCATCACATGCTACAAATGTAAAGTCATGTGTGCCAGCGTTGCACCCAGCGTGATCACGCGCTTCGCTTCCGTCGCTCGAGCTGGCGACAGTCATCCGCCGACGCTCCATTTGAAGCGGAGCTCCGCTATCGAGTCGGAACCGTCTGCACCAAGTGCGACGGCTTGTCGCCATACGCGAGGGAGCGAAGCATGAGGAGGACGGCATCGCTACAAAGACGAAGGAGCGCGAGACAAGGCGATTGGAATAAGTGGATTTAGTCGTCCGAGGAGAGGCAGAAGGAAAGCGTGGATGGATCGAGAAACTACGGGCAGAAGATCCAGCCTTGGTGCCGTTTCACTGGGAGACTGAGTTTCCGGAAGTCTTTGAACGAGCAGATGCCGGTTTCGATTCGATTGTTGGGAATCCGCCCTGTGCGGGCAAGAATTCGATATTGGGAGGCAATGTCGCTTGCTACCGGTTGGCTTCAGGATATCCACACAGCGAGTCACGGGAACGCCGACTTGGTTGCGCATTTTTTCCGACGAGCCTTCAATCTGTTGCGGGCAAACGGAACACTTGGTCTGATCGCCACGAACACGATTGCTCAGGGAGATACGCGGTCGTCGGGTCTTCGATGGATTTGCAATCACGGTGGAGAAATCTTTGATGCGGAGAAGCGTGTAAAATGGCCTGGCCTGGCCGCAGTGACGGTGAGTGTTGTTTGTGTCTCGAAGGGGATGCACATCGCTCACAGGGAGATTGATGGCAGGGCCGTGAATCGAATAACGGCATTCCTGTTTCATCGTGGTGGAAACGACGACCCTTCTCGACTCATCGCGAACGCCGAGAAGAGCTTTCAGAGGAGTATCGTTCTCGGTATGGGCTCTACATTCGACGATACAGGCAAATCGGGGATCGCTACATCTGTTGCCGAAATGCGCTGTCTTCTCGACGCAAATCCACGGAACCGGGAAGTGATATTTCCGTACGTCGGTGGCGATGAAGTCAACACAAGCCCAACCCACGCGTACCATCGTTTCGTCATAAATTTTTTCGACCGGAGTGAGGCCGAGTGTCGTCGTAATTGGCCCGATCTGATGTCAATCGTAGAAGAAAGGGTAAAGCGCGATCGTGAAACGCAAACAAGAAAAATTCTTCGAGAGAGATGGTGGCAATACGCTGAAAAACGACCCGGACTCTACCGCGCGATTGCTGACCTAGACCGCGTCTTGGTTGCGCCAAGAACAAGCAAGCACCTCGCGTTCTGCTTCCTTCTCGCGGGCTGGGTGTACAGCGAGAACACTGTGGTTTTCAGTCGCGCCGATATCCACACATTCGGCGTCCTCCAATCTCGTATTCACGATGTCTGGGTTCGGTTTACGAGCTCCACGCTGGAAGATCTGGGTTATCGATCTTCGGACTGTTTTGAGACCTTTCCGTTCCCTACCCCCGGAATGGATACTGACATTGCCCGCGTCGCTGCGCTTTACGAGGAGGTTCGACGGAGTCTGATGGAGAGGTTGGCGAAGGGACTGACTGAGACATACAATCGCCTCCCTGACCCAAACGAACGTGATCCAGAGATTCAACAACTTCGCGACCTCCACGCCGATATGGACCGCGCTGTCCTCAATGCTTACGGATGGACCGACATACCGACCAACTGCGAATTCCCTCTCGACTACGAGATCGATGAAGAGGAGCGGAGCGCGAAGAAGAAGCCGTATCGACTCCGCTGGCCCGACGACATCCGCGACGAAGTCCTGGCTCGTCTCCTCGAGCTCAACGCCACGCGAGCAAAGGAAGAAGCTCGCGCAGGGGCTTCCAACACCGGGAAACCGGCCAAGAAGGGTGGGGGAAAGCCAAGCCAGAGAACGCCGGCAACTTCGGCTTTGATCTCTAAGGCACTACTCCCAAACGCCTTGCGCCGATGTCTCACCGGTGATACACTCATGCATGGACAACGTCACCGTCAGAGACCTCCGCAACAACGGTGGCCGCGTGCTCCAGCGGGTCGCCAACGGCGAATCGCTGACCGTCACGCTCGACGGCCGCCCCATCGCCGAGCTGCGCCCGCTCCCCAGCCGCGCACTGCCCGCCGCAACGCTGCTCGCGCGTTGGCGCCGATTGCCACGCGTTGACGCCGCCGCACTCCGCGCCGACATCGACCGCACGCTCGACGCATCCCTGTGATGATTGCGCGGGCGCGTCACCTCCGCGGCATTCTCGACACCAGCACGGTCATCCTCCTGACGCGCATCGAGAATCCTTCATTCCTCCCGGAAGAGCCGCTTATCACCGCCATCACGCTCGCTGAGCTGACCGTGGGTCCACTCGTCGCCACGTCGGACGAGGAGCGCGCCGCCCGGCAGGCGCATCTCCAGCAGGCCGAGGCGGACTTCGAGCCGCTTCCCTTCGACGCCAGCGCGGCGCGCGCATTCGGACAGGTAGCCGCATCGCTCCGGCGCTCCGGGCGCAAGACCACCGCGCGCTCCTACGACGCCATGATCGCCGCTACCGCAATCGCCAACGAGCTCCCGCTCTATACCTGCAATCCCGCCGACTTTGGCGGCATCGCCGGTCTCGATGTGGTCGCCGTGCCCGTTCCGTCTTAACGCTCCACGCATCGTCACGAGTGGACGCTCGACGACACGGAGCGTAGCATCATCAAAAGACTGAACGTCAAAGCCCAGCCGCGCTGCCTCTCGTCACGTCCGTCGACGTCCGCGCTCGAATGGTCGAGGCACTCCAGCTCGATCTCGTCGGCCCATCGTCAAGCCACGCCCTCGCCGACGAACGCCTGAAAGGGTGGGAGCGTCCGGCGACACAGTATCTCACCGGCTTTCTCATTCCTTCGCGTACGCCGGCGGAGAAAGCAGCCGATGCCGACGAGAGCGACGAGCTCGAGTCCATCCCCGAGTCAGCAGGCCTGAGCGAGGAGTCGACGGAAGAACGCAAGGCGGCGAAGAAAGGACATTTCCCTTCGTCGATGGGACTGAGCTTCCTCGTCCCACCTGAGGCGCGCAGTGTCGAGATCACCGCCTGCTGGGGAGACTACGCGACCACCGAGCTCGAGGACGGCGACGGAAAGCGCGTGTCGGTTTGGCAAGGACAGCTGAGAGACGAGACCGTAACGGTGACTCTCACCGATACGAGCCGAACGGCGCCGTATCCGGTGCCCAATTCGGGTGGCTTGGAGCTGTTCGTCGTCGAGCGCCCGCTTGTCGGCGACACGCTCGGCACACACTTCGCCGACGGCACACGGTCGGTCTCCGCGTTTCTCGTGAACAAGCGGGCGCCGGTCGAGGAGAATCGTGACACGGCATACGCCTTACAGGCGCAGCTCGTGGTTCGCTGCGACGCTCCGTTCGTCCCCAGGCCAGATCCGCGCGGGGCCGTCGCCGAGGAGTGGGACGAGCTCGTCGCCGACCTTTACTATGCGGACGCTCCCGAATACGCCACCGGCCACGGCGTCTCCGCCGAATGGGAAACAGTCGACGAGTGCTGCTCCGTCATTCGCACCGCCTGGATTCCGAGCGCCGAGGTGGAGAAGACAACAACCGTCGACCCGCAGGGCGCCGAGCTATCGATGGAATTGCTCGGCGCGCTCGCCGATGGCGCGTCGGTCGAGCCGGCGCTACAGCCGATCGTGTCGGAGTATCGGGCCTTGCGTCGTTCGCCGCCGATCGAATCGAGAGCGGCATCGCGACTCTGCGAGATGCCCCCGACGCGCTCGACGCGCTTCGTCTCGCAAATCGCGCCGTGGCGCTCGCGATGCGGCAACGTCGCAAAGCATAGGGCCTTCCCGAGCGCGTACCAACCTGGCGCGCATTTCAGCTCGCGTTCATCCTGCTCAACCTTCCCGGCCTCGCGAATCCGAAGGCAAGAATCGCGAGACAGTCGATCTGCTCTTCTTTCCCACTGGTGGCGGTAAGACGGAGGCGTACCTCGGCCTTGCCGCGTTCACGATGGTGCTCCGCCGTCGGCGGAACAGTGCCGACGAAGGTCGCGCGGGAGCGGGAGTCAGCGTCATAATGCGGTACACACTGCGCCTTCTCACGCTCGATCAGCTCTCGCGCGCGGCGGGGCTCGTCTGCGCCCTCGAACTCGAGCGGGAGAAAGACGTCGCGCGGTATGGGAAGTGGCCGTTCGATCGGGCTGTGGGTGGGCAAGGCAGCCACACCGAACATTCTCGGTAGAAAAGGCGACGGCCGCTCGGACATGGCGCGCACGAAGGTGCGGCAGTTCAAAGCGAATCCGCACGGCAAGCCGTCGCCGACTCCGCTCGAGAACTGTCCGTGGTGCGGGCGACGATTCGGGCCTTCGGCATTCAGCCCTCGTCCGAACGATGACTACCCACGCGAGTTGCGGATCGTTTGCACGAACTTCGAGTGTGATTTCTCGCGTGAGCGCCCGCTGCCTGTCGTTGCCGTGGACGAGCCGATCTACCGGCGCCTGCCCGCGTTCCTCATCGCCACCGTTGACAAATTCGCGTCGCTGCCGTGGGTGGGAGAATCAGGTGTCCTCCTCAGCGGCGCGGACAGGTTCGACACGAATGGCTTTTACGGCGCAGCCGAGACGGGCTTGCGCTGGCAGGATGTTCGCCGATGTCATCGCGGGCGTCAGTGGGGAACCGGCTACGACACCATGCAGACAATCCGCCGCGCGCTCGCGAATTGGCGCCAACTCACTTCCGTTCTGGAGTGACTACGATGCTGTTAGCTTGTCACGGTCGGAAGCTAGACGAGAAGTCAGCGAGGGAAAACAGCCGCGTCAGCCCGATACCAGGGACGCCGTGATGCCTCGTGCACGCGTCCACACCGGAAAATTGTCAGGCGGCAATCCGTGACGAAGCGATTGAGCATCCGCGTAGCCGTCGAACATTCCGCTGCCGGCGATGCGAGTCAGCAGAATTCCCTGTTTACGGCGGGTAGACTGCGCGCTATTCTATGACACATTGATAGTTGGTTGGCGTAGTCGCCTCCGGAAGATGCCACATGACGAAACCGCGCAAAAAGGGGAGCGCCAACGGCGACTCAGTCCGATTACAGGATACTGTTCGCCTTTCAGCGGCTGGCGCTGGCATGTTACTTGGCGACCTCGAACATCGGGTTCTCAAAGCGGCGTGGAGCCTCAACCGGCCGGCCACCGCGCGCGAGCTCCATGAGCGCGTCGCCCGCACACACGACGTGGTCTACATCACGAGCGTCACTGTTGCCAACCGTCTCGTCGAGAAGGGCATCCTGCGGCGCGCGAAGCACGACGATCTCTATCACTACACCGCGACGCTCTCGCGCGACGAGTTCAGTGAACGGGCCTCTCGACACGTGGTGCAGCGGATCGTCGACCTGGGCTCAATGGCGGTGTCGGCATCCCTCGTCGAGGTACTTGCCGAGCGCGATCCGGAGCAACTCGCAGAACTCGGCCGCCTCGT